>JAZNIJ010000056.1:0-4969 GCA_045577455.1 Eubacteriales bacterium
AAATCTGATGATATCACAAGCATGGAAGCCATTATCAACGATATCAAAAAAGTGGTAAAAGATAGAAATATGCAAATCAGATTGATGAGCAGTAGTATTTGAGGGGGAAACAAAAATGGCAATTGTAGAAGTAGTTAAGTATAACGGTAGTCCAGATGTATTCGCTTGGAAATACCCGAGTGAAGAATTAGGTACTTGGACACAACTGATCGTTAACGAGTCGCAAGAAGCGATACTTTTTAAGGGTGGTAAAGCACTGGATGTGTTCCAGAGCGGTCGTCACACTTTAGAAACCGCCAATATTCCGATTTTAAATAAGATAATCAACCTTCCTTTCGGTGGTCGTTCACCGTTTACTGCGGAGGTTTGGTACATAAACAAGGTAAACTCACTTGATATCAAGTGGGGCACAGCTTCACCAATTCAGTTGCAGGATCCTAAATATTCTGTATTTATCCCTGTGAGAGCTTTCGGACAGTTCGGAATTAGAATCGAAAACGCCAAACAGTTCCTCGTTAAATTGGTTGGAACTCTTTCTGTATTCGATAAAACCAATATTCTTAAATATTTCCGCGGTTTATATCTTACAAAGGTAAAAGATGCGATTTCCTCTTATTTGGTACATAAACAAATAAGCATTATGGAGATCAATGCCTACATCGAAGAACTTTCCACCTATCTACAAGAAAAGATGCAGCCCGTACTTGAGGAATACGGCATAAAACTTGTTAACTTTTATGTTAATGACATCAGCGTTCCCGAAGACGATACGGCAGTAAAGAAACTCAAAGATGCTCTTGCAAAGAAAGCTGAGATGAATATCATTGGATACAACTATCAGCAAGAGCGTTCCTTCGATACATTGGAAGGCGCAGCAAAGAATCCCGGAACTTCCGGAGATCTTATGGGCGCAGGTTTAGGTCTTGGAATGGGCGTGACTATGGGCGGTGCAGTCGGCGGTCAATTTGGTGGAATTGCGAAAACGCTTGATACAAATGCCGAAGACACAAAATCCTGTCCTTCTTGCGGTGCTATAATGCCCAAGAGCAAACGGTTCTGCTCTGATTGCGGTTGTGATACCGACAAAAAAGCAAAAGATACTGTAAAATGCAGTAATTGTGGCTTTGAGTATAAAAACACGATGAAGTTCTGTCCCGAGTGCGGCAACAAATATAATCCTTGCCCCAAATGCAGTGCTGATTTGCCAGCAGGTGCTGTAACATGCACATCCTGCGGATATGAGGCTCCTCAGCCTTGCCCTCATTGTGGTGCTGCTCTCCCCGGCAAGAACACAAGATTCTGTCCCGAATGCGGTATGTCTTTAATTAAAACTTGTCCCTCTTGTAATTCACCGATAACCGGTACTCCTAAATTCTGCCCTGAGTGTGGTACAAAAATAGAGTAAGGTAAAGGTGATAACAATGAGGAAACTCAAAAAGAATTTAATTTCTACATTTGGTTTTTTGCTGCTCATCGCCTTAACGGTTGCAATATATTATTTACTTCCATATGAAAAATTGTTGGTGGATAAAACCACCTTGTTTGGTGTCGTAGTTTCGGAAGTGATTACGCTATTGGGAACTCTGTTCTATAACACCGTGTCCGGCAAAAAGAAACTTACGATGACTGCAGGGGGTTATACAATACTTTTCGGTTATCAGGTTTTAGTTATTGTATTATCGATGTTGTTTGCTTTTTATTACAGAAATGCGATTGCAACATATAAAATTATATTTATTTTCCTAACCGGAGTATTTTTAATTTCGTCAGTCTTAGTATATTTCTTCGGCAAGAAAGTTTCTGATAAAGCTAATGCCGTTGATAACGCTTGCCGATTTTTTAAAGCACTGGAATATAAAACAGAGCGCTTAAACTCTATTGATTGCGAAAAAACCATTCATGGCGAGCTTAAAAAAATAGATGATGCAGTAAGAAGTTGTGATCAGAGTGTTTGCGTTGATACTGATAATCTAATAGACGAGAACGTTAATGCTTTGTTGGAACAGTTGAATCTTAAAGAAATAAATAACGACAGAATTCTTGAGATTTGCGAAAAAACAATGTGCCTTATTAAGCAGAGAAACGCTGAAGTGAGCAGATTGAAAATCGGAGGTATATAATTATGGCGTCAAATAGTGTTGATTCTGCAATTAACAAGGTAAAAGTTAAAGGCACAATTCAAAGAGTATTTGGTTGGATAATGGCTGTTTTTAACGGATTTATTGCCTTTGTTGGATGTGCCACATCCGGATTTAAAGAGGCACTCGATGTAACATTGGTGCTGTTCTTTTCGGCAATTGCCGCTGTTGGTGTTTGGTTAATTATTAAAGGAAATAAAAAGTTTAAATTAATAAGAACATTTTACGATTATTCAGCACGACTTGCAGCCGATCCGGAAAAATCAATTGATTTATTGGCTTCTGCCACTGGCGTTACTGTCGCAATTGCAACAAAAAACATCAGCGATATGCTTGCGGCTGGCTTTTTCCCAAATTGCTATCTTGATGGTCAGCACAATAAGTTAGTTGTACCAACAATGCCGCAGCAACAAGTTTCAACCGTCTCTACACCTGCTCCTAATGCAACAACTCAAACGGTAAAATATACCACCGTTCAGTGCAAAGGTTGCGGTGCAACAAATAAGATTGTCTCGGGAACGGTAGGCGAATGCGAATTCTGCGGATCGCAGATTTCAGAATAGGAGGGTGAAGAAAATGCAGAAAAAATCTTTTTCATGGGGAATTATTGCATTAATGTTCTTTCTGTTTTTCCCCATTGGTATTTGGATGTTAGTTAAAAAGATGACTGACGAGAAATTCAACTATATTAAAAACGGAAAGTCTTTAAAAATTTTAGCTTGGATATTGATAGGCTTTGCTGTAATGTACTTAATTATGGGTATTACCGGTGAGCTTGAAACTGAAGATGGCTCAAGCGTTGTAGGTAGCGTTATTATAATGCTTATGATCTTCGGCGGCGGTGGTGCTTTTGCATTGTATAAGGCCCATTCGTACATAAAGAAAGGTACAAAGTACAACAGATATGTTTCCATTATCAACAGCAGCAATGATATGTTAATTGACAATATTGCCGCTGCTTACCCTACAACTTATGAAAAAGCAACAGAAGACATTCAATCGATGATTGATGATGGATATTTTATGAATGCGTATATTGACTTAAACCACAGAGAGTTAATAATGCCGCAAAGGTCAGTATCGGTTAATGATACTGTTAATCAAAATACTGCTCACGCTGATGCGCAACCTACAAGTGTGAAATGTAAAAATTGCGGTGCAACTAATACGGTTGTGCCCGGAGCTGTAAACGAATGTGAATATTGCGGATCTCCGCTGTAAAATATAGGAGGAAAAAGATATGAATTGTAATCAATGTGGAACTCAATTTGAAGGTAAGTTTTGCCCTAACTGTGGTGCTCCTGCTACGGCGGAAACCCCTGTTGTAAATGCTGCTCCTGTAACACCCGTTGCAGAGGTGAAGAAAAAGAAACCCATTTATAAAAAATGGTGGTTCTGGGTAATTATCGCCATTGTTGTTATTGGTATTATTGGAGGTTCAGGCGGCGGTGAAGAAACATTTACAGATACCGGTACTGGCAGTTCTATCCCCCAAAGCAGCGATGAAACTAATAATACAATCGATAATAAGACCGACGGTAACAAAGTAACTGTTGCAGATTTCAGCGCAATGAGTAAGGCAGATATCGAAAACTGGGCTGCAACAAATAAAGTGACTGTTAAATTTAGTGAAGATTACTCAGATACAGTTGCTTCGGGTTCTGTAATCAACCAAAATGTAGAGGCTAACGAGACCGTTAAAGAAGGCGCAACGATTAAAGTTGTAATTTCAAAAGGCAAAAAACCTTCTATAGAATATCAAAACGCTCTTAAAAAAGCTGAATCCTATTCAAAGTTAATGCATATGTCTAAGCAAAAGATTTATGACCAATTAACTTCAGAATATGGTGAAAAATTCCCTGCTGATGCAGCACAATATGCTATTGATAACTTAAAAGTTGATTACAAAGCTAACGCTTTGGAAAAAGCGGATTCGTACTCAAAGTTAATGCATATGTCTAAACAAAAGATTTATGACCAATTAACTTCAGAATATGGCGAAAAATTCACTGCCGAAGAAGCTCAATACGCTATTGATAACTTAAACGCAGACTACAAGGCTAACGCATTGGCAAAAGCTAAGACATATCAGCAGACTATGAGTATGTCTAAGGGTGCAATTTATGATCAACTTGTTTCCGAATATGGTGAGCAGTTTACTGCTGAGGAAGCTCAATACGCTATTGACCATTTGGATAATTGATATATTGGCAAAACAAAACTTGTCTGTAGCTTAACTTGTACATAGTGCAAAGAAACTATTCACATTCGGCTTAAACGAAACTAATACAAAATCCGTGTATTTTGAAACAAATACACGGATTTTTATTGTCCTATACTTGACACAGGTGAGCGACAGTCCCATCATCCAGGATGGGGGGTAGTGTCAAGATGGGGAGCGATACGACCGCGCCGGGGGCGGAGAAAGGGAGCTGAGCGAGTGGCCGCGGCCGCGTTGCTCTGCGCTGCCAGTGGCAGATGAAGCAGAGCATAAGTGTGTGCCGGGATCGATAGATGACGAAGCCGGTTTATCGTCAAGGAAGATATCGGGCACCCCAAACGGATGGTGTGCAACGCAGGCATTTGCGCCAAGGCGCACACCGGGCACTGCAACAGGAAAACTCATCGGCGCGGTGACCCATGTCCTTGTGAACGACCCCACCATGGGCTATGGCATCTTCATTGAAAACATGCTGGACGCCACAGCTGCATAAAGCCTCCCTCTGATGAGGGAGGTGGCACAGCGAAGCCGTGACGGAGGGAGAGAATATCGGGCCGCACTTCTCTCCCCCAGCTTCGCTATCGCTCAGCAGCCCCCTCGTCAGAGGGGG
>JAZNIJ010000057.1:0-18494 GCA_045577455.1 Eubacteriales bacterium
ATTATCGTTTCTAACAACGCCCCTATCTCCAAGGCGTTTTATAACTGTGTAGGTTGTTGTTCTTGACCATTCCAATTTTTCTTTGCATATTTTTGCAAGAGCAGATTGGGATATTGGTTCATTTTCCCATAAAATCAAGCAGAATTTATACTCACTTTCATATACCTTTGGGATGGATTTATATTCGCTTTCGCATACCTCTGTGATTGATTTGGATTCGCTTTCACATACTTTTGAAATGGAATCACTTTCGCATACTTTTGGAATTGTTTTCATATGTCGCTCCTTAAATTTTGAAAATCGATTTTCGTCTACTTAGTTCGACATAGGTATTCTAACACAATAGACAGTGTTTGTCAATAGGTTTTTTGAAAAAATGTTTTTTTATTTGTTTTATGTGGTGATATAATCATTACAGGTATTATATCATTTGTAATGTGCCGGTTATCACACAGATGATGATATACACTATTTTAAATTAGAAAATATTTCGTCTTTGCAGAAAATTTCAAACATATAATCCGTCAATGTTTCAGTTTTAAAAGAGCAACTTTTTTATTTGACATTGAATTGAATTCTTTTCCTCAAAAAAAAGAATTCAAATTCAATGGTGGGTAACGAATGTGTTCTGCTCACGAAGTGAGCAGCCATTATATATACTGAAATTAAAAAATGCTTTAAGGCATTTTAATTTCAGTATATATATCATTATCATTATCATTAACATTATCACAGAACAAAAATAAGCAAAATAAGCAAAATAAGCAAAACAAACAATTGCTTATTATTTGACACAAGCAATTGCTCATTTTTGTTGCATATATTGACAGAAAATATATTGTATGGTAAAATTATAATGCATTTTAGTTAAAAGCGGATACTTTGCTACATTATGCATTTAAGTTATAAACAGGTATATTACAAGGAGGAAATATTATGTCAGATATAATTAAAGAAGGGATGAAAGCCCCTGAGTTTACTCTTTTGGACAAGGAAGGGAAAGAAGTTTCTCTATCTGATTTTAAGGGAAAAAAGGTTGTTTTGTATTTTTACCCTAAGGATAACACATCGGGTTGCACAAAGCAAGCGGTTGCTTTTGCATCCCTTTACCCAAAGTTTAAAGAAAAAAATGTTGAGATTATCGGTATAAGTAAAGACAGCGTTGCATCCCATATTAAATTTGCAGAAAAATATTCTCTGCCCTTCGTTCTGCTTTCCGATGAAGAAAAGGAAGCCATTTTTGCATACGATGTCTGGCAAGAAAAGAAGATGTGCGGAAAAGTTTCTATGGGCGTTGTGAGAACAACATTTATAATTGACGAAAACGGAATTATTGAAAAGATTATAAATAAGGTAAAACCCGATACAAACGCGGGAGATGTTTATGAGCTTGTTTAACGCAAAGACAAGTTTGAAAACCCATTAACAGAAAAACGAATAGATTAACATAAAGCTAAGTTTGAAAACCCATTAACATAAAGACGAATTTGTGAAACGGTTTAATATTCAGCAGAAGTTTAATGACTTGGATTTAAAAAGTCCATTCCATAAAACGGAAAAATAAAATTTTTTTCAAAGCCGAAAAACAAGGTAAATTGCCGAAAAGGGAAAAAATAATATATTTTTAGAAAAACCACACCACTATATATGGTGTGGTTTTTCGACAAAAGAGAAAAAATATTGCAATATATAGTATTTTACCACTTGACAAAAGAATGCTTATGTGATATACTCTACAATACTACGAATCGACAAGGTAAAACTGCAAGTCGGCAATATATCAACTTAGCAAGAAAATACTACGAATTGTTTTTAAAATATTACAAATTGACAAGGAGACACAAATGTACAAGGTTGTAAAAAGAACGGGTAAAACCGTTGAATTTGATTTAAAAAAGATTTCAAATGCAATAGTGCTTGCTTTTGAAGCGTTGGAAAAAGAATATCATCCATCTGTTATTGACTTTTTGGCACTTAAAGTTACAGCAGATTTTGAGCCGAAAATAAAAAACTCTCTCATTTCCGTTGAAGACATTCAGGACAGCGTTGAATCGGTGCTTGTTCAAAGCGGATACGGTGATGTTGCAAAAGCGTATATTCTGTACCGCCGTCAGCACGAAAAAATGCGCAATATCGGTGGAACTGTTTTAGACTACAAAGAGCTTGTTGACAACTATGTGAAAATCAACGATTGGAGAGTTAAAGAAAACTCAACCGTTACATATTCCGTTGGTGGGCTTATACTTTCAAATTCAGGAGCGATAACTGCAAACTATTGGCTTTCCGAAGTTTACGATGATGAGATTGCCAACGCTCACAGAAACGCAGACATACATATTCACGACCTTTCCATGCTTACAGGTTACTGTGCAGGATGGTCATTGAGACAGCTTATCAAAGAAGGTCTTGGGGGAGTTATGGGGAAAATAACCTCATCACCTGCAAGCCACCTTGCAACCCTCTGCAACCAGATGGTAAACTTCCTTGGCATAATGCAAAACGAATGGGCAGGGGCGCAGGCGTTTTCATCCTTTGATACATATCTTGCACCCTTTGTTAAAGTTGATAATTTAGATTATAACCAAACAAAAAAGTGCATAGAGTCATTTGTTTACGGGGTTAATACTCCAAGCCGTTGGGGTACGCAAGCACCATTTTCCAACATTACCTTAGACTGGGTTGTTCCTGCTGACCTTGCAGAACAAAATGCAATAGTTGGCGGCAAGGAAATGGACTTCAAATACAAGGATTGCCAGAAAGAAATGGATATGGTGAACAAGGCGTTCATTGAAGTTATGATAGAAGGGGACGCTCACGGCAGGGGATTCCAATATCCAATTCCCACATATTCAATAACAAAGAATTTCGATTGGTCTGAAACGGAAAACACCAAGCTCTTGTTTGAAATGACATCAAAATACGGAACACCTTATTTTTCAAACTATATCAATTCCGATATGGAGCCAAGCGATGTAAGAAGTATGTGCTGTCGCTTGCGCCTTGACTTGAGAGAGCTGAGGAAAAAATCGGGTGGATATTTTGGAAGCGGCGAAAGTACCGGCTCTGTTGGTGTTGTTACAATAAATATACCAAGAATTGCATACCTTGCAACGGATAAAGAGGATTTTTACAAGCGTCTTGACAGAATGATGGATATCTCTGCAAGAAGTTTGAAAATTAAAAGAGAAATTATATCAAATCTCCTTGAAGCAGGTCTTTATCCCTATACAAAACGGTATTTGGGCGGCTTTGACAATCATTTTTCAACAATTGGTCTTGTTGGTATGAACGAAGCGGGGCTTAACGCAAAATGGCTCGGTAAGGATTTAACCCACAGAGAAACTCAGGAATTCACCAAAGAGGTTCTCACCCATATGAGAGAAAAACTCTCTGATTATCAGGAAAAATACGGTGATTTGTATAACCTTGAAGCAACTCCTGCGGAATCCACATCGTTCAGACTTGCAAAGCACGATAAAAAGCATTATCCTGAAATTAAAACTGCTAAGAATGAGAGCAACACACCATATTATACAAACAGCTCACATTTGCCTGTTGGATTTACAGACGATATTTTTGAAGCTCTTGATATTCAGGATGAACTTCAGACACTTTATACATCGGGTACTGTTTTCCACGCATTCCTCGGTGAAAAGCTCCCCGATTGGCGTGCTGCCGCAAATCTCGTGAGAAAGATTGCAGAAAATTATTCCTTGCCATATTACACGCTCTCTCCAACATATTCTGTTTGCAAAAACCACGGATATATTTCGGGAGAAGAATATACTTGTCCAAAATGTGGTGAAAAAACAGAGGTATACAGCAGAATTACAGGTTATTATCGACCTGTTCAAAACTGGAACGACGGCAAGTTAGCAGAGTTTAAGGAAAGAAAAACATATAATGTTGCAACGGCAACCGAAACACCTTGCGAAAAATGGGATAATACAACAGTTTGCGAAAAAGCAGAGGTTAACACCAAATCGGAATTAAACGGAATAATTTTGGTTACAACTAAAACCTGCCCAAATTGCAGAGTTGCAACAATGATGCTTGACAAAGCAGGTATAACTTACGAAAAGTCTGTTGCAGATGATAACCCCGAAACTGCAAAGAAATATGGTGTTACCAACGCTCCAACCCTTGTTGCAATTACCGCTGACGGTTTTAAAAAATATGCAGGCGTTGCAGGTATAAAAGAGTTTATTGACGAGAATAAATAAGGTATAAACTGTTTGCAACAAAACAAATAAGGTTGTACATTCTTTAAAATAAACGAGAGTAAACCGTTAGCCATAAAAAATAGTTTATTGACATACACAGCGGTTTTGATTTTGAAACCGCTGTGTACCTTACGGGAGGGATAAATATGTATGATTGTATAGTTGTAGGTGCAGGCCCTGCAGGAATGACGGCGGCTTTGTATTTATTAAGGAGCAACAAAAAGGTGCTTATCATAGAAAAAAACAGCTTTGGAGGGAAAATTGCCCTTGCTCATTCCGTTGAAAACTATCCTGGGAGCATGAAAATATCAGGGCTTGAACTTTCTGATAAATTATTGGAGCAAATAACAAATGCAGGGTGCGAAATTGAGCTTGAAGAAGTTGTTTCAGTTGAAAAAAAGGGAGGTGTTTTCACCGTAAAATGCCTTTCCTCTGAATTTGAAGGTAAAACGGTAATAATTGCCGTTGGGACGGAAAACAGACCCTTAGGCGTTGAAAAGGAAAACGATTATATTGGGAGAGGAATTTCATACTGTGCTCTCTGTGATGGCTCTTTTTACAAGGGAAAAACCGTTGCAGTTGTTGGCGGTGGGAACACCGCAGTTCAGGATGCGTTGATGCTTTCCGAAACATCGGAAAAGGTTTATCTTATTCACCGTCGTGATGAGTTCCGTGCAGAAGCGTATGCTGTCGATGCCCTTTATTCAAGGGAAAATATAACGGTTATAACAAATGCAACCGTTTCCAAGCTCTATGGCGATAATAAGCTATCGGGAATAGAGATTTCCCACAATGGAAACACCGAAAAATTAGATGTTTCTGCTGTTTTTGTTGCAATTGGGCAAGTGCCTGCGGTGAAGGCGTTTGAAAACAATATAAAGTTAGATGATTTTGGCTATGCGGATTCGGGAGAGGACTGCCTTACTGTAACTGATGGTATTTTTGTTGCCGGAGATTGCAGAGCAAAATCTGTCCGCCAATTAACAACTGCTGTTTCAGACGGAACTGTTGCAGCCGTTGCTGCTTATGAATATCTGAACAAATCCGAAAAGTAGAGCGAAATGTTCTTTATTGTTGTAAACAAGAAAAATTGCCCCAAATTTGGATAACGGCAGTGTGATTTTAAATAGAAAATTTACCCCTAACAAGGATAACGGCAGTGTGATTTAAACAAGAAATCATGCTCCAATCAATAGCTTTTTAACAACGAATTTAAAAAAATGAGGACATCCACCATACGGCAGGATGCCCTCTTTTCTGTTTTTGTGTTAAATTGGTTATTTTCGTTTGAATTTTAAGCGTTTTCGCTTGCTTCTTTGCTTGTGTCCTCGCTTGAAGCATTTTCGCTTGTGTCTTCACTTGAAGCGGTTTCGCTTGCTTCTTCGCTTGAAGTGATTGATTCTTCGCTTGCTGTTGATGATGAGCTATCTACTGAAGCTGTATCAGAGGGAGTTGAAGAAACATCTGAAATTTCTCCGGATGGAGCTTCTGAAGAATTGTTTTCTCCGCCTTTTGCTGCTAAAATTATAATAACCAAAGCGGCAATTACTGCCAAAGCGGTAACAACACCGATAATTATTCCCATTTTGGGGGACCTTGCTTCGTTGTTGCTTTCTTCCTGCGTTGGTTGTATCAAATCCGGATTATCTGCCTGCGGTGTGAAAACGGTGGAGCTATCAGGCGTGGATGCCGAGTCGGGGGAATGTTTGGCGGAAATATCATGCTTTGCGGTTACTTTGGGAGAGATGCTATCACTCTTGTAAACCGCTTTTCCGCCCATATATATTGGGTGAATACCATCACCGGTTATTGCTTTTGCGGATGCGTTAACACCAACAGCGCCAAGTAATGCGATGCCAAACTCGTCCGCGGAGCTGAATCTTTCTGATGGGTCTGTTGCGATAGAACGATAAATAACAGATGAGAGCTTCTCGTTTAAACATTTTGGGAGGGAAAAACCTTCGGATGAAGATTTTTTGCTTATAATTTCTTCATGAGGGGTGTTAACCGTGTATGGCATTTGACCGCCTAAAAGGGTGTATAACACAAGACCTAAAGAATAAATATCTGATTTTTCGTTGCAAATACCCTGCATTAACAATTCGGGAGAAGCAAAAATGGTGTTAACGGGGGAGAAATATTCTCTTTGAGCAACACCGATATTTCCAAGTTTGTATTTTTTACTTGGGGAAAGGTAAATTGTTTCAGGTGAAATACTTCCGTGGAATATGCCGTTTTTGTGGCATTCGGAAATGGCAGAACATATATCTCCACCCAATATAGCAACATCTTTTTCTTTGAGTATTGTTGTTTTGCAATGGAGGGTGAGGGGCTTGAGTAAATCTTCAAGAACAAATATGTCAAACCCAATGTCAGAGCGTGGAATGGGCTTAACCTCTCTTGCGGATGCAAGATTTTCCATACTGCTCGCTGAGATGTTTCTGTTTAAGGCATTTACCGTATTGCGGGAAATTGCCTCGTAGAATTCCTTAATTTCAGAGTCGGTTTTTCCGTTGCTTCTCAGAATGTTGATTTCTTCAATATTATGAGGTATGGAAATAACTCTGACAATTCTGAAAATCTGTTTTGTTCCCTCGGTCTTTGAAACTTTGTATGTTGTTCCCGACGAATCTTCTTGCACCTTGTCTATGACCTTGTAGTCGCACCAAATGGTGGGGATTATTTCTCTGAACATAAAAATCCCTTCCTTAAACTGAAATTTCTGCAATATGCAATTGATATTTTCACATATAACAATTAAACTTTTCCATTTTAATACATTATAGTACAAAAAAATAAAAAAATCAAGTGGATAATGGATTTTGCTTCATCAATCGTTGTGTGTCGAAAAGATTTCTTTAAAAAAACGAAAAAAAGTCAGGGCAAATGCGACAGCTTTCGTAAATCTGCTGTGATATATTTATATCTGTATTCAAAAAGGAATATATACAGATATGGAGGTAGAACATTGAATATTACGGAAGTGAAAAAAAGAACAACAACATTAAGGGTAATTTGTCTTTTGGAGGAGATAAGGGAATTTGCAAAGAAGCATTGTGGAGAAGCGGTAACAGTAACCCTTGGTGCAATACTTTCCTTTGGTGAGTTTTTAGGTATATATCCCTTTGGAATTGCCTTCGCTTGCACATTTGGAACGAAATATCCCTTAGCATTTGCAGGCCCCCTTGTTTTGTCTCTCGTTTTGGAAAACGGTGGATTTTGCTTTGCCTCAACAGTGCTTGCGTTTCTTGCCTCGTTTACGATGAAAAGATTGGGTGCAAGTGAGCAAGCAAGGATTTTCGCATCTGCGGCCGCTTCTTCGGTTGGAGTAATTGGCTGTGGTATTTTTCCATTTGTTTTTTCCCTTTTGGCAACGCCCGTTTTGGCAATCGGTTTTTCGGGACTTCTGCCCGATAAAAAACTTGTGCCTGCACCCTTGGCAGATTGGGGATTTCTCTCTCTTGGATTTGCTGTTGCATATTCTTTGGCCGGGTTCAACCTTGGTATGTTTTCCTTCGCCCTCATTATGGGTGTGTTTTTCTCTTTGGAAGGGGGAGAAAAAGGTGGGTATCTTCTCGGTGGGCTTTCGGGATTTCTCCTCGGTTGCGTTGTTAATGTTAATTACGGCTTGCCAATGGCAATCGGGGGCTTTGTATGTGGGGCGTTTGTGAGAAAACACCGTGTTATGAGCATTTTGCTGTTTCTCTCTCTTTCCGATGTTGGGGTTTTATTGCTTTGCAACGGAGAAGACGGGTTGATATATGCTCTGAGCTCTTTGTGGGGCGTTGGGCTTTGGCTTGCGATTTCTGATTTATACCTTGACAAGAAACGAAACGAAACTCCTTTTGCTTTGATGGCGCTTTCAACAGACGGAAAGAAGCAACTGTCTGTTGCAGTTGGCGGTATCGCCTCAATGCTTTCTGCGGTTTCAAAATCTAAACGGAGAGAACGGAGGGAGAAAACAAAAAGGGTTGTTGACAATGTTTTCTTTAAGGAGTGTGAAACCTGTAACGGATGCGGAATTTCAACAGACAGAATAAGGGAAAACATTTGCTTTCAACTCGAAAAGGGCAAAAAAATAGGCGAAAGGGATTTTTCTCCCCTTTTCACCCAAAAATGTGTAAGATGGAAAATAATTATGTCAAATCTCAACGCTCTTGTGGAGAAAGACCCTGTTAAGGGTGGAATAAGGATGGATACCCTTGCAGAGGATTACAGCGCAATGGCGAAGCTGTTGGAGTTTGGAGAACGAAGCAGAGAGAGCAGAATGTACAGGGATGTCAGTATATCGAGAAAAATAAAGCTGGAGCTTGAGCTTAAAAACATTCGCGTTGCAAGGGTTGAAACCGTTGGCGCAAGAGTTCCACTTGTTGAAATAGGTGGAATACCGTTTAAAACGCCTTTTCAAGAGGGTGTAATAAAATCTGTTGTTGAAAATGCAATTTCAAAATCCACAAGTACGGTTCTTTTTGAAACCGAAGGAAAAATGGCAAAGATGCGTTTTAAGGCAGTTTGCCCAATGAAAGTTGAGAGCTATAAAATTTCAATTCCAAAGTCGGGAGAAATTATTTGCGGAGATACGGGTGTTACCTTTGAAACTGACGATGGGTATTTTTATTCCATTATCAGCGACGGAATGGGAAGCGGAAGGGATGCGGCTGTTTGCTCTCGGCTTGGGGTTACATTTCTTGAACGGCTTATTTCTTCGGGAATAGACAAGGCAGGAGTTGTTTCCATGTTGGGAAAGATAATTGCATCGTCTGAGGATGAAATATTCACAACGGTTGACCTTGCTGAGGTTGACCTTGTGAGAGGGAAGCTGACGGTTATTAAAGCAGGTGCGGCACCAACTTGGATTCTCAGAAACAAGAGGGCGTATTCTATCACCTCAGGCACAATGCCCTGTGGCATATTGCCCTCTGTAGCTGCTGAACAGACGGTTTTTAACTGCGTTTCGGGTGATTATATAATTCAGGCATCAGATGGAGGAGAAGCAGTTGTTTCCGATGTTATAAAGGAAGTAATCAGCTCGGGTAAAAAGCCATCCCCGAAGGATTTTGCCTCAATGCTTGCGAATTCAGCCGTTCAACAAAATGGCAGGAATGATGATATTAGTTTTTGCGTTATGCTGGTTTTGTAGAAATTGTGAAAAATGTACAACATTTTTCTGAAAAGTATTGACATGTTGCTGAATAAAATATATAATGGGCATAGCAATAAGTGTAAGTGTATAGTTTTATACTGTACTATAGTATAATATATATGTTAAGGGTTCATTTTGCGAAGTTGAGTTTGCAAATGTTACAATGTTTTTTCAGCAATATGGAAGGTTGACTTTATGAATAAAAACGCAACTGATAAAAAAAGAGTATCTTTCGGAATAAATAAGATTCTCAAAAATAAATGGACAAGGGTTTGTGCAATTCTCCTTGTTGTATCCCTGTGTGCATCATTTTTTATCTTCAGCTTTGAAGAAAGTGTTACATACGCCGCAGGCCCTGTGCTTTGGGGCGATAAGGATAAAGATAAAATTACTACAGTTGGATCTACGGAAGTTGCTCGTTTTTATGACGGCACTGATGGTACACTCCCCGCTGAATATGACAACAGTGCTTGGGGAAAATATGTGCTTGGCGGTATAAACCGTGTTGATGAAGACCATCTGCCAATAAATCACCCCAGCGGAATTTATGGCGTTGGCGTTATGGATAACTACATCAAATATTATTCTCAGAATGTTTCTATTCTCCGCTACGGTAAGAAAAATTCAAATTCCGGTACCTCAACAGAAAGCGAGAAACATAATGATTCACATCTTGGTATTTCCGTAAACAGCGAGAAAATCGGATATGTTAAAATGGAAATAAATTGCGAAAATACAGGCAGATACCTGTATTATTCCATATCAACAAAATCTCTTTCCAACGCTGTTGGAAAATATTTCGGAACATTCGCTGTTGATGTTGAAAGCTCAAACGAAATTATTGCAAGAACAGAAAAAAACTCTGCTGGCGGTGTCGCATCCGTCGGAGAGAAAGATTATTTCACAAACGAGTCCAATATAAGCAATTGGGTTACAGGGTGCGAATACGGTTGTATTGACCTTAAGGCGATTACAGGCGAACAAGCTAACTCTGTTTATAATGTTTACCTTTTTGGCGGCTCAAAAACAAAGGTGCTTCTCAATTACCTTATTTTAAGCAACACACCTCCGACTAAAATTGATGTTGCAAACGGAAATATTCCCGATGTTGAAGTTAATGGTGGAAAAAAAGGTGTAACAAGAGAGTATTCAGATAAAGACGGAATAAATGGAACAGCAAAGATGAAATTGGAAAAAGCCGATAGCTTTTATTTTGAGAACCTTGTTGTTGACACGAAATACACTCCGTATTTGTATTATTCCTTTGAGGTTACCGATGAGGTTTCCGATGAGGTTACCGATGAGGTTTCCAAGAAAAACCCTTTAATTGCTATGTTCCATTACAAAATAACTGATCCAACTGATTCAACATCTCCAACATATTCAACATATTCTTACGGTCAAAAACCGGGAAATAAAGCAGTTAAAATAAGTGTTACAGGTTGCGTTAAGATTTCTTCTGTAACGGGCAAAACAGGGCTTGTTAACCTTGCTTCTGCAGATGAATTTGCAAAGGGGTTCTGCTTTAGCGGTGGTGCAAACATTGAAATCAAAATCAATTATTTGTTTTTGTATAGCGGTGTTGATATAACAGAGGGTAGCCATATTATTGTTAAGAATGCCCATGCAATGGACATAAGCAACTCGTGTACTCTTGATGACTTCAATAATGGTAGCTTTCCTGAAGAGTATGCATACAAAAATAAGGTGAATCCCAAAGACTCGAATGAGGAGAATACCGAAGACCCGAATAAGAAGAATACCGAATACCCGAAAGGGGTTTGGGCTCCTTTTGAATTTGAAATAAATTCAAATCTTCCTGTAAAATGTTCATGGTATGCAAACTCAACAAATGAAATGCTTAATGCAGTTTGTGTTAATGACATATATAAAGACAACATAGAAGAGACAGATGCTTCTGTTATGAATCAGAAAGTTTCTGTTGGTTTGGCGGTAACTATAGAGGAGACCATAGAGAAAAAAACAGGTGAAGGCGAGGATGCGGAGGAATACACAAGTTTAAAAACAGAATTGAAATTGCATAATCCTGATAAGAGACATAGCGGACTTTATTTCTTCTGTCTTGTTGTTTCTGATAAAGATTATGAATTCCCAAGCACCATTTTGGATAAAGATATAGCAAATCTTAATCGTGGGGGGAATCTTGTCAGCAATTATTGCCGTCTTGATGTGGCAAATAACCTTGTTTACCATAAGGTAGATAAATCAGGTAAAGAATGCGGTATAATTGAAGAACATTGGTTGATATACGGAACTGATTACAAAATAACGAATAACGCAGATTTTGCAGAAAAAGGTGGATATCTCACATATAACTCATATACCGCTGCAACAGCTACAACAAAAAGCGAGTATAAGAGAGATGAGGCGGATATTTGCGACAAGGAATATAAGCTAATAGAAACTTATGATTACGCAAATGTAGAGCAAGGTGCTTCCGAAGTTACACATGACGGCTGGATTCTCTTTGAAGAGACCATAAAAAATCAGTTTTGCATTACGAGTTTTGACGCATATAAGTCGAAATACAGCGCTGCATATCCGGGGCGTGGATACGATGCCAAAGATACACATCCAAGCTGGACATTTGATCAGGACGAGAATTTCAAGTTGGATGGAGAACCGGAAGATATTCTTCACGATACAACATTGAACTTTTACACGAAATGGAAAATTCCTGTTGATGTTGAAAAGCTGGAAGCAAATATTTTTGTTGACGAGTTTGGAACAGTTTTTAGAGCGGTTAACATTAGAGATAATGAAATAGATTATGGATATGATGTTCTGCAAAAACCAAACAGCGAATCTATTGGCGAGTTTTTTAACGAGGTTTATATTGCTATTGCTCAAAATGATGAAGAAACAACAGTAAAAATAAGCCCCGAAAAAGGCAAAATGCAATATTCCATTGACGAAATGCAGACATGGGTTGATATCGATGACGAATTATCAAAACTGAAGGGTAAATACTCCGAATACGATGAAGAAGCCGATCTTGGAAAAGTTAAAGACTTGTATGGAAAAACGAGCGAAGACTTGAACTGGGTTTATGGTTTGAAAATAGAAACAGATGAATTTTTGGATAGTTTTGGAAAATTTGATAAAACAAGCGGTAAGATTACACTTACATCGAATTTTAAAATAGAATTCAAATATGTTACAGGTGTGTCTGTGAACGATAGCTGGTTCGACTTCACGGGAAGTGCTGTTTGCTGTAGTCTTAACTTTATACCTTATCGTTATCACGATTTGACTTAATTATTTAAAAGCGAATGTTTTTGAATTTTGCTTTGCAAGCAAGGAAAAAGTTTTGGTTTCCTTGTGATTGGTTGAAATGATTCTCAAAAATTAAAATAGAGGAATGCAAAACCGTCCCCAAAATGTTGTTGTTGGCTTGATGCTGAAATTGCAAAGCCACGAAAACACTTTTGGGGAGTTGGTTGTGCGGTGAGAAAGATGGCAAGTTTAGTTTGTGATGTTTGCTCCGGTACGCTCGTAATGGGCGCGGGGGGACAGAAGGCGGTTTGCTCGGGATGCGGATTGGAATATTCCGTTGAACGGCTTCGCGAAAAGGTCGGTGAACATAATAGAAACGGCGGAGCTGCACCGAATGTTGAGGTTGTTCGCCCGATTCCTGAAACATTGGAGGAGCTTCAGCTTCTTGGTAAAAAATATCTGAAAATATGTGATTGGGAAAATGCCCAGCGTGTTTACGAAAAGATTCTTGACAAATCTCCAACAGATGAAGAAGCGTTTGATATAATCAACAAGCTGAAGGTCTGGAAGCATATGGTTGTTGAAAAGGGTGTTTTGAAAAAATATTCCGGAACAGCAACTGAGGTTGTATTGCCCGATGCGGTTGTTTCCATAGGTAGCAGAGTGTTTTCCGGCAGCAGGGGTGTTGAAACGGTTGTGTTTACCCCGAATGTTGAAAACATTGAAAGAGAAGCGTTTTATCAGAGCCGTCGTTTGAAAAGCGTTGTTGGGCTTGATGGAGTGATGATGATTGGAAAAGGAGCTTTTTTTGAATGTGAAGCCCTTGAAGAATGCGATATCGGAAACAAAGTTGAGTATATAGATGATGAAGCATTCAGAGGTTGTTCCTCTCTTAAAACAATAAAATTGCCATCAAATCTAAAACAGCTTGAGAGAGCTGTTTTCAAGGGATGTGTGAATCTGACTGAAATAACAATCCCCGAAAAAATAACTTATATAAGCGGTTCTTTGTTTGAGCTTTGCAGAAACCTTTCAATTGTAAATCTTCCGGTTGGTATAAAAAGAATTGAAACAAATGCATTTTACGGTTGCACTGCTTTGAGGGAGATAAAGCTGCCTTCTGATATAGAGGAGCTTCAATCAGCTTGCTTCAAGGAAACAGGATTGACATCGATAGAAATACCAACAAAAATATCAGAGATTCCTATTCAGTGCTTTGACCGTTGCAGTAACCTCACATCGGTAAAGATACCTGATAATATTGAAAGAATAGGGGATAAGGCGTTTTATTGTTGCGTTGGGCTTGTTTCTGTTTCGCTGAATGTTAGAACAGAAATAGGCAAACAGGTGTTTTTTAATTGCAGAAAGCTCTTGTATGTGAATTCTCCTGTTGAAAATGGGAGCGATGTAACATCTGTAGCACTTGTGGATTTGACTAAACCCGTACCAATTGCTTGTGCGATTTTACCCGAGGCACTTTTTATGGCGTTTAAAAACACACCTTATTATAATTCTGAAATTCTTCGCAGAAGGTCAAATAAGCTGTGCGACAGATGTGCAGGTAAGTTGGGATTTTTTGGAAAATGTAAGGTTTGCGGTTTCAAATTGAAAAAGGAAAACAGATAGATATAGTTTTTTGCAGTTGGATGTAATCAAAACATAAAATAATAGCAAGTTGTGGGGATGAAAAAACAAATCCACAGCGAGCTGTGAGAGTGAATATTTAAAAAAGTTACAGCTTTTGCCATGTGCAAGAGCTGTAATTTCGGTAAGGATAAAAATGAAAACAAGAAATTTAAAGGTTCTTTGTTGCGCGGCATATTTTTTCAGTTATCTAACGAGACAAAATTATTCCGCAGTGTTAACCGAGATTATATCTAATCTTAATATAGAAGAATCCCTTGCAAGCGTTGCTGTTACGGGTTGCTTTATTGCATACGGTGTATTTCAGATAATAAGCGGATTTATTGGGGATAGGTTTAAGCCCCAAAATGTAATTTTTGTTGGGCTTTCGGGAAGCGCTTTAATAAATGTTATAATTTGGTTTTTTCCAAATATTTATGTTATAAATGCGCTTTGGTGCTTAAACGGTGCGTTTCAATCATTGATATGGCCTCCTCTTGTGAGAATTATCGTTGATAATTTTCCCGAAAAGGATTTTTCGCTCCTTGTTGTGAGGGTAACTCAAGCATCTTATTTTGCAACCGTGTTCCTTTATCTTGCTGTTCCCATTGTTATATCAATTGCGGGTTGGAAGGATGTTTTTGGGATATGCGGTTTTTGCGGTGTTGCATTTGCGGTTCTTTGGTTTTTTAAAACGAAAAAATTGTCCTGCTCTCAGCGAGAAAAAGATGTTCCTGTTTCAATGGGTAAAAAAATGCCAAAGGGATTGGTTTGGTCTATGGGCATTCTGCCCATGATTATATGCACCCTTGTTGCCGGATTTATGAGAGACGGTATTGCAACATGGATGCCAACATATATCAATCAGGTCTACGATATGGGCGAATCTGCTTCGATTTTAACGGGAGCTGTGCTTCCTCTTTGCTGTATTGCCTTTATCGGGGTTTTGAAAACAATAGGTGAAAAGATAGGTGATGAAATTAAGGCAACAGCGGTGTTTTTCTTTGTTGCCCTCGTTTCGTGCGGAACGCTTTGGGTTTGCTTTCAAAAGAATTTCGTTATAGATGTTTTTCTTATGGCTTTGATAACAATGTGCGTACATGGTGTTAACCTTATGCTTGTTTGCAATGTTCCAAAGTTTTTTGCCAAATATGGAAAAAGCTCAACTATGTCGGGAGTTTTCAATTCTGTTGTGTATTGTGGGTCTGCTATTTCTACTTATGGTATGGCATCATTTTCAGAAGTATATGGTTGGCAACCAATCACCCTTTTGTGGTCTGCTGTTGTTGCCGTTTGCTTCGCTCTTTGCTTTACAATTATGGGGAAGTATAAAAAATTCAAAAACCATATCCTTGTGAATTGAGTTGGCTCAAAATAATCTTCAAACGGATTAAAATGGTTTCAGATATATTATAATGAAATAAAAATATTGCTTTAAGAGAAAAGCTGATGCAATTGGGAAAAATCGTATTTGCATCAGCTTATTTTTGTAAAGAAAATTTGCGGATTGTATCAAATTTTCCTTTATATAATAATGTGGATTTTGGTGTATGGCGGTTTCCCTGCAATACACTTGCGTGAGTATCCTTTGGAAAATGCTTATACCATTGTTCGTGATATTAAAAAGGCAAGATGCCCGATTGCATCATGCCCTTTGTTTAAATAAATATAAAAGATATCTTGTATTTTTTAGAATGTAAAAGATATATTGTTGTTATTCACCTTTAAAGGTGAGGGTTTCTCCTGATTCTGTTTTTGCAGTTAAAATATTTCCGTTAACGGCAACATCATATGTCAGCGTTGCGTAATCATTTTTGCAAACTAACTTTGAATCCTTATATGTGTATCTGAAAGTTTGGGAAAATGTGTCTTCGCCGCCAATAACAATATATTGGGTTACTTCCATGGGTTGAAATTCCCAGCGTATATAATTTCCCTCGCTGTCTGCTTCTGTTACCCATTTTTCATATGCGGTTAATGTTCCGTTTTTCGATGTTTCCGATGATGAGCAGGAGGAAAAATTAAAAACAAGCAAAAAAACTGTGAAAATGCAGATGATTCTTTTCATTGCTACCCCTTTTAGCTTAAAATTTTAAAAATAGAATAAATTCCGTGAGAGATTCTGCGTTTTGCAAATCGAATTATAATGCAGATTTGTTCAGGAAAATGTATATGCAAAAATATATATTACTTCTTTATTTTACAGAAAAAATTTGTAAAATCAATACTTTTATAAAAAAATATGTTTAAATTTTCATAAAGGGGAAAAACCCTATAACTTATGAGTAAAAATGGCAGGGAATTGGGAAAGCTTCCCTAAAAATTGTGAAAGTTGCACAAAAAACACCCCCTGTTTTTTTACACCCGATGAAAAAAGTTAACAGTTTATAAGAAGAATACAATTGAAATAGTATATAAAGTATGGTAAACTTGCTTTAGAAATAAACTGTTGCTCATTTTGATGGGTAACAAAAATGAACAAAGGAGACAGGCAAATGAAAAGAATAACTTCCATATTTCTTTGCTTTTTAATGCTTTTGTCAGCTATATCTTTTCAGGTATTTGCAGACGAAGCAGATGCTGTTCAGGGTGATACAGCAGAAGGCCTTACCAATGAGTGGTATGGCGGCTTGAATTTGGTAATTACTGAAGACGGCGTTGACGAAGCAGTAATAACTGAAGATGTTTTGGCAGTGCTTGAAAAATATCTTGCACTCCGTGAGCTTTCCTTCAACAACCCCGAGGGAAAAGCAGATTTCGCTATTTTTGCAGATGAAGCAGAAGCAGAAAAGCTCTTTGCAGAAAGAAACGAAGATGTTGATGTTTATGAAACAAATATCAATTCAATAATCGATTTTGCAGAAGTAACTCTTAAAATCAAAGCTGCTGCGGTTAAAGACGGTGTTTATGCACTTACAGTTTATGAATGGACATTCTATGACTACTTTGACAAAGCAGGCGAAATGAAGGTTACAGACGTTTCAGGTTACGGTGTTGACCACGAAATGACTCTTGAATATGTAAACGGTAACCTTGTAATTACTGCTGACGAATATCTTGACGATACATTGAATTTTGACGAGTATGCTGCTCAGTCTTCTGCACAGGCAAAAGCAGATGCAGAAAATGGCAACGGTTTGTTTGCAGAAGATTTTGAAGCAGATACAAACGGTGAATTCATTGCAGGTTATAACATTGGTGCAGCTGTTGCATATTCCGATACATATTGGAGCAACTACAACCCCGATTGGTATAACTTCGCACCTCTTGGCGGCGACTGTGCAAACTTTGTTTCTCAGTGTCTTTTAGCCGGTGGTATGCCAATGCATTACGGTGCTGCATATTCATCCAACTGCTGGTATTATACAACATCAAGTGACAGAAGCGGTTCTTGGACAGGTGCAAAAGAAAGCTGGCATTACTGGAGCAATTACAGAGGAAACGGTATTGTTAATCCAAGTAACTGGGATGTTTGGATAGGATGCCCTGTTTATGTTGACTGGGGAAGCGACGGTGTTATTGACCACGCATACTTCTGCGTTGGTAGAAACAGCGCCGGTACAGCAATCATCAACTCCCATACATCTGATAAATACCATTGTAACTGGGACTACGGCGAATACTATGCTACATACTACACAGTTCAGGTAACACAGCAGGAAGGTTCTTCCGTTAGCATCAGAAGAGAGCTTGACGGTCAGCAACCTGTTGATATTGGCGGAGATTTCTATGCTCATATCAGACATCCTGCATCGGGCAACTACCTTACAGACAGAGATTATAATGTAAGTGTACAACCAGGTTCTTTTGACCCTTCTCAGACATGGCATTTTACTCGTCAGGGCGACGGTTCATATTCCATTGGTATTGACGGCTCCGGCTGTTACATGGATGTTGCAGGTGCAAACTATTCTGACGGTGCAAATATTCAGATGTATCAGGGCAACGGAAGCTATGCTCAAAGATTCTTTGTATATTTCTATGATGGCACATACCATTTTAAAACAGTAACGGAAGATAAGACATTCGACGTTGATGCCGCTTCAGGTAACTTGCAGTTGTTCGGTAATTCCGCAGGAATGCATCTCTCCGAGCTTGAAGTAAATGCAAGGTCATTTGAAATTCTTAAACTTCAAATAGATGGTTCTGCATGGAACGCATATCTTGGTCCTCAGTTTGAAACTTATATCAGAAACTGGCATACAGGTCATTTGCTCACAGCAGAAGGTGACAATGCTATTTTCAGAGACCCTGAATTTACAGATAAC
>JAZNIJ010000058.1:0-4463 GCA_045577455.1 Eubacteriales bacterium
GTAAAATTAGTCGACCAAAGAGATGGAACAAAGCTCATAGGCGGTAAAGTTAAAAAAGTAGGTAAAACCAAAACCACCACAAGCAAACGAGTCGTACCGCTAAACGGCACAGCAATAGAAATGATACTCGACCTGCGAAAAGAGTACTACTTCGGCGAAGACACTCCGCTGGTGTGTGATGCCAACGGCGACTATGCAAATCCAACCAACCTGCGAAAGCGACTATATAGGATAGAAGAAGCTGCTGGAATACAAACGAAAGGACTCCATGCATTCAGGCACACATTCGCTACCAAGCTAATCAACGGAACAAAATGTGCTGACGGAAGCATAAAAACACTAAACATAAAAGCGGTAGCCGACATCCTCGGACATACCACTACCGAGATAACCGAAAGGTACTATGTAAAGAAGGATAACTCAAGGCTGACCGGAATCACAGACGGATTCGAGATATGACGGAAACGCAGAATAGAATACCCCTGAGAATGAAATGATTGAAAGGGGCACCCCGAAAAGCCCGTTGGCTTTTTGGGGAGAAGGAGGAAGCAAGAAAGCAAGCGGAGGTTTTTCCTAAAAAGAAAAACGGGGCAAAGCGAACTTTGCTCCGACGCAAGGGGTATCAAAATTTGATACGCATAAACAAAGAAAAGGGAAATGTTAATATAAGCCTGATGCTTTTTTGATGATGTAGCAGACGGAACGCTTGCAAACAGATGCGACCGTATGCGAAATTGATGCTCAATTTTAGCAGATTAAGTTTAAATTAAAAATGATATAAAATAACAAAGAAACGGCTTAAACATAGCGTTTAAGCCGTTTCTTTCATGGCAGGGGTACAAGGACTCGAACCTTGGGCACACGGTTTTGGAGACCGGCATGTTACCATTACATCATACCCCTAAAGAGCGCCATATTAAGTTTTTGTTATGCAGTATTTGCAACATAGGGACACGGCTTTGGAGACACTCCAAACTTTGAAAGACCGTGCAATTTGTTCCCACTGTTGAGCCATTTGTGGCACTCGCTCTTTTGAACCTCGTGCCTTTTGATGCTTTATTGATGCTATCTGAAATTCTCTGCAAATTTGATGCCAGAACATCGTAAAAAAGCAGAGAATGGAACTTGATTGGAGTATAACATACATTCTGTGAAATTGCAAATAGAATCAAACGGAATCGCCCGTTTTGAGAATGGCAGAATGAAATGAGTAGAATTACTCGACCAAAAAACTTAAACGCAATACAAAGCGTTTTGAGCCAATTACGGCAACATTTTTTCCAAACACCATATCAAAATTTAACATACATTAATCAAAGAAAAGGCAGAACTGAGAATGTTTAAGCGTTATAGTACGAAATAGTAAACCATACACCGAAAACGGTTATAAAAATGCAGGCTCATTAGTTGGTGGCAGACAATTATGATTTTTACATACATAAAATGTTGTCTGATTGTTTAAAAGCGGATATTTTGTGCTATCTGTAACTACCGATACATTTGCCATAAAAGGCAGTTTTTCTCTTATTTGTGTTAAATCAGAGTGTTCTTTCAGTGCTATCGTAATATGCGGCATCGGATTTTCGTATAACAGCATTGCAACTAAAAACATACTGTTACCTGATGGGTAGTTGTTTGCCTTATCACACATAAATGCTATCTGCTTTTCCAAAAGCTCTTTATACTCATCTTTCTCTGTGATTTGATACAATCTTACCAAATTATATGCCATAACCGAATTTCCGCTGGGAATTGCTCCGTCATAAGTTTCTTTCGGATTTATAAAAAGTTCTGTACTATTTGGATCAGAAAGATAAAACCCTCCATTTTCGCAATCGGCAAACCTCTTTACTGCTTCATGACAAAACCCCTCTGCCTTTTCAAGATAGCTATTATCCAAAGTTGCGTTATAAAGCTCTATCAAGGCAGTTACATAGAATGCATAATCGTCTATAAAAGCCTGACTGGAATGTTTTTTATTACGAAAGCTTGTATAAAGATTTAATCCATCGGACAAATTTATTTCAATAAATTCCTGCGATTTTTGTGCTGCATTAAGATATTTTTTATTTTGCGTCACTCTATAAAGCATACATAATGCTGCAATCATCATAGAATTCCATGACAATAAAATTTTATCATCAACGTGAAGCATAAAACGATTTTTTCGATAACTGTACAGTTTTTTTATTTCTTCTTGAAAGTCAGCTTTTAAATCATTACTTTTAAGGAGGTTAGGGATATTCATGCCTTCAAAATTTCCCTTCTCTGTAATATCAAAAACTTTGGCAAATTCTTTGCCTTTCTCTTCACCTAAAATATTAATTATTTCATTTAGCGAAAAGGTGTAATATTTTCCCTCAACACCCTCGCTGTCTGCATCCTGAGCGCTATAAAATCCACCGCCTTCAGACACCATTTCATTTAAGATATATTCCGCAGTTTTTTCGGCAGTATCAAGATAAATCATGTTGTTAGTAATGCTGTAGGCAAATGCGTACGCTATTATCAGCAAGGCGTTATCGTAGAGCATTTTCTCAAAGTGAGGGGCAAGGTAATATCTGTCTGTAGAATATCTTGAAAAGCCGTAACCAATATGGTCGAAGATGCCGCCTTTTCTCATTTGCAAAAGTGTTTTTTCTGCCATTTTCAAAGCATTAGGATTATTGTTTTCTTTTGCATATAGCATTAAGAATAACAAGTTATGTGGTGTAGGAAACTTTGGTGCATCACCAAACCCACCATAAGTGCTGTCGAAGGTATGCTCAAAAATCTGTACCGAGCGTTGTATCAAGTCGCTGTCAATTTGGTTGTTTTCAGCGGTATCTGCATTTCTTATATGCTCAATAATTTCTTCCGCAGACTCTAAAAGGTCCGTTCTATTTGAATTCCACCTATTTGCAATTGTATTTAAAAGCTTTGAAAAGCTTGGTATACCATATCGTGAATGAAGGGGAAAATATGTGCCGGCAAAAAACGGTTTTTTATCCCATGTCATAAATATGCTCATAGGCCAACCGCCACTACCGGTAAATGCCTGGCATACCGACATATATACACTATCAATATCAGGCCTTTCCTCACGGTCGACCTTTATTGAGATAAAATGTTTGTTCAGAATTTCTGCCGTTTTATTATTCTCAAAGCTTTCGTGCGCCATAACATGACACCAGTGACATGTACTGTAGCCAATACTCAAAAAAATAGGCTTATTTTCTGCCTTTGCCTTACAAAATGCCTCTTCACACCACGGATACCAATTTACAGGATTTTCTGCATGCTGCAACAGGTACGGACTTGTTTCATTTTTTAATTGATTGCTCATTTTTGCCTCCATATATAGTTTTTTGTTAGTATATCCCATTGCAAAATAAGAAATACTATACAAAAACAATAGAGGTAATAAATGTCAAAAAATAATTATTTTAAAGGCTGGTATTTCAAGTGCTCTTCAAATGATAAAACAATTGCTTTTATTCCGGCATACCATCGTAGTAATGGAAGAGAAACAGCCTCCTTACAAATTATAATGGATGAAGGGGGCTTTAATATACCGTTTGATTCATTGAAATACTCTGAAAAACCGTTATGTGTAAACTTGGGGAAATGTGTTTTCTCCGAAGAGGGTATAAAGCTAAATATTAAAAATGATGAGCTGACAATCATAGGTGAACTCCGATTTGGCTGTGTTTCCCCAATTAAATATGATATTATGGGACCTTTTCACATTGTCCCTTTTATGCAATGCAAACACAGTGTATACAGTATGAAACATTCAGTGGATGGACAAATCGCTGTTATTGGCAAGCAGCTTGATTTTCAAAATGGTCAGGGCTATATTGAAGGAGACAGCGGTTACTCTTTTCCAAATCGGTATATATGGACACAATGCCTTTTTGAAAATGGCTCGCTAATGCTATCAGTTGCGGATATTCCGTTATTCGGAATCCATTTTACCGGAATAATTGGTGTGGTTTTGATTAATGGGAAGGAATATAGAATTGCCACCTATCTGGGGGCGAAAATAAGACATATTGGAGATAATATAGTCACCGTCAGCCAAGGCAATTATGAGATTACTGCAAAGCTTATAAAAAAGAATGCCCACCCACTTTACGCTCCCGTAAATGGTGCGATGAACAGAATTATTCATGAAAGTGCATCCTGCATAGCATATTATAAATTTTCCTGCAAAGGTAAACTTCTGTGCGAATTCACAAGCGACAGAGCAAGTTTTGAATTTGAATACACAAGATTATGAAAAGAGCTTGCCTTTAATCCGGCAAGCTCATTGCATTAGTATTCCGATATGATTTTATCCACATACTGTCGCATTTCTTCTTTTGATGATACTGAATGTGTACCATTGATAATTTCCTGTTTTTTCGTTTCGCTGAGAGTAGCAAACTTTTCCATAGCTTCAGGTCTTTGTGCAAGTGCCATTCCAAGACCTACGGGCATTT
>JAZNIJ010000059.1:0-29352 GCA_045577455.1 Eubacteriales bacterium
CCTTCCTTTCCAAATTCCTTGTATGCTGCAACCCATTCTTTGAATTTGCTACACGCAGATATACCATACTTTTTAGCAAGAAAGTCATAACTTCCTTCACCATTCAAATATGCTTGAACTACTTTTAATTTGAATTCATAACTATATTTTACCACAAAATGCCGACCTTCCAAAAGTTAGATTTTTGGTCTAACTTTTGGGGGTCGGTTCACAAAGCAACAGCCCCCACTTTATAGACAATATAACCATCAAGAAACAATCATGATTCCGACTTTTTGATTTTCAATATATTGAATGTTTTTTCATCAAATGCGATTGCCCTTCAACGCAAAATCTACTTACAATTACCGTCTGAATTCAGAATGGCTTCTCTATAGAACCTTTCCTCGCCTTTTATTCCAACAATGTTGCTTTCACCAATTAAAAAGTATTCATACATAGCAATATTATTCAAAGCCAATGCGGCCTCAAGCCCTTTTACAGTTTCAAGAGCAAGGGAGCTTGGAAAAACATTTCGGTCCTTGACATACTCAAAGAAGGCAACTCCAAACACCTTTTGAGGCAAAGCACGATGAAGCATATGATTTAAAAGTCCCTTTCCATCCCTTGTTGTTGCACAGGCAAAAAGAAGCTGTTTGTTTTCCCCAAAAACCATTGCATATATACCATTACCGGATGCCTTCGCGGAAACATTTCTGACAATGATTTCCAATTCGTTATAATCACCATTGAATTCGTATTTTTTCTCGGCTTTATTCCGCCGCTTTATCATCTCGCTTATTGCTTTTATGAGAACTATGCTATGTTTATCAATTCCACGAATCCGAGCAAGCTCTTCGGGAGTTGCATTCAATACACAGCGAATACTGCCAAAGGTATTGATAAGGATATGAGCTATCTCGTTGGTGTTTTTTCTTGGCAAGCTATAAAAAAGCAAAAACTCAAGGATTTCATGCTCCTCCATAATATTTGCTCCACCACTCAGAATTTTGGCTCTCATTCTCGGTCTGTGACCTGTATGCAAATTGTTTTTCACCTTTTCTATATTTTTCATCTTATTAGCTTAAATTTGCCTCCGTTTTTTGCAAGGTATTACAACCGATTAAAAAAATTTGTTAATCAATGTCCTTCTTCTGAAAAGGGCAACTTATCTTTATTAAACCGTCTAAAAACTCCGAAATAACTGTTACAAGTAACAGCATAATGCTCTATGAGAGAGATATTCATAGTTTCAAAAACGCCAAGCAAAGTTTTTGTTGAAGCCCAATCTTCCTTTGAGAATCCAACATAACCGCTTGGATGGTTATGAGCAATTACCACTTTATGAGCTTTACAACCTTTTGCAAGCATTATTATTTTCTCAACACCTGCAGAAACCAAATCTGCCCGTTCCACAGTGAACTTTTCAATTTTAACCAATCCACCTTTTGAGTTAATAAAAACAGCGCAAAAAACTTCTGATTTATCCTTGCCTATATAGTTGAGAAAAAATGTGCCTGCAGAATCATAATCCTCCCATGACACATTATCGGCATCAACCTTATAAATTTCATCGTAAACCCAATTAACGGCATTGAAAAAGCTAACTGTTTTTTCCGTCTCTTTCGTTTCGGAGATAGCAGAATACAAAACTCCATCGATTGGAACAATTTCTTTGCAAATATTTGCATCACAATCTGCCAGCGCTTCCGGCTGAACATAAAACAGTATCAACTCAGTTAATTCTTTATCCGTTAAGGATTCAATGTCCCCTGTTGACTTTTTAACAATATCCGAAAAACGCTCATTCACTCTATTTGTCTTTAACACGGATAAATCTGTTTTTACTTCTGTTTCCATAAATATAAACCATCCATTACTTATAAATTTTACCACATATGTAAAAATGCTTCAAAACCAAAGCTATTAGTTTGATTTGAAGCATTTTTCGTAAATGAATTTACATCAACTTAATAATAAACACTGCAACAAAAACAAATTAAATTTGAATGATATAAAACACTCTCAATTTTAATATATGTTTTCAAAAAGAACTTTCGAGCTTTGCACAGTTACTTTTCACATATTTATATGCGTTTTTATTCAGCAATATCAGGAAGACGCTTTATTTGGTTTTTACTTTTTCTTATAAGCAAATCGTTTGATACCATCTGAACGATAATTTCTTTAACCAATGTATCAAGATAATTACCTTGGCAATAATTTGCAGGTGCAATATAATTAACCCTGCCATGGCGAAGCAAATCTTCAACCTTATGCTTATGAGTATATACAGCAATGGATTGACCGCCGTTGCTTTTAACGCATTTCATACAAGGAACATCTGTTAGACCATCGCCGATGTAAATCATATTTCTGAAAGGAACAGGTCTATCATCCTTAGGAACAAAATTGTTTAAGTCTGCATCGTTTGAAATATCAAGAACACCCTTGTTTATTCTATATGGAAACTGGGTTTTTGCAGTGTAATTAACCGCAAGCAATGGCCAGTCTGCCTTGCCTTCTTCATCATAATGGAATTCGCAAGCATAAATCTTTTTAAATTCCTTGCATATTTTAGAGCCCTCGATAATTTCTTTCAAGCCGGAAGAAATTATATAATGCTGAATCTCTGCTCCATGTTCTCTACCAAAATTGTTTATTCTTTCAAACCAAGTTGTTACACCCGGCAAAAATTCGATATCTCTGCCAAGCTCAACAAAATTTTCTCGTCTGATGGGAATTCCCTTCTTTTTTGCCTCTTTTATCATAAGATACATATACGCAAGAATTCTATCCATTCCTAAACCTATGGATATATCATTTGCACCATCCCAAAACTCATGCGCAGACATACCTAAATTTGGTATAAAGGAATATTCCTGCATATCCCTTGTTGAAAGAGTTTTGTCAAAATCGTAAAGCAATGCAATTACAGGCATCTTTTTTGGCATAAAATTCCACCTCTTAAAAGAAAAATATCAACTATATGCGAAATTTTTCGCACACGAAACTTAAAATCCAAACTATATTTATGCATAGTAGCCAAGCTATATTCTCTGTTTCGTCATATTATTATAGCATACTTATTTTATAAAATCAATATTTTTTGCCAATATTTTTTTCGCAACAATGGCATTTTTCGGCTTTTAAAGCCGTTTTTTCTTTCATTTTTTGCCATTCAACTCCAAAAGATGTTAAAAATAAACTTTAGTTTTTTTATTTCGCATTACAAAATTTACACTCAAAGCTATCCGTAATAGTGTCTCCGCAATTTTGAAGTTCAAATTGGAAAAGTCAATAAAAGTGCAGTCAAAAAAAGCATCAAACAATGAAACTTTGATATATGCATATATTTTGGGGGCATAACTGATTTAAAGCACATTGAATTATTTCAAAACATAGTATTTGATATTAAAGCATCTCAGAGCTTAAATATTTTGATTAAAACATTCACACATTTAATTCCTTTGCCCTTTTGAGAAGCATTTCTTTTTCATTTGTCAAAGAGCCATCAATTGTTTCTTCAACAAGGGCTTGCAATATTTCGCCCAGAATTTTACCTTTTGTTATTCCTATTTCAATAAGGTCATCTCCGTTTATTGCAAGGGTTTTTATATTAACACATTCTCCGTTTTTCTCAATTTCGTTAATCATTGCAATAATTCTATCAGGAAAGCCCTCGTCAAGGCGGTATTCCTTAGCGTGGGACGCCATATCAGCATAACGAATTTTTGCATAAAGCCGTGCTTCTTCAAATGACAACTTCGTTAAAAGATGCTTTACCGATGATTTTTCTTCTTTAACACGGTAATCGTGATGCAGAATAAGGTTCTTTACCGTTTTAAGTGTTTTAGTATCACACCTCAAGCGTAAAAGAGCTTGCTCCGCAAGCTGTGCGCTGACACGCTCATGCCCACGAAAATGTCTCACTCCCTTTTCGTCGCAAGTGCAGGCAACGGGCTTTCCACAATCGTGGAACAGCAATGCCAATCTGACGCACAAATTATTGTTCGATGCCTCTATCGCCTTTACGGTATGCATATAAACATCGTAAACATGATAAATATTTTTCTGCAAAAAGCCAACAGAAGCTGAAAGCTCGGGAATGATTTCCGTTATGACATCGGGATACTTTTCCAAAACAATATGGGCATATTTTCCGCATATTAGTTTCTTAAGCTCAGAAAAAATGCGTTCTGCTGATATATTTTTAAGTAATCCCCTATTTCTCCTTATGCTTTCTGAAACTCCTTCTTCAATTTCAAACCCAAGCACAGAAGCAAATCTAATGCAACGCAATATTCTCAATGCGTCCTCGCCAAATCTCACATCAGGATTTCCAACGGTGCGAATTATTCTGTTTTTCAAATCTTCTCTACCGCCAAACGGGTCAACAAGTCCGTTTACGGGGTTATACGCCATAGCGTTTACGGTAAAATCCCTTCTGGACAAATCGTCGGTAATCTCTCTTGAAAAAGTAACTTTTTCGGGATGACGGTTATCCGAATAGCTTCCGTCTATTCTGTATGTGGTTATTTCAAACGGCTCACCATTTACAATAACCGTTACAGTTCCATGTTTCAACCCTGTTTCTATCACCTTGTATCCCTCAAAAACTCTCATTGTTTCTTCAGGCAAGGCAGAGGTTGTTATATCATAATCTGACACAGTTTTTCCAAGAAGGCAATCTCTCACTGCACCGCCAACGACAAATGCTTCAAACCCATTTTTAGTTAAAAGGTTTATAACTTCTTCTGCATTTTTTGAAAGATTCATTTTAATCATAAATCAACACTCATTTTGTTTTATCACAAATTTTTACGCTCACAACTGCTAAACGGTTTTTAAAAGCAAGAGGAAGCCAAATTGCTCCCTCTTGTTTTTTTAAAAATCGAAAAGTGAAAGTTGTGCAGACTTTGGCATATTGCTGAGACAGCCCGCATTTTCAAGAGTTTCAACTACCGTTTTGGAAAGTCCTGCGGCGGTTTTCAGCTCCTCAACAGTTGTTGCTTCCCCCGAGGTTATAACCTCTCTTATTTTCTTAGCCGCATTTTCTCCAAGCCCATTGAGCGAAGAAAGCGGAAGTCTTATTTTCCCATCCTCAGGAACGAAAGCAAATGCTTCGGATTTATATACATCAACGGGCAAGAAGTCAATTCCTCTCGCATACATTTCAAGCACCAACTGCATAATTGCAAGAAGTCCCTTTCCCTTAACATCCAGATTTGGTGTTGAATCCAAGGTTTTAACAAGGTTTTTCAGATTCTTTTTATCCATTGCAATTTCTGCATCGAAGTGAGTTTGCTTAACCGTAAAGTGTGCAGCATAGAAAGCTATTGGTTTATACACCTTATACCAGCCGAGGCGCAAAGCCGATATCATATATGCGGCAGCGTGGGCTTTAGGGAACATATACTTTATTTTTTTACAGGAAGCAATATACCATTCAGGAACATTACTTGCTCGCATTGCTTCTTCAAACTGTGGCGTTAAGCCCTTTCCCTTACGAACCGACTCCATTATCTTAAACGCAAGTCCGTTTTCAACGCCCTTATCTGCAAGATAAAGCATTATACTATCACGAGTTCCGATAATTTCCGAAATTGTGCAAGTTCCGTTCTTAATAAGTTCTTCACCGTTACCAAGCCAGATACCCGTTCCATGAGAAAGTCCTGAAATCTGAAGCAAGTCAGAAAAACATTTTGGCTTTGCCGCCTCCATCATCTGTCTTACATAAGAAGTTCCACACTCGGGCATTCCATATGTTCCTATTGGGCTAAAAATATCATCAGGTGTAACTCCGAGAGATTCCGTTGATGTGAACAGCTTCATAACCTTTTCATCATTATTTGGAACTGTTCTCACATCTATTCCCGTATAATTCTGAAGCAATCTGTATTCAGTTGGAACATCGTGTCCCAAAATATCCAGCTTAAGCAATGTATCGTGAAGATATTCAAAAGCAAAGTGGGTTGTTATAACATTACTTGTGTTATCATCAGCAGGATGCTGAACAGGGGTAAAATCGTATATTTCATATTCCTTTGGAATAACAACAATTCCTCCGGGGTGCTGACCTGTTGTTCTTTTTATACCGGCAACACCCGAAACAAGGCGGTTTTCCTCTGCCCTTGTGAGAACGATATTCTTTTCCTCAAGAAACTTTTTAACAAATCCGTATGCGGTTTTATCTGCAATTGTTGAAACAGTTCCTGCTCGGAAGATATTCTCAGCTCCGAACAGAACTTCTGTATATTTATGTGCCTCTCCCTGAACATCTCCCGAAAAGTTAAGGTCTATATCAGGTGCTTTTTCTCCGTGGAAGCCAAGGAAGGTTTCGAAGGGTATATCGTGGCCATCGCATATCATATTTTCGCCACAGACAGGACATGCTTTATCTGGCAAGTCGAAACCGCTTCCAACTCCCTTTATAAACTCCGAAACCTGACATTTTTCGCATCTGTAATGAGGTGGCAACGGGTTTACCTCAGAAACTCCTGAAAATGTTGCAACAACGGAAGAACCAACAGAACCACGAGAACCAACGAGATATCCATGCTCCTCGCTATTCTGAACAAGTCGTCTTGCAATTATATACAAAGGTGCATATCCGTTTTTAATAACAGAAGAAAGCTCTCTGTTAAGACGTGTTTCAACAATTTCAGGCAACGGGTCGCCATACATCTTCTTTGCGGTCTGATAGCAAATATCTTCAAGCTCTTTATCAGCACCCGGAACATCAGGTGAAAACGAACCATCGGGGATTGGCAAAAGGTTCTCTATTGTATCTGCAATTTTTCTTGTATTGGTAACAACAACCTCAAACGCTTTTTCTTTTCCAAGATATGAAAAATCTCTCAGCATTTCATCAGTTGTTTTGAGATACAAGGGGATATGACGCATAGCATCCCTGTATTTCATACCGAAACACATTATCTGCCTGTATATTTCGTCTTCGGGTTCTAAAAAGTGAACATCGCCCGTTGCAACAACCAGCTTGTTTTGTTTTTCTCCGATTTTGATTATTTGTCTGTTTATATCAGACAGCTTATCATACGCTAAATTTTCATCGTCTCCAAGTTCCCCTTTATCAAACAAGAACCAGTTGTTTCCATGGGGTTGAATTTCAAAATAATCGTAAAAATCGGCTATTTTCATTATATCCCCATATGGACGGCCACCTAAAACCGCTGTATAAAGCTCTCCGCTTTCACAGGCAGAGCCAACCAATATTCCCTCTCTCAATTGAGCAAGAACGGTTTTCGGGATAAGGGGGTGTCTATGGAAATAATCCAAATATGATTTTGAAATGAGCTTATACAAATTCTTAAGCCCTACCTGATTCTGAACAAGAAGGGTGATATGATACGGTCTTAACTTCTTAGGGTCTGACTTTTCTTCCATAGCGGTGAGAACCTCACCGATTGTTTTAACACCCATTTTGGAAAATTTCTGACACATACATTCAAAAATCTTCGCAAGCATTTTTGTATCGTCGCTTGCTCTATGGTGGTTAAACTCGCCTAACTTATAGTATTCCGCAAGAAGGTTTAACTTATGGCGTTTAAGCTCAGGGTTTATATATCTCGAAAGTGCTACGGTATCAATATACGGATTATTAAAAGTAAGGTTATACTGAACGGCAACACGCCTTACAAAGGATGTATCAAAAGTTGCATTATGGGCAACAAGAATACTGTCTCCGCAAAACTTCAAAAAATCACTTATGGCAGTTTTTTCATCGGGAGCATCTTTAACCATTTCATCGGTTATACCCGTAAGCTCCGTTATGTTTTTGGGGATTGGCATACCGGGGTTTACATATGTTTCAAAAACCTCTGTAACCTCACCATTACAATACTTTACGGCACCTATTTCAGTTATTCCGCAGTTTGTTGCAGAAAGTCCCGTTGTTTCAAGGTCAAAAACTATAAACTCGTCTTTAACCAAACTCCTTGTTTCATATCCTTTATATTCGTAAATCGCTCTTTCGGTATCGTCAACAAGATAACCTTCCATTCCGTATATTGGCTTTACCTTGCTTTTTCTTGCGCTTGCCATAATAAGAGGATATGACTGAGCGTTACCGTGGTCTGTTACGGCGATAGCAGGCATATTCCAATATTCCGCTGTTGAAACCACCTTATCGGGTAGGCAAAGTCCATCCGTCTGGCTCATATTTGTGTGCAAATGAAGCTCAACACGAGGGGTTGGGTGGTTATCCCTTCTTGGGATTTTTTTAACAACAGCTATAGCGTAAGCGCGGACAATCATTTCGTCTTCGTATTTATCATATTGGGCTTTACCCTCTATAATTACCGCTTTCCCCGATAGTTTCACTGGCTTTTCCGATGTAAATCTGACAGTTACAGAACATTCCATATCGGTAACGCCAATTTTATAGTTGGTTGCATCACCTGTTTTTGTGTCTTTACCCTCAGAAGCAAAAACAACAGCAGGAAATCTTACGCTTTTCCCATCCTGAAGCTGTCTTATTGTCATTAACTTAGACGGACTTATTTTAACAATTTCAACCTCGGTATCGTTTCCGTCTGAATCTTTTTTCACAACGGGCACTTTTTTAGTTGATTTCATTTCACCGAAAACGCAATCAAGGGAAGAAATGTCAAAAACCGTTCTTCCTGCCTGAATATGCTCCTTTTCAGCATCAATAGTTTGTATACCTGCATCTTCCTCAAGTGGGAACAATGCACGGGATTTTTCCAAAGGCGTTGGAGCAACAGACTTTGCTTCATATGCCGCAAGACTTTTTATTGTTGCAACTCGTATTGCTTCTTCATCAGATGAAACAAAATCTGCGGCAACCTCTCCAACGAAATCCGTTTCTATGGCTCGTCCATATTCTTTACTTGAGCAATCACGAATGAAATCTGCAACGCCCGAAAAATATAGAAATTCGGAGGACAAATTCTCACGCAAGGTTACAACAAATTTGTTTTCATCCTCTCGCCATTCCACCTTGGAATTTTCAAAAAAACCCTTGGTAAAGCCATTTTCATATCGTTTTTCAAGGGTATATATAATATCGTAAAAAATATCAACATTAAAAACAACATTTTCAAATGTGCAAACAAATTCAACAAGATCTATTCCATACGCTTTCTTTATGGACTCCTCTGCCTTGAATATCATTTTTTTAGATATCGCACCCTCAAATGTTGCCTCTATCCTCAGTGCCTTAACAGTATCGTTCTGCACCTTAATTGCAAATTTCTTCAATTTGTCAAAAATCGCCGACTCTATTTTAGTCGGCGCATATTTTGATAGTTTTTTTAAAAATAACTCTTTTACTTCTTCCATTATGTATTTCCTTCCACTAACTTCTTTATTTCATGAAGCAGGGTTTCTTTGATTTCTTCTTCTTTGATTCTTTTTATAATATTACCTTTTTGGAAAACAATTCCCTCTCCGTTTCCACCTGCAACACCAATATCTGCTTCAGCGGCTTCGCCCGGGCCATTAACAACACATCCCATAAGTGCGGCAGTTATTGGCTTTTCTGTTTCTATAAATGCAAGTTCTTTTTGCAATTCTGATGCAATTGAAATAAGATTTATCTTGCATCTTCCACAGGTTGGGCAGGAAACAAGGGTTACACCCGGAATGAGCTTTAACGCAAGTAAAATTTCCCTTGCCGCTTTAACTTCTTCTTCAACAGGTGCTGTAAGAGAAACTCTTATGGTGTCACCAATTCCATCTGCAAGAAGTGAGCCGATACCGATAGATGATTTATATATCCCCTTTTCCTTTGTTCCCGACTCTGTTACACCAAGGTGCAAGGGATAAGGAATTGCCTCTGCGGCAATTCTGTTTGCCCTTATCGTATCAGCAACGGATGAAGATTTAAGAGAAAGAACTATATTATCAAAATCAAATCTTTCAAGGGTTTTAACAGCATTTATTCCGCTTTCTGCAATGGCTTCTGCAGTTGGGCTTCCGTATTTTGCAAGAAGATTCTTTTCTAAAGAACCACCATTTATACCGATTCTGATAGGGATTCCCCTTTTTCTACATTCATCGGTAACGGCTTTTATTTTGCTGTCTTCACCGATATTTCCAGGATTTATTCTTATTTTATCAATGCCTGCTGCGGCAGCTTCTAAAGCTAATCTATAATCAAAATGAATATCCGCAACCAATGGAACAGAAGAATTATCTTTATAAAAACCAATATTTTTTGCAGCTTCCATTGTATTAACAGTGAACCTTACAATATGGCAACCTGCATCTTCCAGAGTTTTTATCTGCTGCAAGGTTTTTTCTCTGTCTGCGGTATCTGTATTTGTCATTGATTGAATTGCAATGGGATTATTTCCACCAATTGCAATATTACCTATTTTTATCTCTTTTGAAATTCTTCTCATAGCAAAGCTCCGAGCATATATTTTTTTAATATTCCAAACTAAGCAAAAGCGTTTTTATAAACTTTTGGGCAAGACCTTTTATTCTTGCCCTTTTGTTAATTCTAAAAAATTGAAAACAAATCCTTAAACGCAACAAGAACCATCAGAAGCAAAACGAACACCATGCTGACTGTCATAATTGCAGATTCTATTTTGGGGTTAAGTGGTTTTCTGCGGATTGCTTCAATAATGAAAAGCAAAACTCTGCCGCCGTCAAGAACGGGCAAGGGCAAAAGGTTACAAACCCCAAGACTTAAAGACACCATAACCATAAGGGTTAAAAGATTTGCAATTGGGAACTCGCTTTTTGCCATCTCGCCAACCTGCTCACCTATACCAATCGGGCCCGAAAGTGCTTCAACGCCATAACGACCCGAAAATGTATCTAAAACAGATGAAACTGTCATTTCAAGAGTTGATATACTCTTGAAAAATGCTTCGTGCATAAGGTTTCCAAAGTTTTTTTCTTTTTTGAAAACTCTGAAATCCTGTTCGCCAAAAAGAACGGATTTTTCAGAAGCCATTGGGAAAACAACATTCTTAACAACTGTTTCTTTTCCGTTTCTCTCAACTGTAACGGAAATTGGCTTTATTCCAAATCGTGATATCTGATACGACATATCTGTATAAACTCTTACATTTTTGCCGTTAACCTCTGTTATTATATCACCTTTTTCCAGCTTTCCGCTTATTGCAAGCCCTGAAACATCTGGCAATGTTGGGCTTTTAAGCTCAACTATAAGATTTTTTCTTATTACCTTAACGGAAGTTGGTGTTCCTAACTTTTCAGCCGCTTCACTTGTAGTAAGTCCATCTGCGGTGAACAGCTTTCCGTTTGCATAAACTATTATATCACCCTCTAAATAGCTTTTTTCATCAGTGTTTCCTGTCATTGCTATATAGAGCATATTATATTGGCTTGTTGAATAGCTTTCTTTTGCACCTTCAATTTTACTAAGCTGAAAAGCTATACTGTATTCTTCAGATTCATATGCGGGATTAACAAGCTCAACAACAACTTCGTTTCTTATAACCTTAACCTTTGTTTTTGCTCCTTCTTTTTCATAAGCAGATACAAAATAATCTTTTAATGTTTTTTCCTTTTCAATTTGGGAAGCATCAAGTATTTCCCCGTTTATGCTTAAAACAAGGTCATTTTTCAGGAATCCCTTTTCATCTGTATTATCAGTTTGGGATATATACAACATTTTTTTACCTGATATATCGTCAGGCACTTCGTCAAGCTCAGAAGCATCTCCAACAAGGGTCTGAGTTGTATAATGCTCTATAGGGCCTGCAACCTGCAAAGAACCGATAACATCTGTATCAAGAACAAGACAGAACATTATAACAATTCCAAGGAAAATATTCATTGCAGGGCCTGCAAGAACAACCAGAAGTCTTTGCCAGATAGGTTTCTTGCTGAATGGAGGTTTTTTCTTGTCTTCTTCGGAAAGTTCCTTATCTTCTTCAGCATACTCACCAACCATATTGACATAACCGCCAATTGGCAGAAGTCTTAAAGAAAAGATGTTTTTCTTTCCTTTCCACGAAAACAACTTAGGGCCCATCCCTATGGAAAACTCAATTATACCAACATTGAAGAGTCTTGCTACTATATAATGACCAAATTCATGAATGGTTATAAGAATTCCAAACATAAAAAGGGTTAAAAATATTGTTCCTAATGTAGAAAAAAATGATGCCAAAATTTGCTCCTTTCCAAACTGAAAGCTATATCATGCGTGATTTTACATATTCTCTTGCGGCAATATCCGTTTCAAAAACATCTGTTTCCGTTGGATTTTCAATAAATTTTGCGTTTTCTGCCGCTTCTGCAACTATATCAAATATATCTGTGTACCTTATTTTTCTTGCAAGGAAAAGCGCAACCGCTTCTTCATTTGCTCCGTTCATTGCGGCAGGTATATTTCCGCCCTTTTTAAAGGAATTAACCGCTGTATCAAGCAAAGTGAAGGTTTCCCTATCAGGGGCATGGAAAGTCAGCTTTCCAATTTGCGCAAAATCCAATTTCTTTACAGACGACGGAAAACGCTCCGGGTATGTTGCGGCATATTGAATGCAAAGCCGCATATCAGGCGCACCAAGCTGTGCAATAACAGCTCCGTCGCAAAATTCCACCATAGAATGAATTATGCTCTCTCTGTGTATAACAACCTCAATATCATCGGGAGACATATCAAACAAGAACGCCGCTTCGATTATTTCAAGTCCTTTATTCATCATTGTTGATGAATCTATTGTTATTTTTGCGCCCATGCTCCAATTGGGATGCTTGAGAGCATCCTCGGGGGTTATATTTGCGAGTTCATTTCTTTTCTTACCGAAAAAAGGGCCGCCCGAAGCAGTTAATAATATTTTACTTGCTTTGTTTCCACACTGCAAGCACTGAAATATTGCAGAATGTTCACTATCCACAGGGAGCAGAGTAACACCCTTTTCCCTTGCTTCTTTCATAACTATTGTTCCACCTGCAACAAGGGTCTCCTTGTTTGCAAAGGCAATTTTTTTAACTCCGCCCCTAATTGCGGCAAGAGTTGGCTTCATACCTGCAATCCCCATTACGGAATTATAAAGCACATCTGAACGGCAATTATATGCCATTTGCGAAACAGCATCTTCGCCCGATGTTACAACAGTATCGGTATCAGCAAGGGCCGTTTTAAGGTCTTTATAATATTTTTCCCCTATGCAACAATGTTTTATTCCAAATTTTCTGCATTGTGCCTCTGCAAGAGCCACATTTGAATATGCTGAAATTCCTTCAACTGTATATCCGTATTTTTCAGCCACATCAAGGGTTTGAACACCGATTGACCCTGTTGAGCCCAATATAGTTATGGTTTTGCTCATTTTGCAATGTTTCCTTTTTTGAATTTATTTGGATTTTTGCTACACGCCAAATTATGCCCGTTCTGAAAACACTGTTCTCAACGATTTATAATACTGTTTTCATAAAGCCCAAACATATACTTTGAGTTAATTTATCTCTAATATTCGTTATCGTCTCTTTATACAAGTGCGAAAACAACTTTTGCTATCATAAGGCAAAGGAATGCACAGATAAATGATGAAAAAATGCTGTCGAATCTATCCATAATTCCACCGTGTCCGGGGAATATGTTTCCAAAATCCTTTGCGTTACTGCTTCTTTTCATCATAGAAGCAATGAGGTCTCCATACTGTCCTGCAAATGCAATACCAACGCCTGCTATTACCTTTAATATGTTGAATTGGCTGTCTATCAAAAGCATTATTGCAATATTAAACAAAGCTGCTCCAACAGCACCTCCCAAAAGTCCAAACATAAATCCGGCAAGGGTTTTCTTTGGACTGACCGCAGGGCAGAGCTTCTTTTTTCCAAACTTGCTTCCACCATACAATGCAAATATATCTGCAACACAAGGGCAGATAATAAGCAAAAGGTAATTATAAGGTGAGCCGGCTCTGATGAATGGAATTGTGAACATTGCGAAAGAAACATATGATACTGATACTATTGTATAGAGAATATCGTTGAATGATACCTTTCTGTTACACGCAACCCCAACAAAAAGCATATACATCAGATAAACGGGAAAAGCAATTATCAAAAAATTATAGCTTCTTGATGTAAAAACTTTAAACCAATCCGTTCCCGAAACCAAAGGGCAGGCAACTGCAAGAAGAACGCTCGGTATCAAAAGGTATATTTTTTGGTGGAGCTTTCTGATATACAGAATTTCAAACGCCGCAACCGCCCCCATAATTGAAATAACTATAGGGAAAAGTAAAGTGTCTGAAAACAATAAAACCGGTATGAACACAGCTATCATAACTATTGCTGTAATTATCCTTTTCATAATAAGACCTCACATTTTTTATTGATGACTCTACCATAGATATATAAGCAAAAAGCGCGCTCTTGATATGGCAAAGCCCACTCCAAGTAGTTGCACCTTTTGCTAATATTTCAAACAGTATTCTGCGCTGTTACGGGGATTCAAACAAGAAACACCCCATATTGCCTTATCCGTTGCATAAAATGGGGCAAACGCTTTCCGAAATATGCAAACGAGATTTTGTGCCATTTCCACCCTTTCTCATATACTCTCAAAGAACGAAAATGCGCTTTATTATTTTTCTTTGCCGTATCTTCTTTTTCTGCCTGAATAATCCGCTAAAGCATCGGCAAGAGCTTCGTCATTGAAGTCCGGCCACAAAATATCTGTAAAATGGTATTCTGCATATGCGCTCTGCCAAAGCAAAAAGTTTGAAATTCTCTTTTCTCCACCCGTCCTTATAACAAGGTCGGGAGAAGGAACTCCCCCTGTGTAAAGAGCAGCTTCAAAATCTGCTTCGGTTATATTTTGGTTACCCTGAGCTATCAGCTTTCTTGCAGCATTAACTATTTCATCTCTACCGCCATAGCTGACACATATACCAAGGCACATTCCTGTATTGTCCTTTAACGCTTCTTCGCTTTCCTTTAGCTTTTCTCTTGACTTCTCGTCAAATCGAGATAAATCGCCAAACAATTTAAGGCGAATATTGCGCTTTTTCAACTCAGGAACATATTTTTTAATATAGGCGTGCATTATCTTTAAAAGTCCGCCTATTTCTTCATCGCTTCTATTCCAGTTTTCGGTCGAAAGCGCATAAACTGTTAAATACTCCAATCCTGATTCATTACAGGTATCAACTATCTTTGTGAATGTTTCGCTTCCCGCAGAATGACCGAAGGTACGGGGCATTAAACGTTTTTTTGCCCAACGCCCGTTACCATCCATTATTATCGCGATATGCCTAAGGCCTTCTGGAATTGTTACGGTTCCCATTATATTTCCATAATTTCCTTCTGTTTTTTCTCTGTTATTGTATCAACCAACTTGATGTACTTATCTGTAAGGTCCTGAACTTCTTTTTCGCTCTGCTTCTGTTCGTCTTCTGTCATTTCAGACTTCTTTTTCATATCCTTACATTTGTCGTTTGCATCACGACGAATATTACGCAAAGCAACCTTTGCAGCTTCGCCCATTTTGGACGTCTGCTTTGTAAGCTCCTTACGGCGTTCTTCTGTAAGAGGAGGGAAAACAAGTCTGATTGACTTGCCGTCATTAGATGGAGTTATTCCCACATCGGACGCCTGAATTGCCTTTTCGATTGCCTTAAGAGAGGTTGCATCCCAAGGAGTGATAACGAGGGTTCTTGGGTCTGTTGCTTTAATTTCTGCCATCTGATTTATTGGAGTTGGAGTTCCGTAATAGGGGGCTTCAATTTTATCCAACACTTTTGCATTGGCTCTGCCAACACGGATAGTTGCAAGCTCTTCCTCGTATACGGAAATGGATTTTTTCATTCTTTCTTCGTATTGTTTAACATCAAGTTTCATTGTTTTTTCTTCCTTTCACAATAGTTCCAACATCTTCGCCCATAACTGCCTTATAAATGTTTTCAGGGCTTTTAAGAGCAAAAATGAGAGATTTTATATTATTTTCAATTCCTAAAGAGGATGCGGCAGAATCTATGATGCGAAGGTTCTTTTCTAAAAGCTCCTCATATGTTACAGCATCATATTTCTTAGCCGATGGGTTTTTCTTCGGGTCGCTATCATATACTCCGTCAATATTTTTTGCAAGCATAGCAACATCTGCGTGAATTTCTGCCGCACGAAGCAACGCGCCCGTATCTGTAGAAAAATAAGGATTTCCTGTTCCGCAAGCGATTATAACTGTTTTGCCCTGGTCAAGATACTCATTTGCTTTAAACTGAGAATAGTTCTCAGCAACTCTCTGCATATCCAGCGCCGTCATAACACGAGCGTCAACACCGCATTTTATAAGCATATCCTGCATTGCAAGAGAATTTATTACCGTTGCAAGCATTCCCATATGGTCGCTTCTTGAACGCTCAACCTGAACGCCAACAGCGCCTCTCCAGATATTTCCTCCACCGATAACAATGCCAAAAACAACGCCTTCTTCCTTGCAACGCTTAATTACCTTGCTGATTTCTTCAACAAAAGAAAAATTGATAATTCCATCTTCGCCACTCATCGCCTCTCCCGAGAGCTTAAGCAGCACGCGCTTATACTTTGCCATCCTTTTTCTTCCTTCCGTATTCTATTTAATTTTACTTTAACTTTACCTTTTCATGTCATATTTTTCAAGCATATGACCATTTTTAATCAATATTAACAAAAATCTGACCGCTTTAAAAGGCAAAAAAACTGTTTTAATAATGTCTGAGACAAGAGATAACCTTTCCCGATATTTCCATATCATTTTCAAAGCTAAAAACTTTGTAATCTTTTCCAACGGTTATTTCTCCAACCTCTGCGTTTTCACAAGAGCGAACCAAAAGTATATCGCCCTTAAGTATATGAAGCTCTATATAATCTTCGGGACATTTAAAGGCATAAACGCCCTCTCGGTTATCAAGAAACGCCTTTGGAACATCTATAAATCCAAAGTTGACTTCTTTACCGGCAAATTCCAAAAGGGGAACACTGAAAACACCGCTTTCTCTGATTATACCCGATATAACTGTGCTTCTGCTCTGCCCACCATCACGATTTATATACCCCTTTTGTTCAAGAATGCCAAGGGCATTATGTACCGTTGATGTGGATTTAATATTTGTTCCTTTTGCAATTTCTCTTACAGTTGGCGGATAGCCATAATTATTTATGAATGCTTTCGTAAAGGCAAGAACCCGTTTTTGAATCAAGCTCAATTCATCCATGCTATTCATTCTGATACCCCATATATACGGCAAAAAAGCTCTCTTGCCCTCTCAGTGTTACCCGAAAGATATAAATATCCGAAAACCGCTTCAAGCCCCGTTGCCCTGTGATATTCTCTCACTTTTGCACTTTTGGGCGTGTTTGAGGTTTTAGCGTTTCGACCTCTGCGAAAAATATCCGCTTCTTCTTCTGTGAAGATTTCTTCCCCGTTCTTTGCGGCCGCACTCTGGTTTACGGCAGTTACAAAAGCTCTGCAACGTTCATTAAGCACAGAAAGCTGTGCTTCTTCTTTTTTCACAAGAAACTCTCTTGCAAGAAGCTCAATAACTGCATCACCAACATATGCAAGGGTGAGTGGGCTATATGAATTTACACTCTTTTCCATTTAGCACCCTGAACGGTATCTTCAACAACAACTCCCATTGTTTTGAGAAGCTCTCTTATTTCGTCTGCTCTCGCATAATTCTTTGCTTTCTTTGCTTCTGTTCTTTCTGCAACCAGCTTTTCTATTTCCTCATCGTTATCGCTTTCTGCTTTTTTCTTTTCAAAGCCAAGCAATGACAAAAGCTCAAAATACATACCATATGATTTTTCACAGAATTCTGCGGAAACAACTTCGTTTTTAAGCTCGGAATTTATTCTTCTTGTCATCTCAAAAACACATCCCAATGCATCTGCTGTGTTGAAATCTTCATCCATAGCGGCAACGAAATCTGCCTTTTTCTGTTCAAGATACTCTATACATTCTTTTTCGCTCTGAGAAAGAGGTGCATTTGCGGCAGTTTGTTTTCTGAACTCTAAATTTTCCTGACAATTCTGAAGTCGTTCAACCGCAGACGCTGCCTGACGGAGAATATCAGCGCTGTAGTTTATAGGGCTTCTGTAATGGGAGGCAAGAACAAAGTATCTCACAGCATCATATCCAAATTCTTTTGCAGCATCACGAACCATAAAGAAGTTACCTGCTGATTTGGACATCTTTTTGTTATCAACATTTATATATCCGTTGTGAAGCCAGAATCTTGCAAGGGGCTTGCCAACAGCACATTCTGTTTGTGCAATTTCATTTTCGTGATGTGGGAACACAAGGTCTGGTCCACCGCCGTGGATATCGATATCTGAGCCAAAGAGTTTATGAATCATAGCGGAGCATTCAATGTGCCAACCCGGTCTGCCCATACTCCATGGGGACTCCCATGCAATTTCGCTTTCTTCTTTTCTTGCCTTCCAAAGAGCAAAATCAAAAGGATGGCGTTTTATATCATTAACGGTTATTCTTGCTCCTGCTTCAAGATTGTCAGAATCAAGATGAGAGAGCTTTCCATAATCTTTATAGCTTTCTGCGGAGAAGTATACATCTCCGTTTTCAGCAACATATGCGTGGCCGTTTTCAATGAGCTTTCCAACCATATCAATAATTTCGCTCATTGTTTCGGTTGCTCTTGGATGATATGTTGCCTTTTTTATTCCAAGCCCTTCGGCGTCGATAAAATATTCCTTTATATATTTATCCGCAAGCTCAGGAACAGTTGTTCCTTCTTCTGCCGCTTTTTTTATCAGCTTATCATCAACATCTGTAAAATTCTGTGCAAACAAAACTTTAACGCCTCTATACTCTAAATACCTTCTGAGCATATCAAAAACAACAAAACAACGTGAGTTGCCAATATGAAAACGGTTATAAACCGTTGGTCCACAAGCATACATACGCACAGTATTGTCTTTTATTTCAAACTCCTCAAGGGAACGGGTAAGAGAATTATATAGTCTCATAAAGAATTCCTTTCAGTTTTAGGGTTTTATCCGTTTGTTTAAGTTTTCTGATTGATTTTTATTTGCTTCAATCAGGGTTTTATTATGCTCCAATAGCTCTTTATATATGTCATTCCCGAAAGTATGGAGCTGATGGTTGCAACGCACACGGCAACTATACTGAAATACATTTCACCGCCCAAAAATCCGTTTTCGCATCCTGTTAGAAGGAAAACATCATCGACAAGACTTTCTGCGAGGGTTACCAATACGGCAACTATCTGAGATACAGTTTTGATTTTTCCCCAAATATTTGCAGGAACAACTATTCCCGATTCACCTGCAACAACAAGTCGCATTGATGTAACAGCAAGCTCTCGAAAGATAATTATAAGCGAACACCAAAGATAAAAATGTCCAAATGCGGTTGCTCCATCACCGATATATCCCATATAAGAGGAAGCAAGGATTCCTATCATTGCGCAGAATATCATAAACTTATCTGCTAAGGGGTCTATGAAAACACCAAATTTGGTTATTATATTATCTCTCCTTGCAATTTTTCCGTCGAAATAATCCGTAAGTGCCGCCGCACCAAAGATTGCCGCCGCAACAAGAGTGCAGATTATATGCCCCAAATGGCTTTTTCCAAATACAGGATAAACTAAAAACACCGTAAATATTGGAGTTAATATTACCCTTGCTATAGATAATTTGTTTGGCGTATTCATCAATTCTCCTTCACTACCTTTCCTATAAGGTCATAATCCAGAACATCAATGATTTTCACATTCACCATCTCACCGTCTTTAATTCGTCTGTATGAGGTAAAATATACCTTTCCGTCTATATCGGGAGCATCTGCATATGTTCTGCCAAAATAACTTTCCGCAGCGCTGTCATATCCTTCGCAAAGCAACCTGTATGTTTTACCAACCATGGCAGCGTTATGGTCATTATGTATTTTCTGTTGCGCAAGCATTATTGCATCCTTGCGGCTCTTTTTCTTTTTATGGTGAACCTGGTCGGGCATATCATAAGCTGCCGTTCCTTCTTCCCTTGAATATTCAAAAGCACCAAGGCGTTCAAAACGTGCCTCTTTAACAAAAGCAAGAAGCTCGCCAAACTCTTTTTCTGTTTCCCCGGGAAAGCCCGTAATTACTGTTGTTCTGATAACAACATCGGGAATACGGTCTCTCAGCTTTTTGATAACTGTTTTTATAGATTCAGATGTGTCTCTTCTGTTCATTCTGCGAAGCACACCATCGGATATATGCTGTATAGGCATATCTATATATTTAACAACCTTTGGATTTGTTGCTATTTCTTCAATAAGTGCATCCGTTATCCTTTCCGGGTAACAGTACAGTAATCTTATCCATTCTATACCTTTGATTTTTGAAAGCTCTTTCAAAAGAGAATCAAGAGCATATGTTCCGAAAATATCCTTGCCATATGCCGTTGTATCCTGAGCAACAAGGCAAAGCTCTTTAACGCCCATTCCTGCAAGCTCCTCGGCTTCTTCGATAATCTCAAGTATTCCCCTGCTTCTGAAACTTCCCCTTATGGATGGAATTACACAGTACGCACACTTATTGTCGCACCCTTCGGCAATTTTAATATAGGCAAAATGTTCAGGAGTTGTAACAACTCTGCTTCCCTCTAAAGGAATATCATTGGGGTCAGGAATAAAGGAGAACTTTTCGCCCTTATATGCCGCATTAACCGCCTCAACAATCTGCAAAGCTCCGCCAACGCCAACAACAGCATCAACCTCCGGAAGTTCTTTCAAGACATCCTTACCGAATCGTTGCACAAGGCAACCTGCAACAACTATACCCTTAAGGTTACGGTTTTTCTTCAGCCATGCAACATCAAGTATATTATCTATTGCTTCCTGTTTTGCATCCTTTATAAAGGAGCAGGTATTGATAACAACAACATCCGCATCAATATCCTCAGGAACAATTTCAAACCCCGCTTCGGAGAGCTTATACAACATTATTTCGGTATCTATCAGGTTTTTGGGACATCCCAAAGACACAAATCCAACCTTGATTCTTTTTTCTGCCATAATATATATTCCGTCCTGGTTCGTATTTATTGTAAGCCGTAGGAGTTATCTGCTGTTTTTCAGTATCTACCCCTCAACTCCTGTCTCTGCCTTTGCTGTTTGCATATAACAAGAGCTTTAATAATTTTCAGAAATATAGCTTTTCGCTTCATCAAAAGAATATCCCCGACTTATAAGATACTCAGTTGCTTTCACCTTATTTTCTTTTGTTAATTCATCACCAAATTTATTATAAATAAGCAAAGACATATTTTCCATTGTTTGCTCATCGGTGAATTCGTATTCTTCAATCACATTCCTGATAATATCCCTTGAAATCTGCTTCTGCAGGAGCTTTGCAACGATTTTCTTTTTCCCAAGCTGACAATGAATATAATAAGTGTCGCAAAGTGCCATTGCCAAACGAAAATCGTCAACATACCCATTTTCCTTCAGAATTTCCATAGCCGCATCAATTACTTCGGGAGAAAACTTCCCTTTCAACTTAATGCGGAGCTTCATTTCCGGCATATCGGAATACTTCAAATGGCAAAGTGCTTTTTGGATGCAACAAAGCTTTTCTGCACAAAACGAAAGCTCACTTTTCACATATACATCAATGGTGTTGCCCGCGCAAAGTATTTCTTCACCAATATTTCTGAAATCGCTTGCGGTTATCACATATCTCTCATCCTCTGTTTGAACAGAGTATTCAAGTCCGTTATGCAACGGGCGTACCAGCTTTATCGTTTTCAAAGCATTTACCACTCTTTACAAAAATTTGGTTGTGAAAATAATAACCTTTGATTGTTAACCCTGTCTTAACACAAAAGGGTTAATCAAACATACCACCAAGGTCATCTTCCCCATCTATTTTTTCAAAAATATCATCCTGAGGATTTGCGAATTCTATTGCTGTATGATTTTCATCACCGTTGACCATAATTGCCCTGATTTTTGTCTCTATTTCATTTGAAAGATTTTCATCTTCCTCAAGGAGCTTTCTTATTGTCTCCTTACCCTGTCCGAGACGCTGACCGTCATAAGAAAACCACGAGCCACTCTTTTCAAGTATTCCAAGCTGAGTTGCAAGCTCAACTATCTCGCTTTCTTTCGAGATTCCCTTACCGTAAAGAATATCAAATTCTGCCTGTTTGAATGGTGGAGAAACTTTATTCTTAACAACCTTACATCTTGTATGGTTACCAATAATATCTCCGCCCTGCTTTATTGCATCCGCGCGTCTTATATCAATACGAACAGAAGCAAAGAATTTAAGAGCAACACCGCCTGTGGTAACCTCAGGGTTTCCATACATAACACCAATTTTCTGTCTCAACTGGTTAATAAATATAACTGTGCATCCCGATTTGGCAACAACACCGCTGAGCTTTCTCAACGCCTGCGACATAAGGCGCGCCTGAACACCAACCGATGACTGCCCCATATTTCCCTCAAGCTCAGTTCTTGGAACTAATGCGGCAACAGAGTCTATAACTACGATATCTACAGCGCCCGACCTTGCAAGCGCCTCTGTTATTTCAAGCGCCTGCTCACCGCAATCCGGCTGAGACACAAGCAGTCTATCTACATCAACGCCAAGAGCCGCTGCATAAACAGGGTCAAGAGCGTGTTCTGCATCTATAAAAGCCGCTTCGCCACCAGACTTTTGAACCTCGGCAATTGCGTGAAGGGCAATTGTTGTCTTACCAGAAGATTCGGGCCCGTATATTTCTGTAATTCTACCCTTTGGAATACCACCAATTCCGAGAGCAAGATCAAGAGTTAAAGAACCGGTTGAAACTCCAACAACCTCAAGCGCCTTTGCTTCTCCAAGACGCATTATAGCACCTTTTCCGCACTCTCTTTCAATTTGCATTATGCAAGCATTGAGAGCCGCTGACTTTTTTTCTTCAGGTGATTCAAGCTCTCCCTTTTTTTTGGTTTCTGTATTTCTTGCCATCTTATTTCAATTGCGACAAAGCGCATCCTTTCTCATACTTTTCCACAAAATATAATAACACATCAGCTTTAATTTGTCAATATAAATTTACAACATATGAAACGCAGGCAGATTTACTTTTTAAGCGAAAATGGGATGAATTTTTATATGCACACGATTCTGAAAAAAATTGCACACATTTACCCTGTCAGTTATAAAGAAAATTTAAATTTTGTCTGTTGACATCGGCATTTTTCGGGTGTATAATATCACCGATAACTGTTGCAGAGAAAATAATATTTTGCAGTTTTTGGTAAAAACGGAAAATTTTCACCAAAACAAAATATTATTTTGTCTATATCGTCAATGTACAAAACAAAGGTTTTGATGTACAATTGTATTAGAATTGAATAATAGGTTGTTGCCTTTAAAGCTATAATTATATTTTTCTGGAGGAATGAAAAAATGGCAGAGAAAGTTGAATTTTTCAATCACGGAGAGCTTGGTATTATCGTTATGGAAAGCGCCAAAGATTTGGGTGCTAAAGTCAATCAGAACATTGCCGGTTTAAGAAATACTCCAAACACAGATTACAGATTACCAATAACCGAAACAAGGTTTCAAAACGGTGAAGGTAAGGTAAGATTAAACGACTCTGTCAGAGGAAAAGACATCTTTATCATTTCCGATGTTGGAAACTATAGCTGTACATACGATTTATACGGATACGAAAACCATGTTGGCCCCGATGAGCATTTTCAGAGCATAAAAAGAGTTCTCAGTGCCATCGGAGGAAAAGCAAACCGTGTTACGGTTATAATGCCCCTCCTTTATTCTTCAAGGCAGCATAAGCGCCGCGGCAGAGAATCATTGGACTGCGCTATGTCCCTCAGAGAGCTTGAAGCGTTGGGAGTTAACACAATTCTCACCTTTGATGCTCACGACCCAACAATTCACAACGCAATTCCCATTGCATCCTTTGAAAACGTTTTCCCCACATATTCCATAATCAAGGAATTCATTCGCAGAGAAGGCGTTAAAAAGATGACGGAAAACATGGCGGTTATCAGCCCCGATGTTGGTGCTATGGACAGAGCTGTTTACTATGCAAACATTCTTGGACATGATGTTGGAGTTTTCTACAAAAGACGTGATTTAGACAAGGTTGTTGACGGCAAGAGCCAGATAGTTCAGCACGAATATATCGGAAAACCCCTCGACGGCAAGAATGTGCTTATTATAGACGATATGATTGCTTCGGGCGGTTCTATTATAGAGGTTATAGAACGACTTTCACAATATGACATCCAGGATGTATATTCAATCGTAACATTCCCTCTCTTCACAAAGGGCGTTACTGCTTTTGACAAACTCTATGAAGAAGGAAAGCTCAAAAAACTCTATTCTACAAACCTTACATATGTTCCAAAGGAAATCGTTGACCGCCCATGGTTCGAGCAAGTTGACCTTTCAAAATATATTGCAAAGCTAATCAATACATTGAACCACGACCACTCCATATCAGGGCTTCTTGATGCAGATGTAAGAACAAAGGAAATGGTTCAGAAGGCAATTCGTGCCGCAGAAAAGCCCGACGAACAATAAAATGTTTTAAAGCACGGAAATAAAATTAAACCCATATGTAGCCGCCGTAAAGTCCAGACTTTGCGGCGGTTTATTGTTGCTCCTTTTTGTTAACAAATTGTAAAAAGTGGAGTTTGAAGCATTAAACATCTCAAAATATGCTTGACAATTATTTTGTTTTTTGATAGAATGTGTTTTCAGAGACCTTAAATGGTTTTCTCCTTGGAGGTATGATAAAATATCTCCTATTTATCCGGAAGGAGGTGCAATTAAAGTGGAAAAGAGAACAGCGTTGTACGAAACCACCTTTGTTGTTAACACAGCTCTCGGTGAAGAAGCAGTTAAAGCTCTTGTTGAAAAGTTTACAGCTCTCATCAACGAAAATGCTAATGTTGACAAAATCGATGAATGGGGAAACAGAAAGCTCGCATACCCAATCAACGATTACACAGAAGGTTACTACGTATATGTTAAATATTCTTCTGAAACTGCTTTCCCTGCAGAATTAAAGAGAATTCTTAACATCACAGACGGTATTCTTCGTTCACTCACAATCAAGTGCGAAGAATAACAACTTAAAGCAGGAGGTTAAAAAATGGCATCCTTTAACAAAATCATTCTCATTGGCAATCTGGTTGCCGACCCCGAGCTTAAACAGACAAATTCAGGCGTAAACTACTGTTCATTCAGCATTGCGGTTAACAGGCGTTTCACCAAGTCAGGTGAACAGCCGGCTGTTGATTTCTTTGAAATCACTTGCTGGAGAGAAAAAGCAGAATTTGTTACAAAATTTTTCACTAAGGGAAGATCCATTCTTGTTTGCGGTGAAATGCAACAGCGTTCCTGGACAGATAATTCAGGAGCAAAGAGATATTCATACTCCGTTGCCGCTGATGAGCTTTCATTTGTAGACAAAAAGAGTGCTGATTCATCAGACTACAGAGGATCTGCCCCCGCCGTCCCAACATATAGCTCAACCTCTGCACCAGGTGCATTTGACGAGCTTTCCACAGACGACGAATTGCCGTTCTGATTTTAAATCGGAACATTATCATTATAAGGAGGATTAAAAATGGATAAGGAAATCAAAGAAGTAAGAGATGGTCAGAAACCTTTCCGTCCTCGCAAGAAGAAGAAAGTTTGCTTTTTCTGCGCAGAGAAAATAGAGCATATCGACTACAAAAACGTTGGTAGCTTTAGAAAGAACCTTTCTGAACGTTCAAAGATACTTCCCCGTAGAATTACCGGTACATGTGCAAAACATCAGCGTCAGCTTACAATCGCTGTTAAACGCGCAAGAGAGCTTGCACTTGTTCCATATGTTTCAGACTAATTAACCATAAGCCGGGTTTATCCCGGCTTTTTCATTTATTTGTCAGTTTTTATACGCTTAAAATCGGGCAAGAAATTATCATTTATGGGAGTTTTTTTATGATTGAAGCCAGAGAGAAAATAAAAGAAATTTTAAATTTAGAAGCAATAGAATATTTTTGCTTTCGTCCCATATCCGAAGCGGAGATTATAAATCACAGACTACTTCCCGAATCGGTGAAAACAGCGATTGTTTTTCTTATTCCATACAGAACGGATAAAGCACCATCAGAATATCTTGCCCATTTTGCAACGGTTAAAGATTATCACGGATTTGCAAAGGAGCTTTTTGAAATAATTATTCCGAAATTGAGCTTGCTTTATCCACAAAACCGCTTTTGGGGATTTGCAGACCACTCTCCAATTAACGAAAGAAAATTAGCCCTAAAAGGAAATTTAGGCGATATTGGAAATAACGGACTTTTAATAAATGAAAAATACGGCTCGTTTGTTTTTATTGGTGAAATTCTTACCGATGCTTTTTTTGAGCCATTTGCATATACTGAAAAAAAGCTATGCACTCATTGTAACAAATGTATTTCCACTTGCCCCAAAAACATCGCAAACGGAAAATGCATATCGGAGATATCACAGCAAAAACGGAAAAGCGAAGCTGATTTATATATACTAAGACAAACAAATACTGTTTGGGGTTGCGACATTTGTCAAAATGTTTGCCCACTTAACGAAAACGCAGAGCTTTCCCCCATAGAATACTTTTATAAAGACAAGATCACACACCCCTTTGATGTTATTAAAATGAATAATGACGCATTTTTAAAATACCCGTTTTCCTATCGAGGAAGAAAAACCATCGAGGAAAATATTGAAAACATTTTCAAAAAAAGATATTGACTAAAAGGGCAAAATGTGGTAGAATTTCTTATGAATAAGGGAGAGGATGTGTTTATTTATATTCCTCTCGAAAGGTGGTTTTATTATGAGCCAAAACGACACACCTGAACAGGTAACATTACTCAAAAAAAGAATTGGATATCTCAGAGAAGTTCTTGATTTTTCCGTTGAAGAGGTTGCTTCCAAAATAGGCATATCAACAGAGCTTTATAAGTCATATGAATACGGTGACGAAGATATTCCCATCAGTATAATTTATTCTTTGGCGACTTGTTTTGGCGTTGATCCAACAGAGCTTTTAACCGGAGACACGCCAAAGGTTGAAGATTTCAGTGTAACTCGCAAAGGTTGCGGTGTTAAAGTAAAAAGATATGAAGGGTATGATTTTGAATCCCTTGCTTTTAACTATATCGGCAGAAACAAAGAACCAATGCTTGTTACAATCGCTCCTTCCGAAGAAAAACCGTCCCTTGTTTCTCACTCGGGTCAGGAATTCAATTTCGTTGTTTCGGGTAAAATCGGAGTTGTTATCGGAAATAAAACGATGATTCTTTCCGAGGGTGATTGCATTTATTTTGATGCAACCGAGCCACACGGTCAGTTTGCCGTTGAAGGCGAATCAAAATTCCTTACGGTTATTGATATAGACTAAATGGAATTCACAAAGAAGAAAAAATACGGTCAGAATTTTCTGACTTCAGACAGGATTCCTGAGAGAATCGTTTCCGAAAGCGGCATTTCGGAAAATGACGGTGTTTTGGAAATCGGTGCGGGCTTTGGTATTCTAACGGAAAAGTTAGCGCGACTTGCAAAAAAAGTTGTTTCTGTTGAAATAGATAACGAGCTTTTACCAATTCTTGAAGAAAAGTTTCAAGGTGTTGAAAATGTAACATTTATCAATTCTGACATACTTAAGGTTAACATTGAAAATCTGGCGAAAGAATATTTCTCAGGTATGGATATTTGCATTTGCGCAAACCTTCCATACTACATAACAACACCTATAATTGAGGCGTTGCTTGAAAGCGGTGTTAAATTCAAAAGCATAACGGTTATGGTTCAAAAAGAGGTTGCAGACAGAATATGCTCTAAAGCGGGGGCTTCTGACTACAGCTCTTTTACCGCATATATAGCGTATCACGGAGTTGCAAAACGATTATTCACTGTTCCTCCGTCTGCATTTTCACCGCCACCAAAAGTAACTTCTGCTGTTATTCGCATTTCTCCTCACGAAGTTTCCCCCGTAACTCCCAAAGACAAGAATTTGTTTTTCAAGGTATTAAACGGTGCTTTTGAAAACCGCAGAAAGACTCTCGTCAATTCACTTTTTACGGCATTTTCGGGGAAATATTCCAAAGAAACATTGTCTTTTGCAATCGAAAAAGCAGGTTACAGCAAGGATATCCGCGGCGAGGCACTGGACATTGTTGCATACTGTCGCATTGCAGATATACTTTCAGAGCAAACCCAAGCATAAACATGAAAATAAAAATAAAATAAATCACAACTAACGGAGGAAATTTATGTTTAATTCCAAAAACGCCAAGCTCAACGCTTGGGTTAACGAAATGGCAGAGCTTACCTGTCCTGACAATATAGTTCTTATTGACGGTACAGAAGAACAAGCAGAAGAACTTAGAAAAATCGCTTGTGAAACAGGTGAGATTATAAAGCTCAACCAAGAAAAGCTCCCTGGCTGTTATCTTCACAGAACAGCGGTTAACGATGTTGCCAGAGTAGAAAATCGCACATTCATCTGCACATCAACAAAAGAAGCTGCAGGCCCCAACAACAACTGGATGGCTCCTGCAGAAATGTATGAAAAATTAAGCAAGCTGTACAAAGGATGCAACAAAGGCAGAACAATGTATGTTATCCCTTATTCCATGGGTGTTGTTGGTTCTGAATTTGCTAAGAACGGAATTGAGCTTACTGACTCCATTTATGTTGTTCTCAATATGCTTATTATGACAAGAGTTGGTATGGATGTTATGGAAGCGATTGGCGAAGATGGCGACTTCATTAAGGGTCTCCACGCAAGAGCAACCATGGACGAAGAAAACAAATTCATAGTACATTTCCCCGAAGACAACACCATCTGGTCTATTAACTCCGGTTACGGTGGAAACGTTCTTCTTGGTAAGAAGTGTTTCGCTCTCAGAATTGCTTCTTTCCTTGGAAGAAAAGAGGGCTGGATGGCTGAACATATGCTTATTCTCGGCATTGAAGCTCCTAACGGAGACACAAAATATGTTGCTGCAGCTTTCCCATCTGCTTGCGGCAAAACAAACCTTGCTATGCTTATTCCACCTCAGCTCTACAGAGACAAGGGTTATAAAGTATGGTGCGTAGGTGATGATATTGCTTGGATCAGAATTGGTTCAGACGGCAGACTCTGGGCAATGAACCCTGAAAACGGTTTCTTCGGTGTTGCTCCCGGAACTAACGTTAAATCCAACCCCAACGCTCTTGCTTCCACAATGCAGGGCACCATCTTCACAAACGTTGCTCTTAACCTTGATGAAAACACAGTTTGGTGGGAAGGTCTTGACAAAAATCCTCCTAAGAATGCTCTTAACTGGAAGGGCGAAAAATGGGATTGCGAATAAGTCGGATCGTAGCCATGTCGTTCTGTGAGCCAAGG
>JAZNIJ010000060.1:0-2229 GCA_045577455.1 Eubacteriales bacterium
AATTACTATATAGAAGATTACGGTGATTATATCACCTTCTCGGCAGACTTTAAGGGAAATCACCTTGGGGCGGCAAACGCAGTTGAGCAGTACAGACAGATACTCATGCAAAACGGATTTACACAGGCAGGTCAGTATCCGAGCATAGCACATTTGTATAAGAAAATCGGCGACACCTGCTATCACGTAGATACCGAACACTGCTTTGAGGGCGATCCCGATTGTCCTAACATCGGCTTTAATATTTCGGAGCCGTCAGGCGGTTTTGATTATGTAAAACCCGAACCCAAACAGGGCTTCGGCGGAATAAAAGATTTATTCGGATTTTAAGGAGGATATGAAGATGAAGAAATTACTTTCGATTGTATTGGCGGCAACGATGACCGTCACAATGCTGGCATCCACAGCATTTGCAGCTTCGGATGCTGAAAATGGAGATTGGAGTCAGAAAACGGTTGTGTTAAAAAACACAAATGAAGCAGAATTGATGGTTCGCTCCGGTGATATAGATGCACTTAATGATAAAAATGCTATCGCAAATGGTTACAGTCCTTTCACAGCGAAAAATCAGAGACCGCACAGCTATCAGGGCGGTTGGACTGAAGAAGCAAACGAACCAAGCGGTACAGACAGAATGTATGTAGGTTCTGCGTGGACAGGGAAAGAAGCAGACGGTTATGCGGAAAACTACACCGATTGGAAAAACGGTCAGCTTCCCGGCAAAGCATTTGGCGAAGGTGCTCTCGTAATCAATATGAATTATGATGCAAGCGGTATAAATGTTAAAAGCGCACTTTTACAGCTCTGTATAGATGATTTTCAGCCGCTTACATGGAAAAGTAACTTCACAGTAAAGCTAAACGGCAAGGATGCTCCGTTTATAGCAGAACTTCTTAATCAGGTAGATCAGACAGGACCCGTTTCTTATATGGTTTCAGCAGTTATCCCTTCCGGCTTCTTTGCTGACATTGCATCAGGTAAGCTTACCGTAACCATTGACGAAACAACAGGCGTAGGTGACGGATTTGCAATAGACTTTGCAAAGCTTCTTGTAAATTATAATGAATCCTTATTTACAGGAGAGTTCCACGGAACAACAGAACCGGGCGCAACGGTTAGACTTCTTGGAACAAGCACCACAGTAACTGCATCAAACAACGGTGGTTTCAGTTTTGAAGCAATTCCCGGTCTCAATGCGGTAAGAGCATCTAAAGACGGATTCAAGGAAAATTATGAATTCGGTATAGTTCTTTCATCCGACACAGAATGGGAACCCAATATAAGACTTTCACAAGGTACAGGAAATCCTGATATTGATTTCTCTCAGTTCGGAACAACAGATGCTTGGGCAGATGCATCCGATTGGGCAACAGCAGAGCTTGAAAAAGCAGATGAGCTTGGTCTTATTCCTGCATCACTCTACGGCAAGGATATGACTCAGCCAATCACAAGAGCAGAATTTGCGGCAGTATCGGTTAAAGCATACGAAGTTTTAGCAAACACAAAGGCACTTCCTGTTGTGAATAATCCTTTCACAGACACAAAGGATGCAGAAGTGTTAAAAGCATATAATGTGGGTATTACAACAGGTGTATCGGAAAATACATTTGAACCTGATACACTCTTAAACAGAGAACAGGCAGCAACAATGCTTACCCGTGTATTTAAAAGAGCAACGCTTGACGGATGGACAATTCAGACAGACAGTCAGTTCAAGCTCGATTACACAAAGCCTGCACTCTTTGCAGACGATGCAGACATCTCCGATTGGGCGAAAGAAAGCGTGTACTTTATGGCGGCAAACAACATTATAAACGGTGTTGGTAATAACAAATTTGCTCCTAAGAACATCACAACCGAAGAACAGGCACAGGGCTATGCAAACGCAACCCGTGAACAGGCTCTCATTATCGCAATGAGAATGGTTGAAAATTTGAAATAAATTAACCCCCAACTCATAAATGCCTCAAGCTCCGCCCTGCTATCCAAATCAGGCGGGCGGAGCCGCCGCAAGGCGTGAGGTGACAAAGTAAGGAGGAATACTATATGAAATCAGGTGAATTATTCAGAAAGACAATGCCTTTTGCAATGGCAAAACTATTACTCGGCGGAGCAACCGTTTTAATCTCGGTTGTCTTGCTTGCAATCCTTATGGGACTTGGCTGGCTGTTCGGCGAAGGCGGAATGGCAATCTGTATCATTATATGGCTCGGCTTGACCGGAATTGTC
>JAZNIJ010000061.1:0-6491 GCA_045577455.1 Eubacteriales bacterium
TGACATTATGGTCCGCCGGATGCTTGAAGAATTGTCAGCCGTTTATCCCATTCAATATTCTGTGGCCTTGGCTTATCTTCCTGTTCAGAAAGATGAGAATGAAAATCTGCAGCATACAATCCTTCCGGATGGTATCGAGACAATTCCGAAACGCTTTGCAATTTCCTACAGAAACAAATGGATGATTAACCATTCTGATATCGTTGTCACTTATGTTACCCACAATTTCGGCGGTGCATCACAGTTCAAAGAGATGGCAGAACAAAAAGGGAAGAGTGTCGTAGAATTGAGTGAGAAAAGTGAATAAAAAACGAAAACCGTCCGATTTTCTCGGACGGTTCTTTTTATACAGCAACTGAACTTCTGATAAGATTAGTGTCGTGTCTTTTTATATACTCAACCACATCGGTATAGGAGAGAAATTTTCGTGGCTGTATATGAAAATCATCGAAGTCGGTCGATTTGGTTAAATTTATATGTTCAAGCTTTATGGGAGCAGAATTGGTCGTGATTTTCCATTTACCTACTGGTGTGTCAATATAAAAGTTTTTGTTGTCCTGATAGCAGACAAATCCTGCACTTTCGCACAAGGGGATTATATCCTCTATTTTCTCGTCGTCACGCTCGTGGCTTGTAATTGGGATAGAAAACTTCATATCATTTTTGGAAGTAGGTTTACAATGCTTACACGGTGTAAAACCTGCGCTGACAGCCTCGTTGTATGTACTGAAGCCCGTCAGATTGGTAAGACTTTTTAATCTCTGACAGTTGTGTCTGTGGAAATTCTGATATCCCCGTCCTACCCAGAACGCAAATCGTGGTTGCGTGAGAGTATAAATATCTGCTTTTTCTGCTTCGGTAAGTTCTGCGTTTGCCAATTTATTCTGTCGTTCCTCAATGGCAGTTTTTTGCCTTGTCAAGGCTTTTTTGTCTTCTTTGGAAAGTGAATTGTATTTTTTCTCTTTTTTGCGTTTGACTTGTTCTTTGTTTATTTTTTCATCCTCCGCAGTAGGATTACAAAACTTACATGGTCTGCGTCCTGATTTCAGAACCTTTCTATGCTTTTTTGTGCCCGACATATTTTTTACTGTTATACCGATACTACAGGCTGCAGTGTGATAAACCTCGGAATTCAATGAGTAAATATAATTGAACCCTGCTTCTTTAACAAAATTTTTATTATGCTCGATAAGTACTCTTTTATAGTCATCCTTACAGCATGTACACACATTGTATGAACCTCTGATTGTTTCACACCCTTGTGTTGAAATCGATCCTGATGTTATCAATTCACAGTCCCTGCTATGAATTGTATTTGTCTCTTTGTGATACTGATACGGCATTTTCATGTTGTTTTCCAACTGGATTTTTTTACATTCTTCAGGGTTCAGTACTGCACTTTGTGGTAATGAAATTGCTTTCAGGAGCCTTCTCAATACCTGAACATCGTTGAGTGAATTGTGTTGCAATTTTGCGTTTACAGATACATTTCTCGCTGCTGCAATTTTGTACGGACTCCCTTTAGATGAAGCTTGTCCTTTCAGGCATGTATATACCATATGATTTAAAATAATTGATCTGTGGCTTTTCTTTACTCCCAGGATTATAGCATTAAGTGTATTGAACACTTTCGGTGGATCCTCGTGCCACCAGAGCAGGATATCGTCCTTTTCCAACCAAGTGTTAAAAGCTGTTAAAACACTGTATGCAGATCTGGCTCTTGTAAAATCTTCGTAGTTACCTCCTGTATAAGAAGGATGTGACCAGACACATTCGTCTGCGTTTTTAGGCTTGATGAATGCCGAAAACAGACCGGTTGAGTCCCAGTCTTCGTTTACTCTGCTTGCCGCCAACTGAGTAGGTATATAGTGACCGTTTTCGTCAGTAATCCACTCCAGATCAACTATAACAAACATCCCGCACATTTCCTTTCATAATTATTTCTGTGAGTGCATTGTAACATATAAAAGAAAATAATTAAAAAACAAAATCCGCCACAGTCCAACTTTCGGGACTGACGAATTATAATATATTGTGAAAAAGTGCAGACGTGATATTATTGTGGTGTGGTTCAGAATAAAAATAATTTTAAAGGAGTAAAAGCCATGAATGAATCTGACACGGGTGTTTTATCAGAATACGAAAACAAGGAAAAAGAGTCTGAAGAAAAAGAATTTTGCCGTTTTATAAACGATGATGACGGTACAGAGAAAATAATAACAATAGCTGAGCTTGTTGAAATGATGAGCGAAAAAACAAAAGAAGGTGATGCTGCTGCGGCATACATTCTGTCTGACCTTTATTTTAAAGGAAGAGGTGTGCCTAAGGATATCAGGAAAGCATACGAACTTATGAAATGGTCAGCCGATAAAGGTTATGCGGATGCTCAATACAATATGGCGGGAGCATATCTTGTGGGTGATACTTACGATCTTCAACAGAATGTTGAAAAGGGTATTCGTTATCTTAAACTCGCTGCAGAACAAAGAGATTCGTATGCTATGAGAATGCTCGGAAAATACCATCTTACAGGTGAATACGGAATACAAAAGTCAAATAAAAAAGCCTTTTATTATTTGTCTGAAGCAGCGAAAGGTGATAATATAGATGCTCTTTTTGAAGTGTCTGATTTGTATTTCTTGGGTATGGGTACACGAAAAAGTATAAAAAAATCAATTGAATGTTGTAAAGCTGCTGCTGATAAAGGTCATCCTGAAGCACAATATTCAATGTGGCTTCATTTTTGTGATGGTGATGCGAAAATCAGTTATGAAGAGGCATACGAATATCTTGTGTCGGCAGCACAGACAGGTCTGGATGAGGCAAACAACTATCTCGGTAGAATCTTTTATGCTGATGAGTGTTTTGATGAGGCTTTTCACTATTTTGAATTTGCTGCTGATAAAGGTTGCGCTGATGCAATGTATAGACTTGGTGAATGTTATTACCATGGAGAAGGCACATCGGAAAATTTTGAAAAAGCTTTTGGCTTGTACAAAAAAGCGGCAAAATTTTATCATGACAGGGCAACATACAACCTTGCATGGTGTTATGATTATGGTCAAGGTACGCAAAAAAATCCAAAACTGGCATTTGAATGGTACAAAAAAGCTGCACGACTTGGTCATGTATTGGCGATAAACAACCTTGGAGTTTGTTATGCTACAGGTAAAGGCACAGACAAAAACATAAAGAAAGCTATAGCCTGTTACTCAGTGGCAGCCCGCTATGATGTTAAAGAGGCAATCAATTCATTGGGAAGTTTTCATGAAACGGGGAATGGCTTGGAAAAGGATATTTCAAAAGCAATAGAGTTTTATGAAAAAGCAACTTCGCTCGGAGACAGTTCAGGTGCATTCAATCTTGCAAGATGTTATCAATTCGGTATGGGTGTTGATAAGGATGTGTCTAAGGCAATTGACTTGTATATAGAATCATCACATGATGAAAAAGACAGGATTGCAGATAAGTTTATGGATATTGATATGTCAACGCTCAACAGTTCGGACGAATATAAAATTGCAGTTTTTCTTTTGGAATTTGATGATGAAAAATGCAAATCAAGGGCATTCGATTTGTTGATTGACTCTGCTGAAAATGGTTTTGTTGAGGCGCAGAAATATCTCGCTAAATTATTCTTTGAAGGTGACGGAGCTGTAAAAAGTGAAACTTTGTCAGTGTTATTTTGGTCAGAAGTAGCAAAAAAGGATGTAGCATCAGCAATATATAACCTTGGAACATGCTATTATAATGGTAAAGGTGTGACGCGAAATCCTGAAAGAGCTTTTGAACTTTATAAAAAATCTGCTGATATGATGTTCCCTATGGCTATTTTTGAAGTCGGAAATGCTTATGAAAAAGGTTTTGATGGTGTTGTTGAGCCTGATTATAAAAAAGCGATTGAATACTACAAAAAAGGCATTGAACTCGGTAACGGTGACTGTATGAATAATCTTGCCGTGATGTATATGGATGGTAAGGGAGTAAGAAAAAACAAGAAAAAGGGATTTGATCTGTTTTCAGAAGCTGAAGATATAAGTGATAATGCGATGTGCAATCTTGCTATGTGTTATGAAAAAGGATGTGGTACAGAACAGGATATAGAGCAGGCAATTTTAATTTATGGTGAACTTGCTATTGCAGGAAATAAGTTTGGCTTTGAATCACTTGAAAGATTGTCTGAAGAAATTGGTAACTCATGGGCATTCTTTGAACTTGCACGTTGTTATGATTCAGAAGAATACGTTAAGCGTGATGTAGAAAAGGCGGTTGAATATTATAGCCGTGCAGCTGAAATTGGTTATGACAGAGCGTGTTATAATCTTGCTCGCCTCTATCGTTATGGAGCGCCCGGCTTAGAGATTGACTATGAAAAAGCAATAAAATATTATACATTTGCAACAGAAAATGGTAATGATCATTCAAACAATGATCTTGCAGAATTATATTATGAGTTGGGTGAGTTTGAAAAAGCTTTTGAACAATACGAAAAGTCAGCTAATGCGGGAAATAAGACAGGATTGTATTACCTTGCTCGTTGCTACGCAAGCGGCAACGGTACAGAAAAAGATATTCCCAAAGCAATTGAAATTCTGAAAAAACTTATTGATAGCCGATATCCTGAAGCGATAAATGGTCTTGCGTTGGTGCTGTCTGAGGATGAAAAAACAGAAAATGAAGCGGTTAGACTATTTGAAAAAGCTATTACTGAATATAATGATGAGGTTGCAATGTATAATCTGGGCTTGTGCTATGAAAATGGCGGTTGTGGTGTCGAAGTAAATATTCCTCTTGCAGTGGAATACTATTACCACTCTGCAGAAGAAGGCTATGAGCATGCAATTGAAAAAATAAAGGATTTTGATTTGCTCAGCAAAGCGAGACCGGATTATATCAGAAAAATTGCATTTGATTATTATGAAGATGAAGAGCAGAAAAGAAAACTATATGAAATTGCTGCCAAAGGCGGTGATGCAACTGCGATTTACAATGTGGCTTTCGATCTTGAAAAAACCGATCCTCGAAAGGCCTTTGAACTTTATAAAAAGTCAGCAGCTCTTAAAGAACCTTATGGAATTTATGCTGTTGCAAAATGTTATGAGGACGGAATAGGTACGGAAAAAGACGAAAAAATGTGTTTTAAATATCTGAAAAAAGCAGTTCAGTCAGGCGTTATTCCGGAGGCAATAACAGATCTTGGTGCGTGTTATGGAAAAGGAAAAGTCACTGTTAAAAACAATAAAAAAGCAATGAGACTTTATCTGAAGGCAGCACTTCTCGGTGACATTCTTGCTCTTACAAATATCGCATGGTTTTATGAAACGGGTACCGGTGTTGAAAAGAATACTGACATTGCATATCATCTTTATAAAACCGCTGCTGAGTCCGGAGAAAAACATGCAATTGAAAGACTGGTAGATTGGGATAATGGTGTGGATTGATTGCTTCTTTTATAACACCACAGATGGTTGCATCTAAAAGTTCAATTTTCAAAATTACTGATAAGTGCATAAAAAATGTTTGGTTAGCACAACAATTATTTAAACTTTGAATAGCGAGAACAACCCGTGGATTTCCACGGGTTGTCTTTATGTGTTTGGTTTTAATCGTCAATCATCAATCGGCACACCGATAAATTTCACAATGCTATCTACCTTATCTGCAGGGCAGGAGAACCAAGCAAAATTCTTATTAAGGAAGCCGAAAATCATATCATCTTTATGTTGTTTAGCGATAGTGAGAAATGGTTGAAAGTCACCGATTTGTACGCAGATGATACCTTTTCTTGGTTTTCTTCTTGTATCAATACGGATTTTGCTACCCGCCATTACATCCACTTCTTCAAAACTTGAATCGTGAACATAAATTTCTCTGAAACGAGAGTTTTCATCATATTCAGGATTTTCAAGATGCGGATAGTATTTTTCGTTTCCCATAAATGAGCGAATAACTTTGTCATCATAGTCTTTACCTGCACTCCTGCAGAAAAGTTCAAGAATCGGGAACGGCATAGGCGAATCTTCAGGCGACATGATTTCAATTATTTCTAAAATCTTTGTTGCGTCAGTGTTCATAACAAAACTCCTTTCATAAATATGTGCTTGAAATTAAGTATCAAATACAGGTACGCCAATGAATTTAACAGTCTGATCGAGGTTTTGTTTTGAGCAAGAGAAACAAGAAATAAAAGGGTTAGGGAAAGTAAACAAAACCTTATCTGCTGATTCTTGTACAAGAGCAAGAAGCGGATATTCTCCTATCTGTACACAAACCAATCCTGTTTTTCTTATGTCATGCGTATCAATTCGCACCTTGGTTCCGTATTTGAATCCACCTTTTTCAAAGCTCTCATCACGCATATAAAATTCTCTAAATCTGTCTCCGGGGTGATATTCAGGATCCTTTTTGTCTAATTCACGACAATAACCTACCGAACCAACTGGATGTAAATCTTCAACTGATTTTTTGCCCATAACTCTTCTGTATAACTC
>JAZNIJ010000062.1:0-31120 GCA_045577455.1 Eubacteriales bacterium
ATTTCTTTCCTCTGAACATAATTTGGGGTCTGTATCAACAGATGTCATTAGTATTGGTGCATATCTGTTATATTTTTCCTGTTCAGCTGTAAGACCATGCGTGTTGATATAAATATCTCCTGTAATAGCAATGTGATTCGCATAATCTATTAAAACGATTTCCCCAGGCAGATGTCCGCCTTTTCCTTCATACACTTCAAAATTCAGCTCACCAAAATTATAAAAACCTGTTTGGGTAAGAGGTTTGTCATATGTTTGTGCACTTTTCCAAAGTTTAACAACCTTTTCGGGATTTATCGGCTTGTACTCAGTAAGAATTTTACAAATGTTAATATACGGCTTATGTAAAGGATTTTCCTCGCGGTATCCGTTAAGTCCATTATATTCCTTTTCCAAGCACTTCGCTGTTTTTTCGTTTGTAATTACCTCGTCAAAAATTGGCAAGAGTCCGCAATGGTCTACATCCGCATGGGTGATAAGTATCTTCTTTTTTATAGTACTAAATTCAGGAATAATTTTGTTAAAGATATTAACCATTTCATTTTGATAACAAGCATATCCGCTATCGATAAATAAATACTCCCCATTACTATTTATGATTATAGTGTTGCTACCACAGGGCGGCTCAACTAAAGTTATTTCAGTGTTTTCGGAAATTTTGTGTGTGCTTATACGTGGTGCAAAGTTTTTTCCTTTTGAAATACTTAAAAGTTCAGCAAACTTACTTATACTGTCAAACGTTCTATAAGGCGATAAACCTTTTTCATCTAATGTTTGCATAGCAAGATTAACATTTATTAAAAGTTCCTGTTTTCCATCTGCAGAAAGTCCCATCATTTGTGATAAACCCAAAACATAGGTGTTATAAAAAATACTGTTATCGTACACATTCTTAGAGCGGTTATAATCAATAACTCGCACCTTGCACAACTTTTCTGCTTGACTTAAAAAATATGCAATTTTATCAGAATCATCAACATATAATCCCATTTTAAAATATTGATAATCTGTCCCGTTTTCTTGTGAACTTATATAAGAAATATTGAAATTAAATTCACTTATAAGTTTAAGAATATCTGTAACACTACCAGGAATATCTTTTAAACAAAATTCTAATAGAACAACACTTGTTTTGTTAGCGTTGTCATTGCCTAAGTATCCGATTTTTTCAAGCTCCAAATCCGCTTTTTTAAGTTGTTCTTCTGTGCCATCAGCATCAATAAACAATATGTGAGAATCAATAGCTTTATTATAATTAACTCGGGTTATATTGATTCCCAACGAGGAAAAACACTCACTGGCTTTTAAAAAAGCGCCGATGTGGTCAGGCATAGATGTTATATAGGTTTTTTTCATAGTAATCGTCCTTAAAAAAGAAAAAGTTTTATTATTTAAGACTTATTATATCACATTAGTTGCAAAACGCAATAAAAAATCGGCCCCATTTTCTTCGGGCGGACAAATTATTTATGAATGTTTTGGGGCAAGTATCAACACCATTTTTCGGGGCATTGAAATTTGAGTTTTGCATCTGTGAAAATGTCAATAAAATAATGATTTTATTGTCAAAAATGCGGGATTTGCAAGGCTTTGAGCGTAAAAAAGACCTTGCATACCCGAAGGCACACAAGGTCAATTTTTCTATTGTGGTTTTTCAAATGGGGTTTGCCCCAAATCAATGAAATTTAATTATTTCATATCCTTTATAGCTGCCTGTGCTGCTGCAAGACGTGCTATTGGAACTCTAAATGGTGAGCATGAAACATAATCGAGACCGATTTCATGGCAATATTCTACAGATGTAGGATCACCACCGTGTTCGCCACAGATTCCGCAGTGAATCTTACCGTTTACACCTTTGCCCAAGGAAACTGCCATCTGCATAAGTTTACCTACACCGTTTTGGTCGAGCTTTGCAACTGGGTCGCTTTCATAAATCTTGGATTTATAATAAGCATCAAGGAATTTACCGGCGTCATCACGGCTGAAGCCGAATGTCATCTGAGTAAGGTCATTTGTACCAAAGCAGAAGAAGTCTGCTTCTTTTGCAATTTCGTCTGCAGTAAGAGCTGCACGAGGAATTTCGATCATTGTACCAACTTCGTAATGAAGCTCGATTCCTGAAGCTGCGATTTCTTCGTCAGCAACAGCAACAACGATATCTTTAACAAATTTATATTCTTTAACATCACCGATAAGAGGAATCATAATTTCAGGAACAAGGTTCCATGTTGGATTCTTCTTCTTAACTGCTATAGCAGCACGGATAACTGCTTTTGTTTGCATTTTTGCAATTTCAGGGAATGTTACGCTGAGACGGCATCCGCGGTGACCCATCATTGGGTTAGCTTCGTGGAGAGAAGCGATAATTGCTTTAATCTGTTCAACAGTTTTGCCCTGTGCTACAGCGAGCTTTTCAATATCTGCATCTTCCTTTGGAACGAACTCGTGAAGCGGAGGATCAAGGAAACGAATTGTAACGGATTTGCCTTCGAGAGCTGTATAGAGCTTTTCGAAGTCGCTCTGCTGAGTTGGAAGAATCTTTTCAAGTGCCTTTTCTCTTTCTTCGATAGTTGAAGCACAAATCATTTCACGGAATGCACCGATTCTGTCTTCTTCAAAGAACATATGCTCTGTACGGCAGAGACCGATACCTTCTGCGCCCAATTCAACTGCTTTTGCAGCATCTTTAGGTGTATCAGCATTTGTTCTAACAGCGAGTTTTCTATATTTATCAGCGAGCTTCATAATTCTGTCAAAGTTGCCAGTGATAGAAGCATCAACGGTTGGAATTATACCATCATAGATATTACCTGTTGAACCGTCGAGAGAGATATAATCGCCTTCAACAAATGTTTTACCGTTAAGAACGAATTTCTTATTTTCTTCGTCCATATTGATTTCGGTACAACCGGAAACGCAACAAGCGCCCATACCTCTTGCAACAACAGCTGCGTGAGAAGTCATACCGCCACGAACAGTAAGAATACCTTCAGCGGCTTTCATACCTTCGATATCTTCAGGAGAAGTCTCAAGTCTTACAAGAACAACTTTCTTGCCGTTTTCTTTCCATGCTTTAGCGTCTTCTGCTGTGAAAACGATCTGTCCGCAAGCGGCACCGGGAGATGCAGGAAGAGCTTTTGCCATTGGTTCTGCTTTTTTGAGAGCAGAGGCATCAAACTGTGGGTGAAGCAATGTGTCAAGGTTACGAGGATCAATCATAAGAACAGCTTCTTCTTCAGTTTTCATACCTTCATCAATAAGGTCACAAGCGATATTCAAAGCTGCGGTTGCAGTTCTCTTACCGTTTCTTGTCTGAAGCATATAAAGCTTTTTGTTTTCAATTGTGAATTCCATATCCTGCATATCGTGATAATGGTTTTCAAGAATAGCACAAATCTTTTTGAATTCTTCGAAACATTCAGGCATAACTTCTTCGAGAGAAGGATATTTTTCTGCACGTTCTGCTTCGGATATTCCCTGAGATTCTGCCCAGCGACGTGAACCCGCCAAAGTAATCTGCTGAGGTGTACGGATACCTGCAACAACGTCTTCGCCCTGTGCGTTAATGAGGTATTCACCCATAAGCTCTTTTGCGCCTGTTGCAGGGTCACGGGTAAATGCAACACCTGTACCGCAATCGTTACCCATATTACCGAAAGCCATCATCTGAACGTTAACTGCTGTACCCCATGAATAAGGAATATCGTTATCACGTCTGTAAACATTAGCTCTGTCATTATCCCAAGAACGGAAAACGGCTTTTATAGCGCCCATAAGCTGTTCTTTGGGATCAGTTGGGAAATCTACACCCTTGTTCTTTTTGTATTCTTCCTTGAACTGCTTAGCAAGGTTTTTAAGATCGTCAGCATCAAGGTCAACGTCATTTACAACGCCCTTTTCTGCCTTCATTTTATCGATAAGCTCTTCAAAGTACTTCTTACCAACTTCCATAACAACATCGGAGTACATCTGAATAAATCTTCTGTAACAGTCCCAAGCCCAACGGGGATTTCCCGATTTTGTTGCCATTGCTTCTACAACTTCTTCGTTAAGACCGAGGTTAAGAATTGTGTCCATCATACCGGGCATAGATGCTCTTGCACCGGAACGAACGGAAACAAGAAGTGGATTTTCTTTGTCGCCAAATTTTTTACCTGTTTCTGCTTCAAGCTTTGCAACATATTCAAATATTGAAGCTTGAATTTCTTCGTTTATCTGTCTGCCGTCTTCATAATACTGAGTACATGCCTCTGTGCTGATTGTGAAGCCGTTTGGAACAGGCAAACCAAGGTTTGTCATCTCAGCAAGGTTTGCGCCTTTACCGCCGAGAATTTCACGCATTTTTCCGTTACCTTCGGAAAATGAATAGAGATACTTTTTCATCTGTAGACTCTCCTTAATCCTAATTTTTTTCTATATCTTTCTTTAAGCTGTTAAATTATACCACAATAAAATCTTTTTTTCCATATATATGCGCAATAATTAAGAAAAAATTTACAATTATATAACATTATTGCTTTATGAATTTAATGCTAAATCTGTCCATACTTTAAACTTCATTATTAAATCCAAAACTGTTAAAAAAATATAGATAGAAATATTGAATTTTATATGCTAAAATGGTAAAAAATGCGTGAGAATATATCCTCAAAATTATATTCTTAATTTCGCTCAAATCTATAAATAAAAAGGAATACATTTATGAACAGAACTAATTTCAAACGCACAATTTCTTTTCTCCTTGTTTTAATTTTTGTTCTTGCTCTCTCCTCCTGCACCACCAACGGTAAGAATAACTCATCTGATAATTCGCAGTTGGTTTCAGGAGTTATTTCGGATTTCTCAGACGGCTCATCAACAAGCACAGATGTTGAAACCTCAGAACAGTCTTCATCAGAAAGCATAGAAACTTCCGAAGAATCATCTTTCGATATTTCAGTTGAAGTATCTGATGAATCGCTTTCTGATTCATCGATTGAAACATCAGAAGAAAGCTCCGCTGAAGTATCTATTGTTTCGGAAGAACCCTCATCAGAAGAACCCTCATCGGAAGAATCATCCCAGCAGTCTCAAGAGCCAGCTATTTCATATGAACCAGGCGAAAATCCATATAAAGGAACAGATATAAAACCTGCCCAAGGAAAAGTTATCGCCTTTACATTTGATGATGGCCCATCGTACACAAAGTCGACTGAAAAAATTCTTGATAAATTGGAAGAACTTGGAATGAGCGCAACTTTTTTTGTTGTTGGCGAAAGAGTTTCCGCCGGAACTGCCGATGTTATCAAAAGAATGGTTGACTTAGGGTGTGATATTGGCAATCACTCCTACAATCACCCTAATTTCAATAATCTTTCCTTTGAAAAAGTTAAAAAGCAAATTGATGACACAAATGCCAAACTCGAAAAATATGTTGGGCTCAAAGCAACTCTCATTCGTCCTCCATACGGAAATATTCCTAACTCTTATATGCCCAAAATAAATATCCCCGTTATTTGTTGGGATATAGATTCCCTTGATTGGGATTTAAGAAACGCTCAAAAAATTTATGACAGAACCATAGAAAGAATTCACAGCGGTGGAATTGTTTTAATGCACGATATTTACGATACAACAGCCGAAGCATTTTGTATGCTTGCTGACGAGCTTGTTGCACGGGGATATACATTGGTTTCCATAAGCCAGCTTCTTGGAACTGAAAAACTTATGGACACAACCGTTAAATACGGTTTTTCATGGTAAATATATCACTTCACTTTACACTTCAAACCGAATCGAGGTTTCAGTTTTATGAACAAAGCTAAGAGCATTGATATGCTCAACGGCCCTCTTTTGGGAAAAATTGTAACTTTTACTATTCCCATTATACTCTCCAGCTTGATACAGCTTCTTTTCAATGCTGCAGACATTATTGTTGTTGGGCAATTTTCGGGAAAAGAAGCACTTTCGGCGGTTGGAAGCACAGGTTCACTTGTGAATCTGTGCGTTAATATGTTCATTGGTCTTTCTGCCGGGGTTGGTGTTACCGTTGCGCAGAATATCGGCTCTGGGGATAAAAACGCGCTTCACAAAACTGTTCATACAGCAATGGCAGTTTCCATTGCGGCAGGCGTTTTTCTTGCGATAATAGGTCCGTTTTTCGCTCCTTTTATGCTTACATTGATGTCAACACCCGACAACATACTGAAATTATCCACCCTTTATCTGAGGATTTATTTTTTATCAATGCCTGCACTTATGGTATATAATTTTGGTGCTGCCATTCTTCGCTCTGCAGGTGATACAAAGCGACCTATGTATTATCTGACTATCGCAGGAGTTATCAATGTTGTTCTAAATTTATTCTTTGTTATAGTTCTTGATATGAGCGTTGCGGGAGTTGCAACAGCAACTGTTATTTCACAGTTCTTTTCCGCAACTATGGTTGTTTTGCGTTTAACAAAGACAAACGAAGACACAAAACTGAAAATAAAAGAAATAAAGTTTCATTGGTCATCATTTAAAAAAATTGTTTCCATTGGTATTCCGGCAGGAATTCAATCTTCGGTTTTTTCCATATCAAATGTTATTATACAAAAATCCATAAATAATTTTGATATTGTGCATTGTCTTAATGAAGCTCTGATTTCGGGAAATTCTTCTGCAGGAAATATCGAAGGTTTCATATATGTTTGTATGAATGCTTTCCATCAAACTTCCCTTACCTTTTCCGGACAGAATTTAGGGGCCAAAAAACTCGAACGCCTTAACAAGATATTATTGATATGTCTTGGTTGCGTTACTATTACGGGAGCCATTGTTGGCGGTACTGCATATATTTTTGGTGAAAATCTCCTTCAACTATACATTCCAAATGAAATCGAAGCCATAAAGTATGGGTTCACTCGCCTTACCGTTTTCTGTTTCACATATTGCTTATGCGGTATGATGGATGTTATAAACGGCTCACTCAGAGGTATGGGGTGCGGGTTTGGTCCTATGTTTATATCTCTTTTCTTTTGTTGCGTTGCAAGAATTATTTGGGTTTTGTTTATTTTTTCGCCCGAAAAAGATATTATGATTTTGTATTTATCGTATCCCATAACATGGACGCTCGCACTTATTGCACAAGTTCCATATTATTTTTACACGAAGAAAAAACTCAAACGAAAATTATATGCTGTAAATCAGCAAGCACGGAGTTATTAAATGGATTCAGCTATCAAAGCAGATGTTTTTTCCAAAATTAAATCACATAGTGGAAAAAAAATCATATACGGGACCGGTGACGGAGCAGATAAGTTGCTGGATTATCTTATTTCCATAGGCGTTTCAATTGATGGGATTTGCGTTTCAGACTCTTTTTATAGGGAACGCACTTTCCGCAATATGAAGGTTATGTCCTTGAGCTATTATGCTGATAAATATCCAGATGCTTTATTTATGATGGCTTTCGGGGTTAAAAACACAGAAGATATCTTTTCACTTTATAAAAAAATAAACCTTGTTTATCCCGAAATGCCCGTATGCGGCACCTCACCCTTCACTTCGGAAACATTAGACAAAGATATTGACGATATTTTATATACTGAAAGTTTTCTTGAAGATAAAACATCCAAAAATGTTTTAAGAAACATTATCCATTTTAGGTTAAGCGGTGATATTAAATATTTAATGGAATGCGAAACACCCGAAGACGAAGGATATTCGTTGATTACGAACAAAAACAGAGAAGAAATTCTTATGGACTGCGGTGCTTATACGGGAGACACCATAGAAAAGTTTTCTTGTTTTGTTAAAGGATTTACAGATTTATACGCTGCCGAGCCATGCCCCAAAAGCTATTCGAAGCTAACAAGCAAATACGGAGAATTTAATATCTATAACTGCGCTATAGGCAAAGAAAACGGAGAAACATTTTTCTTGTCATCACGCGGAAGGGGTTCTGTTATTGCATCAAAAAACGCACACACAGGTAAGCTATTACCCATTCCCGTTAAAACTGTTGACGAAATTTTATGCGGAAACAAATGTACAATCCTAAAATTTGATATTGAAGGGTTTGAGGAAGATGGCTTAATGGGCAGTTTTGAAACTATTTCAAAACATCATCCCTCTATGCTCATTGCCGCCTATCACAAAAAAGATGATGTTTACAGAATTCCTCTTTTGATAAAGCGTTATTTTCCAAAATACAAGATATATCTGAGACATCATCCATGCTTGCCCTCTTGGGAAACCAATGTATATGCAGTATATTCTGATTGACTAAAGGGAAAAACTATATATTACAGTTATAAAAAAACAATAAAAAATTACATTTTGTTGCAATTTACCTATTGACTTAAAAGGCAAAAAATGTTATTATAACTTCAATATTGATAATAAAATTTTTTTGGAGGTTTATTATGGCACTTGTTACATCAAAAGAAATGTTTCAAAAAGCATATGAAGGCGGTTATGCCATCGGTGCTTTCAATGTAAACAACATGGAAATTATTCAGGGTATTACCGAAGCAGCAAAAGAGGAAAATGCTCCTCTTATTCTTCAGGTATCATCCGGTGCAAGAAACTATGCTAAACACGCTTACCTCGTTAAGCTCGTTGAAGCAGCTATTCAGGATACAGACCTTCCTATCTGTCTCCATTTAGACCACGGTGATACATTTGAACTTTGTAAGTCATGTATCGACGGTGGTTTCACATCCGTTATGATTGACGGTTCTCACCATTCATTTGAAGACAACATCGCTCTCACAAAGAAAGTTGTTGAATATGCACACGCACACGGTGTTGTTGTTGAAGGTGAACTTGGACGCCTTGCAGGTATCGAAGACGCAGTTAACGTAAGTGATGCTGACGCTTCTTACACAGATCCTGACCAGGTTCAGGAATTTGTTGAAAAGACAGGCGTTGACTCTCTTGCTATCGCTATTGGTACAAGCCACGGTGCATACAAATTCAAGCCAGGTCAGAAACCACAGCTCAGATTTGACATCCTTGAAGAAGTTTCCAAGAGACTTCCAGGTTTCCCAATCGTTCTCCACGGTGCATCTTCCGTTATCCCCGAATTCGTTGATATTATCAATGCTAACGGCGGTAAAATGCCTGATGCTATTGGTATTCCTGAAGATATGCTCAGACAAGCAGCAAGAATGGCGGTTTGTAAGATTAACATCGACTCTGACCTCAGACTTGCTATGACAGCATCCATTCGTCAATACTTCAACGAACATCCAGATCATTTCGATCCTCGTCAATACCTTAAGCCAGCTAGAGCTAACATTAAAAAACTCGTTCAGCACAAACTCGTTAACGTTCTCGGCTGCAACGGCAAAGCATAAATTTATTGATAAATTGATTTTATTTTGCAGGGAACGGTTTATACCTTCCCTGCAAAACTTTTAAAAAATTCATTTATTTTCGGGGGTAAAAATGAAAATCGGCTTTGATAATGAATTATATTTAAAAACTCAATCTGAGGAAATTGCCAAACGAATTGAAAAATTTGGCGGAAAGCTCTATCTCGAATTTGGCGGTAAATTGCTAGACGATTTTCACGCCTCAAGAGTTTTGCCCGGTTTTCAACCCGACTCCAAGCTAAGAATGCTTAAAAATCTGTCTCACATTGCAGAAATTGTTATAGTTATAAATGCCGCTGATATTGAAAGCAACAAAAGACGCGGCGACCTTGATATTACATATGATGCCGATGTACTTCGTCTTATTGACGAATATGAAAAATTAGGACTTTATGTTGGCAGTGTTGTTATCTCCCAATACGCCAATCAGCCAGCAGCAAATCTTTTCAAAAAAAGATTGAAAGCAATGAAGAAAAATGTATTTCTTCAATACCCTATAGAAGGGTATCCTTTTAATGTGAAAAAAATAGTTTCTCCCGACGGGTTTGGGAAAAATGATTATATAAAAACGAAAAAACCTCTTATTGTTATTACAGCACCAGGACCAGGTAGCGGAAAAATGTCTTGCTGTCTTTCTCAGTTATACCATGACAATCTCAGGGGTATAAAAGCTGGTTACGCAAAATTTGAAACTTTTCCAATCTGGAATATTCCCTTGAAGCATCCTGTAAATTTAGCTTATGAAGCTGCAACTGCAGACCTTGATGATGTTAATATGATTGACCCATATCATCTTGAGGCATACGGAAAAAGTGCTGTTAATTACAACAGAGATATTGAAGTGTTCCCTGTACTGAATGCAATATTTGAAAAAATAGAAGGCAAAAGCCCATATCATTCTCCGACAGACATGGGTGTTAATATGGCAGGAAACTGTATTACCAACGATGAAATTGTTTCAAAAGCAGCCAAAGAAGAAATTATAAGACGATATTTTGCAGCTTTATGCGAACAGGCAAAGGGAAACTCAGAGGGCATTGAAGCATCCAAAATTGAGATTCTGATGAATCAGACAGGTATTTCTGTTGAGGACAGAGAAGTTACAATTGCTGCTCTAAATCGTTCACTTGAAACAGAAGGTCAACCCGCCGTTGCAATTCAACTTGAAGATGGAAAAATTATTACAGGTAAAACATCAGCGTTGCTTGGAGCAGCATCTGCCGCAATGCTTAATGCTGTTAAGGCAATTGCAGGGATTGATAAAGAAATAGACCTTATTTCTCCGCATCTTATTGCACCAATTCAAGAGCTCAAAACAGGTATATTATCAAGTATAAACCCACGCCTTCATACGGATGAAGTTTTGATTGCCCTTTCAATTGCATCTATAACAGATAAAAACGCTAAGCTCGCAATGGACGCTCTCTCAAAGTTAAAAGGTCTTGAAGCGCATTCAACGGTTATTTTATCATCTATCGACAACCATACATTCAAAAAATTAGGTATCAATCTTACATCAGAGCCAAGATATCAGGAAAAGAAGATGTTTCACAAATAATCAGCAATAATTTTAAAGAGGTTTTTATGGAATATTATGCAGGAAAAACAAATATAGCAGTTATTGGTGCAGGTCATGCAGGGATTGAGGCAGCATTTGCCGCATCACGCCTTGGTCTTAAAACGACACTTTTCACATTAACTCTCGACCTTGTTGGAAATATGCCATGCAACCCTTCCATCGGTGGAACAGGTAAAGGGCATCTTGTATATGAACTTGATGCTTTAGGCGGAGTTATGGGAAAATTGGCTGACAAAGCAATGCTTCAAAGCCGTATTCTTAACGAAAGCAAAGGGCCTGCTGTTCACTCTTTAAGGTTACAGGTTGACAGAAGAAAATACAGCACACTTATGAAGGAAGCAATCGAAAAAGAAGAAAATCTTTCATTGGTTCAGGCAGAAATTACCGAAGTTAAAATTGAAAACGGAAAAGTTGTTGGTGTTGTTACATCCATGGGAGCTTTTTGGGAAGCTGATGCCATTGTTATTTCAACGGGTACTTCTCTCGGCGGTAAAATTATTGTTGGCGAATGCTCATATGAATCCGGACCTGACAATACTTTAGCCGCAACAAAATTAACACAATCTTTAATTGATGCAGGGGTTAAAATTGTAAGATTCAAAACTGGTACTCCACCAAGAATTCATGCGGATTCTATTGATTATTCTATTTTATCCACACAGGATGGGGATATTGACCCTGAAGTTTTCTCTGTTGGAGATACTGCTCCTGAGGTTCAACAGAAATGTTATATTGCATACACCAACGAAGAAACTCACAATATTATTCGTGAGAATCTTCATCGTTCACCTTTGTTTTCGGGAGTTATTAAAGGGGTTGGCCCAAGATATTGCCCAAGCATTGAAGATAAGGTTGTAAGGTTTCCCGACAAAGAAAGACATCAAATCTTTGTTGAGCCGATGGGAGAAAACACCAAAGAAGTTTATTTGCAGGGTATGAGTTCTTCCCTACCAGAGGAAGTTCAGAAAAAGGTTATTCATTCCATAAAAGGGCTTGAAAACGCTGTATTTATGCGCACTGCATATGCAATTGAATATGATTGCATTGACCCAACCCAACTTAAAACAACTCTTGAATTCAGAGAAATTGAAGGACTTTATGGAGCAGGTCAATTCAACGGAAGCTCAGGATATGAAGAAGCCGCTGTTCAAGGATTTATGGCAGGCATTAACGCCGCATTAAAAATTAGAGGTATGAAACCATACACCCTTTCACGCTCTGAAAGTTATATTGGCACTCTAATTGATGACCTTGTTAATAAAGGAACAAATGAGCCATACAGAATTATGACTTCGAGAAGTGAATACCGTTTACTTTTAAGACAGGATAACACAAAGCACAGGATTATACCCAAAGCATACGAAGCAGGCATTATTTCCGAAGAATCTTATCAAAACTATTTACGAGAAGAAGAATTTGTTCAAAACGAAATAATCCGTCTTGGAAGCACATCTGTCCGCCCAACTGAAGCACTTAATGATTATATTGTTGAAAAGGGATATGAACCACTCAAAAACGGTATAAGGATTGCCGAACTTATTAAGCGTCCTCACATTGAATTAAAGATGCTTTACAAAATAATTGGCAATTATGAAGGTGAAAAGCATTTAATAAAACGAATTGAAACAGAAATTAAATACGATGGCTATATCAAAAAACAGCTTTCAGAGGTTGAACGACTTCATAATCTTGAAAAAAAGAAGCTCCCTGACGATGTTGATTACACAACAATAAAAGGGTTAAAGGCGGAAGCGGCTCAGAAGCTGAATAAGTTTCGACCTTCAAGCATTGGCGAAGCACTTTCTATATCGGGCATAAGCCCTGCTGATATTACCGTATTGCTCATTTACTTAAAGTGATAATCCTTTTGATTTTAGTATTTATTAAAGGAATGTGATTACATGGATTTAAATTTATTTAAAAAAATTCTGCAAGAAAACTCCCCTGTTGCTCTTAACGAAAACATCTTGAACAAATATGCACAAATAGCATCACTTTTAACTTTTGAAGGTGCTAAATACAATCTCACTGCTCTTAAAACGGAAACAGACATTGCTCTTTTGCATTTTGTTGACTCCCTCACGCTTTTCACTCATAATTTGATTGAAGGCGGAAAGAAGGTTATCGACGTGGGATGCGGAGCCGGATTTCCTGCTCTTGTTGTTGCAGGATATGAAAGCTCAGTTAATGTAACCGCTCTTGACAGCACCAAAAAGAAGGTTGATTTTGTTAATCTCTGCGCAAAAGAGGCAGATATATCAAACATTTCAGGCGTTTGCGCCAGAGCAGAAGAATTTGGAAAAAGGGAAGAATTTGATACAGTTATTTCCAGAGGTGTTGCAAAGCTAAACATCCTTTCGGAATTATGCATTCCGCTCATCCATGTTGGGGGTAGCTTTATTGCGATGAAAGGAAGCATGGGAGAGGAAGAAGCAGCCGAAGCAAAGAGAGCAATTGAGATTTGCGGTGGAGAAATTGAAAAAATACACACAGTGAAAATACCAACCGTTGAGCATACTCACACGCTCATTGTGATAAAAAAAGTTAAAGCAACCCCTAAGGAATATCCAAGGCAGTATTCAAGAATAACAAAGAAACCACTGTAAAAACAAAACAGGCAGATTTCGAAAATTTTCTCGGAACTGCCTTTTTTATTACTATAAGTATAATCAAGTGATTTTAATTACATAATATCTAATGCAACATTTGAGGAATATAAATAGGAAATTTGTAATAAATATATACTACCTATATAAATTACAAGGAGAACCTTTTTATGTTTATCTACACCATAAAAGCATCAAAGCTCAAATTCTTTGCCGCTTTATTCTGTGCATTTGGAATTCTTGCATTACTTATTGCTTTTGTTCCTGATTATGACAATTATGCAGATGTTGCCGTTGTTGGATACAATTTTGATGGAATTGATACCAACGAAGAAAGAGTTGAATTTATCGAACAATTTGGTTATACAGTTGTTGCTGAGCCATGCGAAATAGTTGATGTTGTTATTCCTGAGGAATTTGACAGTGTTTATACAAATTATAATGACATTCAAAGAAATCAAGGTTTAAATCTTAAAAAATACAAAGGTAAAACCGTAACAAGATACACATATAAAATAAACGAATATCCGAATTATAAAAACGGTGATGTTATTGCTAACCTTTTAGTTTATAAAAACAAAATAATTGGCGGAGATGTTTGTGCTATGGGAGAAAAAAGTTTTTTACATGGTTTTGAAATGCCTACAGAAAACAATAAATAATCCTCTCACATTTTAAAATTTAATAGAGAAGATGTCCCTTTAGCGTAATTACCAAAAGTTAAAGAAAAAATATATAAAAATGATGTACAGGAAACATTTATATGGATTTTAAAGGAAAAAAAAGAAAAAGTATTCAATTATTTTTAACAAGCTTTGTAACAGCAACAATTTTTTTCACAATTATAGCAATTATATCTATAACACTTTACGGCAAGAATTTTACGTTTTTAGAAACTCTTTTCGGGTTATAATTTCAAAAAACGCAAAATATTGTGATTTTTATGCAATATGTATAAAAACAACACCAAATTTTTGGGTAAATAACCTCTATCTTTTTTTGAAAAAATTTGGTACTATATAGAAGTAAATTAAATAGCTTTTTGCCAAGAGCAAAATAACTCAGGAGGTTATAAATGGCAAGTGTACAATTTAAGCACCTTTATAAAAGATATCCCGGTGGCGTTACAGCCGTTTCCGATTTCTGTCTTGAAGTAAAGGACAAAGAATTCATTATCCTCGTTGGCCCTTCAGGTTGCGGAAAAACAACAACTCTCCGTATGATTGCAGGTCTTGAAGAAATTTCTGAAGGTGAACTTTTCATTGGTGACAGATTAGTTAACGATGTTGCACCTAAAGACAGAGATATCGCCATGGTTTTCCAGAACTATGCTCTTTATCCTCATATGACAGTTTTTGATAACATGGCTTTCGGTCTTAAACTTCGTAAGACAAGAAAAGAAGAAATTAAACGCAGAGTTGAAGAAGCAGCAAGAATTTTGGATATTGCTCACTTACTTGACAGAAGACCAAAGGCACTTTCCGGTGGTCAGAAACAGCGTGTTGCTTTAGGGCGTGCTATCGTTCGTGAACCTAAAGTATTCCTTCTTGACGAACCTCTTTCCAACTTGGATGCTAAACTTCGTGCAACCATGAGAACAGAGCTTACAAAGCTCCATCAGAGACTTAAGACAACATTTATTTATGTTACTCACGACCAGGTTGAAGCTATGACAATGGCAACCAGAATTGTTGTTATGAAAGACGGTCTCATTCAGCAGGTTGACACACCTCAAAACCTTTACGATTTACCTTGTAATATGTTCGTTGCAGGATTCATCGGAACACCTCAAATGAACTTTGTTAACGGCACTCTCAAGAGAAACAAAGGTTCTAAAGATATTTTCTTTACATTTGACCAGTTCTCAATTAAAGTTCCTGATTCCAAAAATGAAGACGGTCAGTTGGAAGAATATATCGACAAAGAAGTTGTTATCGGTATTCGTCCTGAGCTTATTCATGATGAAGAAAGATATATTGAACAGTTTGCTGATTCTACAATTGAAGCTAAAGTTGAAGTTACAGAACTTATGGGTGCTGAAATTTTCCTCTACCTCTCCATGGGTGAAGAAACAGCAACAACAGAAGTTACAAACCTTGTTTCCCGCGTTTCTTCCAGATGCAAGGCAAGAACAGGTGACGATGTTAAGATGGCTATTGATATGACAAGAGTTCACATCTTCGACAAAGAAACAGAAAAGGTTATTGTTCACTAATATTTCTTAAATTTACTTATGAGGAGGGCTGTCTTTATGGCAGCCCTATTTCACTATGATTAAACTTTTACATTTAATTTTCATTAAAAATAAAAAATTATCCGACGCTGAAAACAGAACAGTCTACGGATATATCTGTGGCGGTCTTGGAATCTTTCTCAATATTCTTTTATTTGCCATCAAGCTGTTTGCAGGGGTTATAACCGGCTCTGTTTCTGTTAAAACTGATGCATTTAACAACCTTTCAGATGCAGGTTCATCTTTGGTTACCCTTCTTGGCTTTAAGCTATCATCCAAAAAGCCAGATAAAGGTCATCCTTTTGGGCATGGAAGATATGAGTATATATCCAGCTTTATAGTTGCTTTGATTATTTGCCTTATGGGATTTGAGTTAGGTAAAGAATCAGTTCAAAAGCTCATAAATCCATCAACTCCCAATTTTGATACCCTTGCTATAATTATTCTTGTCATCTCTGTTTTAATAAAATTTTATATGTTTATTTATAACAACAGAGTTGGAAAACTAATTGATTCTCACCCGTTGAAGGCAACTGCAACAGATTGCATTTCCGATGCCATAGCAACGGGGGCAACTATACTTACATTAGTTATATATAAAGTTTGGGAAATTAACATTGATGCCTATTGCGGTATACTTCTTTCTCTTTTAATTTTCAGAGCCGGATTTTTAACAATAAGAGAAACTTTGCAAACTTTATTAGGGCCTCCACCAGATGCAGAGCTTGTTAAACGCATTGAAGAAATCGTTATGGACAACGATATAGTTGTTGGCGTTCACGACCTTATTGTTCACGATTATGGTCCAGGCAGAAGAATGATTTCTATCCATGCTGAAGTTCCACTCGACGGAGACCTTTCAACGATGCACGATTGCATAGACAACATTGAAAAACGCCTTTCAGATGAACTTGGATGCCATGCTGTTATACATATGGACCCTGTTTTGATGGGCAACGAAAAAGTTGATAATTTAAAACATCAGCTATTGGAAGTTATTTCGTCTCTGTCTCTCGGATTATCTATCCACGATTTCAGAGTTGTTATTGGGCCATCGCACACAAATTTAATTTTTGATACAGTTGTTCCTCTTGAATGTAAGTTCACCGACAATCAAGTTGTTGACCTTATATGCGAAGGAGTTAAGAAAAAAATTGGCGAAAATTATTATTGTGTTATAGAAATAGACAAGCCCTATGTATAAAATCCATCTCAAAATTACTTTAAATACATTTGAATTAAAAAATAACCTCAGGGTAAAATATACCTTGGGGTTATTTTATTTACGAAAGGATTTATTTATGTTTATTGAATGCAACGAAAAATGTCCCTATCAAGAATCAGGATATTGCTGCAAAACAAACTGTGGAGCAGAAAATTATATGTTTGAATCTTATAATCTCTGCCCGTATGCTTCTATTTCGATTGTAAAGAATCATACCGAGAAGAAGCAACAAAAACAAAATACGATAATTTATTCAGATTCTTATTATTAACATTTTCAATGTTATTTATAAAATTGCGGTATAGAATATAACAACCGTTTATGTTTAGTTATTTGGTCATTATCCTTTTTACAAACAATTTCCATTATTGTTTGATAATTTACAATGTTACAAATAATACTTACTGTTCGGTTGTTTGTTTAAACAGCTTGAGAGCATCATATATTCCTCTCACGGCCATAATACTGTCCGTTTGCCCCTTCAACTTTTGAACCGAGCTTTGAGGAACAATTATTTGTCTGAAACCTAATTTATGTGCTTCTCTGAAACGCATATCTATGGCGGATACAGAGCGACACTCACCTCCTAATCCAATTTCACCAATTGCAACAGCATCATCGGGAACGGGGATATCTTTTAAAGAAGAAATCAAAGCAAGAGCAACAGCAAGATCGGTTGAAGGATCATCAAGCCGCATTCCACCAACAACGTTAACGTAAACGTCCTGAGTGGAAAACCTGAACCCCAACCTTTTTTCAAGAACAGCAAGAATGAGATTTAAGCGATTATAATCTATTCCTGCAGATGTTCGCCTGGGAGAAGGAAAATATGTGGGGGTAACAAGTGCCTGTATTTCAGCAATAATTGGTCTTGTTCCTTCCACAGTACATACAGGACAAAAGCCCGATACGCCCTTTAAACGCTGAGCCATCAATGCTTCCGAGGGATTTACAACAGGCGTTAATCCATTTTCCGCCATTTCAAAAATGCCAACCTCGTTTGTTGAACCGAAACGATTCTTGGCAGCTCTGATAATTCTATGCGTATGCTGTTTGTCACCCTCAAAATGCAAAACGGCATCAACCATATGCTCTAATATTTTCGGTCCTGCTATGTTTCCATCTTTATTGACGTGACCAACAATAATTATTGCTCTATCGTTTTCCTTTGCATTCCCTATTAAACGAAATGTGCTTTGCCTTACCTGAGTTACCGAGCCGGGAGATGATGCAACCTGAGAATCATACACCGTTTGTATAGAGTCAACTATAACAATTTCAGGATTATTACAATCTATTTCACCAAGTATTGTATCTAAATTATTTTCACATAACAATAAAAGGTTTTCTGTATTAACACCAAGCCGTGCGGCTCTGAGCTTTATTTGAGACCCAGACTCTTCCCCCGATGCATAGAGAATCTTTTTATCCCTTCCAACATACTGGCATATCTGCAAAAGCAAGGTAGATTTTCCAACACCCGGTTCCCCCGAAAGCAAAACAACCGAGCCCTTTACAATTCCGCCACCGAGAACTCTGTCGAATTCTCCAACACCTGTTGAAAATCTTATACTTTCACTTATTTCAAAGGTATTGATAGGAGCAGCTTTGGATGATTCTTTAGTTATTATTTTTGTCGAAGCAGAAGATGCTTTAGCTTTTTTTCCATCTTCAAGTGCAAATTCCTTTAAGCTGTTCCACGAACCGCACCCCGGACATTTACCATACCATTTAGCACTTTCGTAACCACAGCTATCGCAAACATAAATCTGTTTCATTTTCGTTTATCCATTCTAAAATTCCTTTAAAAATTAAAAAAGCGAGCTTATTTGCGTATTCTTCATTTGTAAGCTCCTTTGCGTTTTGCGGATTGGACAAAAAGCCACATTCTATAAGAACTGCGGGGCAGTTTAACCTTTCAAGAAGAAACATTGTTGATGCTCCATTTTTCTCTATACGGTTATTATCTGTTTGTAAAAGTCTCACAGAATTCTGTATACCCTCAGCCAATTCTTTGCTTATTTCATTATCCGAATGAAACACCTGAGCACCCTTACAACTTTCAAGATAAAACTTGTTCATATGGATACTTATAAATATTGGTTTTTCATATGACGATGCAACCTTAACTCTGTTTTTTAAGTCGTATTGTTTTTTGCTTCCCTCCTCGCCTGAATTATATAATAAAACATCTTCACTGCGAGTGAGAACAATATTATAATCTCCGATAGAAAACAATTGTTGTAATTTTTTTACTATGTTCAAATTCAACTCTTTTTCCTTAAGGTCTCCAACAACAGCTCCCGGATCTTCACCGCCATGACCTGCATCAAGAATTATTGTTAAGCCGTTTTGCTTTTCCGGAATAGCAACTGCATCAACGGTTTCCATAGCATTAAAAGCATCCGTGAACCCCTCAGAAGAGAAAAGCGTTGAAAAAACGAACAATATTACAGAAAAAAGAATAAACAAAATAAGCAATAACAACCCAGCCTTGGGAGAAACCAACCGCTTTTTATTATCCATATGCACACACCTCCAAGGAAGCATATGCAGAAAAAGAAATTGTTATGATATTTTTTTCTATGATTTAATATATTTAACTTTTATCTATCTCTTCTATCGGTTTTCTTATGAAAATATCCTGCAAACATAGTTTTGCCATTTTTACCAACGTGGAAGCCCAATGCACAAATTCCTGTTGTAATAATTATTGAGAGAGCATAAATTCCAATTTTAACATATTCGGAATATGCCTCGGGAACGAATTCCAAAACAAAGTTTAAAGTTCCAAAGTGCATACCATTGCAAAGAAGAATCAATATCCAATTAAGTGCTGCTGATATTGTTGAGCCAACAATATAAGTTATAGCGTGAGCAATTAAAATAATAATCGTTGGGATAAAAGCAAATCCAGCGGAAAGAACAGCTGTTTTTTCTGTTGGAACATTTTCTCCCTTGCCTGAAATATATTTTGAACCCCATTCCCAAAAAGCATCGTATAATACAAACCAATACATTGCAGCTGTAAAGATACCTGATAATAAATTTGGTATATTTCCAAGATTGAATTTATATGCCAATGCATTAACCGGAATTCCAACCATCAAGCCCAACGCAGAAATTGCAATCTGATTTATCAACAGTTTATGAATCATTTTCTGATTCTTTTGGTAAAACTTAAGCATTTAAAGCACCTCCATATGAATTTATTATATGATATCATATTTTTACTAAAAAAGCAAGAAAATAATATTGAATTTTCATCTTTAATGTGTTATGATATAAAAAAAGTTTTTGAGGTACTATATGGATAATATAATTAAACTTGGTGTTATCGGACTCGGAAACAGAGGTTACGGACTTATAGTTTGCGAAATTTTAAAACTCACACAGTTTTATAAAATCACTGCTGTTTCTGATATTTACTCAGACAGAATTGACAGGGCTATTAACTCAATTGAAGCTGCAACAGGGTCAAAGCCATACGGAACTGACAATTACAAAGAGCTATTGGAAAGAAATGATGTTGATGCTGTTCTAATTGCTTCCGCTTGGGAAAAGCACATTCCAATAGCCATAGACGCATTAAAAGCCAAAAAAATTGTTGCTATGGAGGTTGGAGGTGCTTATAGCGTTGACGATTGCTTTAAGCTGGTGAAAACTCAAGAAGAAACTGAAACGCCCTTTATGTTTCTTGAAAACTGCTGTTACGGTGAACGGGAAACTATGCTTATTGATATGGTTAAAAAGGGGCTTTTTGGAAAAGTTGTTGCTTGTTCGGGTGCATATGCTCACGATTTGAGAGAAGAAATAACAAGCGGGGCAGAAAACAGGCATTACAGACTTAGAAACTATCTTTCAAGAAACTGCGAAAACTATCCAACTCATGAGTTAGGGCCTCTTGCACAGATACTTAACATAAACAGAGGAAACAGAATGGTTTCCCTTGTTTCAATGGCTTCTGCCTCATATGGTCTTGAAGAATATGTTAAACGCACAAAAGAACCTGACCACCCTCTCCAAGGTAAAAGATTTATGCAAGGCGATATTGTTACAACAATTATCAAATGCGCCCTCGGTGAAACAATTACATTAGAGCTTGGAACAACGCTTCCACGGTATTATACAAGAAAGCCAACAGTTTGCGGAACAAAGGCATACTATTCCGGCGACAGCGATTCTTTGTATCTTGAAGACCGTTTTGGAGATGATGCGGCATGTTGCTGGATTGAAAGCAACTTGGGAAACGCAAAGGAATTATCAAAAGAATTCAATACTGAAACATGGAAAAACTTCAAGCTAAACCCTGAAGGTGGACATGGTGGAATGGACCGTCTTATGCTTATTGATTTTGCTGAATGTATTTTGCAAAACAAGCCCTTCCCCATAGATGTTTACGATGCGGCTTCGTGGATGAGTATAAGCGCGCTCAGTGAGGAATCAATTGCTATGGGCTCGATGCCTGTTTCTGTTCCTGATTTTACGAACGGAAAATGGATTATGCGACAAGAAAATATATAGTTTATATAAAGAAAGAGGTATATTATGGCTAACATAAACAGAGAAGAATCATCAATAGGAATAAATTATTTTGAGTATAATGTTGAAAAAAAGACAGATGCAAAAACCAAACTGGAAAGAGCAGGAATAGTTTTAGTTGATATTATTTTATTAGTTCTTGTTTTTGCTTTTGTTCCATCTGAGCTTTTACTTATTGCATTTTGTGGCTTTGCTATGATATTTGCAATTCTCACTTATTTTCTATACAAGCGCACACAAATTGAATACGAATACATAGTAAACAGCGGCGATTTTTCTATGAACAAAATATACGGCGGCCGTTCAAGGAAAGAATTATTTAACCTTAAAGTTTCTGCTTTTCATACAATTGCTCCTTACAGCGAAGAAGCAATAAAAAGAGAATCAAACGGTACAGAAATGAAAATCTACACCTGCATTTCTTCTCCCGATGCAATGGATATTTACTACGCAACCTTTATACAAGAAGAAAAAAAATGTGCTGTTATTTTTGAATGTCCCAAAAAAGCACTTGCATCTCTCCGATTCTATAATTCAAAAGCAATTCAAAAATAAGTTATGGAAAAAATTTATTCAGCACAATGCCTGAAACAAGTTGAAAGCAACTATAATGGCATTTTACTAATGGAACAAGCCGCCTTAGGGATTATTTCTGTTATCGAAAAGCATATTAAAAGAAAGCCCATAACAATTATCTGTGGTTCAGGAAATAACGGTGGTGATGGCTGGGCAGTTGCATCAATGCTGAAAAACGATGTAACAGTTATTTACGTGAAAGAACCAAAAACGGATGAAGGAAAGCATTACCGAAACAAGTATTTCGGGAAAGCCATTAACATCGAAGATGCAGATGCTTTTGATATCATTTCATCTTCGGAGTTTATACTTGACTGTATTTTTGGAATAGGTCTTAACAGTTCTGCAACAGGAATTTATGAAAAGGTTTTCAACACAGTAAATAACAGCAATGCTTTTGTTATTTCCGTTGATGTTCCCAGCGGCATGCCTTCAGATAGCTTTGAAGATTTTCCCCATATTAAAGCAGATATCACTGTTTCTATAACGAACAAAAAGCTGTCGGGTGTTGTTTCTCCAACAAAATATGATTTTGGAAAAATATACACGGTTCCCATTGGTTTAGATATGTCGGCTGAAAAACCAATTGCGTTATGCACTGATGAAAATGTTTTTGACCTTTTGCCAAAACGACCTGAATATTCAAACAAGGGTACATTTGGAACTCTTAAAACACTTTGCGGAAGCGTTTCTATGCCAGGAGCAGGTTTTCTTGCAATAACAGCTGCACTTCGGTCAGGCGTTGGACTTGTAAAAGCGTTTGGTTGCAATAATCTACTTGACATATATAAAAACAGGATATCAGAGCCAATTTTTAGATACTTTAGCAAAGAAAGTTTTATTGAAGAAAAATCAACTGCGGCGCTTATTGGATGCGGAATTGCTAATGTTTACGACGATTGCTTAAGAGAAATATTAGAAAACATAAATTGTCCATTAGTTATAGATGCAGACGGAATAAATTTTATTTCAAGGAATATAGATATTTGTGAGCATATTCCTTCTGAAACTGTTATAACTCCCCACCCCGGAGAAATGGCAAGACTTTGCAATTGCTCTATTGCCGAAGTTGAAAAGAATCGGTTTCAAATTTGTGAGACGATTTCAAAGAAGCTCAATTGTACAGTTGTTTTAAAAGGAAACGGAACAATTATTTCTTCACCCGATAAAACAACAGTTATTAACAACTTTGGAAACCCAGGACTTGCTAAAGGCGGTAGCGGTGATGTTCTTGCAGGCATCATTTCTTCATTTCTTGCCCAAGGTGTAACAGCTTATAACTCTGCTATTCTTGGGGTTTATCTTCATAGCTTGGCCGCAGACTCACTTAAATGCAAATACAGTGAGTTTTCATATTTGCCGTCGGATATCCCCCTTGAAATTGGAAGAATTATAGCTGATAAATATAACAGTTTTTGAAATGCTACTATAATTTAAGGAGCATTTATTTGAAAAAAGCTATACTTTTTATTTTGGTACTTTTTCTTACTTCCTGCGGAGAAGAAAAAAATTTGATTTTTGAAAACATAAAAGGATGTTTGCAAGATGATATCTCTGTAACCTCATCAGACAAAAGCATATCTTTCGATTTGGTTGATGATTATATTATTATCACTTCCCCACCACCTTTGGAAGGAACAGAGATTTTTTTTGAAAACAGTAGAATGACAGCAGTTAAATTTGGATATGAAATAAATCTGCCAAACAGCTTTTTCCATTCAATATACCAATTATATTCTGCTATTCTGAACATCAGGAATGACACCAACTACAGTATCAAAAACCAAGAAATTGCTGTTGAAAACTGTGTTTTCTCCAATAGCAACAATGAGATTTTAGCTAAAGTTAAAAACAAAGAATACATAATAAAAAGAAGGACTGAAAATGGAACGCACAGCAGCGACAGTTAATTTAAAAGCAATACATGACAATTTGGATGCAATTACAAATAAAATTCCTAAAACAGTAAAACGAGTTGCCGTTATTAAAGCAAATGCATATGGTCATGGTGCAGTTGAGGTTGCAAGATATTTTGAGAAAAACAATGTTACATCATATTTTGCAGTTGCAACTTTTGAAGAAGCTCTTGAACTCAGAGAAAACGGTATAAACGGAGATATTCTTGTTTTAGGATATATTCCTGCAAACAAAGCTAAAATTGCAGAAGAAAAATGTATAACTATAAGCGTTGGAAGCGTTGATTATGCTGAAGAAGTTTTTTCATATGGGTTTCCCAACGCTCATTTACAAATTGATACAGGAATGAGCAGAATGGGAATTTACTGTCACCGTGCTGAAGATATTCCCAAAGCAATATCGCAGATACAAAAAATACACTCCCTCTCAAAAGGAAAAATAAAAGGAATATACACTCATTTTCTTATGAGTGATGTTCCATCAAGCGGAAGAACAGAACTTCAATTTGAGGCGTTTACAGATTTAATTTCAAGCTGTGAAAAAGAAGGGCTTACCTTTGGAATGAAGCACTGCTGCAACAGCGCAGGAGCTGCAAACTTTCCCGAATATGCCCTTGATGCGGTGAGAATTGGTATTGGGCTTTATGGTTATGAATGTGATTCAAGGCAATTAACTCCTGCAATGACTTTTAAGGCAAGGATTATTAAAATCTTTGATGGAAAAAAAGGTGACACTGTTAGTTACTGCGGAACTCACACCCTTGAAAAAGATACAAAAATTGCGGTTTGCAGTTGTGGATACGCAGATGGCGTTACAAGACAGCTTTCAAACAAAGGTCATTATTTTGTAAATGGAAAAAAAGCAAATATTTTAGGCAGAGTTTGTATGGACCTTTCTATGATTGATGTTTCCGAAATAGAATGTAAGGTTGGAGACGAAGCAATTATTTTTGGTGCCGATATACCCGCTTCATACGTTGCCCAACTTTGCGGAACAATCAGTTATGAGATTCTCTGCAACGTTAGCGGACGTGTTCCAAGAGAATATATTTAATTAAGAAAATAACCGCCTTATTTCAAACTGAAATAAGACGGTTTATCTTTTATATTTATATATCTCGACTAATCATCAAAGAAAATATTTAAAATGAATTCTTCTTCAAATAATGGGTTTTCATTCAGAGGTAAAGTTGTAATTTTCTCGGATAAATTTTCAACAAATTTCAAGTATTCCCTATTTACGCATTTTTCAGTTGCAGTTATTGCAAGATTTGGAACATAAATCGCTTTTTCTTTTAGTTCTTTTGGAATAAGACCAATTCTTGCAAATATATCTGCTGATATATCTGTTGAAAGTCCACCTGTTAAAACTAATTTATCTATATCCGAAAAATCAGTGGCTGTTTCTCTCAAAAGCAAAATAATTGCTGTTTTAACCGCACTTTTGGCGAGCATAAACTCCGATATGTCATTTTGGCTTATATAAACATTTTCGGTAATATAATACCTGTTGTTTGAAATTCTATCATCACTGCCAAGCTCAAACCGTCCTTCTGAACTGAGCTTTTTTGTTTTCAAAAGATAAGATATCAAAGAGAAAACTCCAAGAGCGTTGATTCCCTTCGCCTCATCTCCGTTTATACGGGGCGTTCCGTTTTCATCAACGAAAGACACAACATTATTTATATCGCATACGCCCATTTCCATATTTGCACATTCAATGGCAGGTCCTGCGGCTGTTGATGCGGAATATACTTCCCCACCTTTAATCAGAGATATTTCCCCATTTGTTCCCAAATCTGCAACAAGAATATTTTTTTCTTTTTCCCAAAGCATTGAAACACCTACAACTGCATCGCTACCAATATATGCAGATGAAGAAGGAAGAAGAATTACATCAAATGGTAAATCGGTTTCACGCTTTGATAAATATTTTGTTTTCGTAAATACACATTTAAAAGGATATACGCCTATTGGGGATGGGTCAACACAAGCGAAAATATGCACCATTGTTGGGTTTCCGCATATATATGCAAGGTCAACATCACCTATTCTTGATAATACTGCTTCTCTTATGAGTTTGCATTGGGTTATATAACCACCGTTTTTGCTGTTTGCAATCCGAGAAATAACATCACCGCCAAAAGAAAATTGGGGGTTTTTGAAAAAATATTCAGTGATTTTGTTTTTTTCAAATTTATGTATTTTTACATTTGTTGTACCTATATCACAAATAGCATATTTTATATTTGCATTATCACAAGGATTAAATTCTTGTTGATTTTGGTGTGAAGAAAAATCACTGTATTTAATGCTTGAATTATATTCCCCTGATACAGTATTAAAGTTATCAAAATTATGAATATTACTGCCATTGTCAACAGAATAGAAAATCTGACTGTTTTCGGGAAGAAGAATTTCACATTCTGTTATAAGTTTTGTATGACACGCCAATACATACCCATTTTCATCAGGGCAAGGGTATGTTTCTCCGTTTAATATTATAACCTTACATTTGCCACATTTACCGTTGCCACCACAGGGTGAGTTTATATATATTCCATTTTTTGCAAGAACTGATTTCAAATTTTCACCATTTGAAGGGGGCAATTTTAACTTCATGTTGAATATTTCCTTTAAATTTCAATCTACAAAGATATATTACCAAAAAAAGTTTTAAATTGCAATACAAAATTTATTTGACTTACACTTTATTTAGTGATATAATAGAAAAAATTATGTATAAAGGGGTAATATTATGCTCACTCTGGGACTCGATATTGGCTCAACGACTGCAAAAGCAATTCTTATGAACGGAAACGATATCGTTTATCAAACATATCAGAGGCATTTCTCTAAAGTAAGAGAAAAAACTTTTGAAATAATAAAGAATATTGAAAGCATATACGGAGATATTTCTATAAATGTTGCTATTTCCGGATCATCAGGGCTTGGCTTGGCACAGGGAGCAGACATACCCTTCATTCAAGAGGTATATTCGACCTGTCAGGTTGTTAAAGAAAAACAGCCCGATGCTTCCTGCGTTATTGAACTTGGGGGCGAAGATGCGAAGATTATCTTCTTTGATGGTGGAATTGATGAAAGAATGAACGGAAGCTGTGCAGGTGGTACAGGTGCCTTTATTGATCAAATGGCAACGCTTCTTAATGTTACTGCTGATGAGCTTGACACCCTTAGTCTTGGGTGCAACAGAATTTACCCCATTGCTTCTCGTTGTGGAGTTTTTGCTAAAACAGACATACAGCCACTTCTCAACCAAGGAGCGAGAAAAGAAGACATTGCCGCAAGTATTTATCAAGCAGTTGTTAATCAAACAATTGCAGGTCTTGCTCAAGGAAGAAAAATCAGAGGAAAGGTTCTGTTTCTTGGTGGCCCTCTCTATTACTGCAAAGGATTAAGAAATCGTTTTAAAGAAACTCTACAGCTTTCAGACGATGAGGCGATTTTTCCCGATTATGCTTTGTATTCTGTTTCAATGGGAGCTTCTATGTATGCAAGAAGCTCAGGAAAAGAATACACTTTAAGTCAACTTTCAGAGTGTATAAAAAACGCAAGTAACATTTCTAAACCACAGAGCTTTTTAAAGCCATTATTTGAAAGCGAAGACGAATACAAAGAGTTTATTGACAGACACAAAAAAGCAACCATTGATGAAAAAAACATTGCTGATTATTCAGGGGATGCATATTTAGGAATTGACTGCGGAAGCACAACAACAAAGTTGGTGCTAATTTCGGAAAATGACGAAATTCTATATTCTTACTATTCATCAAACCAAGGAAACCCTGTTAGAATAGTTAAAGAGGAACTGAAAAAAATATACTCTCTTTGTGGTGATAAAATCAATATTAAAGGAAGTGCTGTTACGGGGTATGGAGAAGAGCTTATAAAAAATGCTTTTGGGGTAGATTTTGGCTTAGTTGAAACAATTGCACATTATACCGCAGCAAAACATTTCATGCCTGATGTAGAATTTATTCTCGACATCGGAGGACAGGACATTAAATGCTTCAGAATCAGAAATGGAGCTATAGACAGCATAATGCTTAATGAAGCGTGTTCTTCCGGATGCGGGTCGTTCCTCGATACATTTGCTAAAGCACTTGGATATACCATAGAAGAATTTGCAAAGAAAGGTCTCTCCGGAAAGAAACCCGTTAATCTTGGAAGCCGATGCACCGTGTTTATGAATTCTTCCGTAAAGCAATCCCAAAAAGAAGGTGCTTCTGTTGAAGATATTTCAGCAGGGCTTTCAATAAGCGTTGTTAAAAACGCAATTTACAAAGTTATTCGTGCGGGAACTCCCGAAGAATTGGGTAAAAATATTGTTGTTCAAGGTGGAACATTTTACAATGATGCCGTTCTCAGGGCATTTGAAAGAGAAATTGGAAGGAATGTTGTGAGACCGTCAACCGCCGGTCTTATGGGCGCATTTGGTGCAGCTTTATTCAGCAAAAAGAGTAATTCATCAACAATTATTTCCAACGACGACTTGATGAAATTCACACACACTGCAAAACCTGCTGTTTGCGGTGGATGCCAGAATCACTGTCATTTAACAATCAACATTTTCGAAAACGGCAAAAAATTCATTTCAGGAAATCAATGCGAAAAAGGTGCAGGTCTTTCAGGCGAAGGAAGCAAGCTCCCTAACCTTTTTGAAATGAAGCGAAATTATCTTTTAAAATTGCCCAAAGGTGAAAATAAATTAGGCACAATTGGAATTCCTCTCGCTTTAGGTATGTATGAGCTTTTGCCACTTTGGACCACAATTTTCACAGAGCTTGGCTTTGAAATTAAGGTTTCCAAACCATCAACAAGAAAAACCTATGAAAAAGGTCAGTTTTCAATTCCATCTGATACTGCGTGTTATCCTGCAAAAATTATGCATGGTCATTTGGTTGAACTGTTAGATGAAGGAGTTGATTGTATCTTCTACCCAAGAATTACATACAATCTTCCCGAAGAAGGAACTGACAACCATTACAACTGCCCTGTTGTTGCTTATTATTCCGACCTTTTAAGAGGAAATATGGAGGAGCTGAAAAAAACAAGGTTTTTATGCCCTTTCCTTAATATCAACAACCAAAAAGAATTAGCGAAGGAGCTTAAATTATATCTTAAACCAATCGCTGATATACCACTATCTAAAGTTAAAGCTGCCGTTAAAAAAGGATTTATTGCTCACGAGGAATTCAGACAAGCCGTTAGAGATGCAGGAGAAAAAGCAGTTAACTATGCAAAAACCAATGGCAAGAAAATAATGATTCTTGCTGGCAGACCATATCATATTGACCCTGAAATTTGCCATGGAATTGACAAACTCGCTCTATCTCTTGGTTTTGTTGTTGTTAGTGAAGACAGCATTTGCCACCTTACATCTTTCCAGCCAGTTAATGTACTTAATCAATGGAGCTACCACGCAAGATTATACAGGGCAGCAAAATATGCGTCTGAGCATTCCGACACAGAGCTTGTTCAACTTGTTTCATTTGGATGCGGAATAGACGCAATTACAACAGACGAAGTTCGTTCTATTCTTGAAAGAAACGGAAAATTTTATACACAGCTTAAAATTGATGAAATTACAAATTTAGGAGCTGTTAAAATAAGACTAAGAAGTCTTTCGGGGGCTATCGAAGAAAGGGAGGTTAAATAATGAATCCTAATTATGTGGTATTTACAGAGGAAATGAAGAAGGATTATACTATTCTCGTTCCAAATATGCTTCCAATGCATTTCAATATGATTAGAAAAATTCTTGAAACCTACGGATATAAAACCGAGCTTTTATTGACGGAAGGCCCTGAAATTGCAGAGACGGGATTGAAATATGTTCACAATGATACTTGCTATCCTGCTCTTTTGGTTATTGGACAGTTTATACACGCTTTGCAAAGCGGAAAATATGATGTTAACAAAACTGCTTTGATTTATTTTCAAACAGGAGGCGGCTGCAGGGCTTCCAACTACATTGCTTTATTGAGAAAAGCGCTTGAAAAAGCAGGTCTTTCTCATGTTCCTGTTATTTCGTTCAGCTTTTCAGGAATTGAAAACCACCCAGGATTTAAAATAGGCATTCCAGTATTACATAAAATGCTTTATGCTGTGTTATATGGAGACCTCTTGCTCTCCCTTGTTAATCAATGCAAACCATACGAAATAAACAAGGGTGAAACCGAAGCACTTGCTGAAACAATTTGCACCGAAGTTGCCGAAGCGATGTCACAAAAAGGTGTATCTTTCAAAAAAGTGAAGAAAAAATGCAAAGAAATTGTTGAGCGCTTCGCAAACATACCCATGAAGAAAACAGATAAGGTTAAGGTCGGAATTGTTGGAGAAATATATGTTAAGTTTTCTCCCCTCGGAAACAACAATCTTGAACAGTTTCTTGTTGATGAAGGAGCAGAAGCAGTTATTCCCGGACTATATGATTTTTTGATTTACTGTCTTTATGACTCTATTATTGACAATCAGTTATATGGTGAAAAAAAATTCAAAGCAATAATTTTTAAATACGCTTGCAAATTTCTTATTCATTTACAAAAAGGCGTTAGCGAGATTGTTGCAAAAGATGGAAGATTTGTTCCTCCAACAGTTTTTACAAAGCTGATTGAGCTTATGGATGATACATACATTGGAATTGGAACAAAAATGGGCGAAGGATGGCTTTTACCTGCTGAAATGCTTGAGCTATACCATAGCGGAGTTAAAAACATTGTTTGCACACAGCCCTTTGGTTGCCTTCCCAACCATATTTGCGGAAAAGGTGTTATGAAACCGCTAAAAGATAAGAATCCCGATATAAATATTGTTGCAATAGATTATGATCCCGGAGCTACAAGAGTAAACCAAGAAAACAGAATTAAGTTGATGCTTGCTAATGCAAGAAACGAATTTGCTGTGCCAGAAAAAAAGTTTGAGGTTACGTTAAAATAGTATTTTGACATTTCTATTGCTATATTACATAATAATTCACTAATCTATATTTGAACAAAAGCTATTTAATTATATAAGTTTACCGCACCCTTTTATAATTTATGGGTGCGGTTTTCATTTTTAAGTTTATGGTATGATT
>JAZNIJ010000063.1:0-15055 GCA_045577455.1 Eubacteriales bacterium
ACCGTAGAAGAAGTTCAGGACTTTTACTCCAAAGGACTATATTTTACAAAAAATGAAATTGACGAAATAATCAAGTGGCAGCGTTATTCAGACAATCACAATCATAAACTTGTATTTTTGCTCAATAGTTATTTGGAAAACCATCTATATTTTGACTCTATGGAAGATGCAGAAAAAGCATGGGAAGAATATGAAACTTATCATCAAGATGAGAAATATCTTTTTTCTGAATATTATTTCTCAAATGATTTCTCCCAATCACTTTTATCGCGTATTTCTTATTAAATCTTCCTCATAATATTTGATAATCGTAATAAATCCATACAAAGGTTTTCTCCTTTTAAAACGCTCAAATTTGACTAACAAAAAAGCTGACAGATCTTCATAGAACTGTCAGCTTAATAATTTTTATTCTTATCGTCTTGTTTTGGGAAGAGACAAAAGTTCTCTTGCCCTTATCTTAATATGACTTTCAATAGCCTGTAATCTTTCTTCGGGAAGATTTATTGACGGATGTCTTTTGAACTCAAAGTCTAATAATTTTCTAAGCTGTAAAGCTTGCTTTTTACCTATTACTTCTTGACAAACACTTTCAAAAGAAACGCCATATGGGGTTGAACGTGTTTTAGCATATTCAGAAAGATTATTAAAATCTTCCGGCATTGCAAGGTTAAACAGAGAAAGACCATTGTCAAAAATTGGAGCAGGACCAATAATTTCACCCGTGTGATTATCACGCAAAATGCCAAAATTACCGAAATGCCTGTCTTCGTTATAAATTACCGCGTCAAACACAAGCATACTGCAAAGTTCCTCATAAGCATCATCACTTAAAGCTTTATAATAATCAAGACAAGCCTTTATTCCACCCTCTTTTACTATATGACCGATTGGTATAAATGCTGTGTCAATATCTGTAAACAACTTGCATTTGGAAGCCAAAATACCTTTCCAATTCTCAAGTTCATAAGAAACTACATTGAGACCCATAGCTTTTGCTATTTGACAAGCATAATACTCACTATACGGCTCGTTTCCGGCATTTGCAGCACCTTCCGTTCCACCCTTGTACAAATATATGCCATCATTTTCAATGTAACGCCATGCCTTTCTTAACATACCTTGTGTTGTGAGTTCAGGAGACGTTGTAAAAGCAAGGTTGGAAGCACCTACTCCCGTATAAGCAACAAGTGATAAAACTTCCGAAAAACGATTTTCATATAGATTGTATTCTTCAAATTTCCCTTCAAATTCTTGTGGGACTACCCAATAACTATCATTAAGAGATAAGCCTTTACAAACATCAATAATCCTCTTGGTGTTATTAATGCTTAACCCTAATGACTTCAATATTTCATCAACAAAAGCTCTATTCTTAGGAATAACTCTTTTTTGAAGCCATTTAATAATCCCTGAACTTGTGGTGTTTAAATCGATAGGAAGTAATTTTTTTAAGTCCTCACGAACTGTTTGTATCTGAACACTTAAACCCTCTAATCCCTTTTCCTCTAGAGAGAAAGTTAACAAAATTTCGTTGTATAACTTTAAATTGTATATGTTACTCATAGGCTCACTCCTTTCTTCTAAACTTAAATTTATGTCTTTTCCTAAAGCAGAACATATTTTAACCAGCATATCAATAGATAAATTCTGACTTCCGCTTTCAATACGGCAAATGTTACTTCTTTGAGTACCTATAAGTTTTGCCAACTGCTCCTGCGACAAGCCTTTTTCAAGTCTCGCAGAAATAAGCTGAGATATTATTTTTTGCCTTGAATCAATTATATCACTCATAAAATCACCAACAAAACTATATTACGCAATTATGTTATCATATATGATAACATAATGTCAATAGTTTATTTTGTCATCTATTTTGTTTCCGTAAGAAAACGCCACAAAATCTCTATGGACTTATAGCAGTTAATTTTCCTCTCTCTACACAACAAATTATTCTTCGATAAACAATCTGCATTTTTGCGTATTTTTTACGCATTTTTGCAAGAACTGTTGTTATTTAATATATCTTAGTTCTAATATAAGCTTGTAGTAATACGAAAGGGGTGAGCACAATGAGATAATAAGTTCAACTTATAAAACTCTTATAATAAAAAACTAATATGAGGAGGATGACTAAATGAAAACCAAAAAAACACTGAAAGTCATATCTATAATTCTCGCTATGATTATGTTTGTTCAGATAATTCCCACTAGTGTTGTCGCTTTGGCAGCAGATGAGTTGACAGAAATAGAAACGATAGAACCTGATGCTTCTGATGAAGTTGAAGAAGCTCCCGAAGCGGTTATTCTCGGCGAAGATGAAAGTCGAAGGGAAGAAAGTGTCAAGCATTATATAATGAGTGACCATACATACAAAGCAGTAAGGTATTCAAGTCCTGTTCACTATGAGCAGGATGGTGAATGGGTCGATATTGACAACACACTTGCCGATGAAGAAGCACAGGATAGTGATGATGTCAATGGCTTTGTAAATAAATCAAACGGATTTAAAATAAAATTTGCTAAAAAATCTAACGGCAAGAAGCTTGTTTCGATTAAGAAGGACAAGTATGGTTTGTCATGGGGTTACGATTCAAACAACAAAAACAAAGTTGATGCAGTAATCAAAGAAAAAGTTGAAAGTGATTCACAATTTTCTGAATATGTTTCAAATGTATCAAGCAGTGTTGTTTATGAAAATATCGATACAAACCTGTCACTTGAGTATAATGTGATTGGTAACACTGTAAAAGAAAACATTATTGTGGAATCAAAGAGTGATGAATATACATATAACTTTGAGTTAAAAGCACAGAATGTAACTTTTAAAACAAATGAAGACGGCAGTATCGACGTCTTGACGGTGGATACAGGTAAACTTGTATTTGCTATTCCTGCTCCGTTTATGTATGATGCTGAAAATAGAATTTCTAATGATGTTCACTATACTTTGACAGAGCAAAATGGTAACAAATATATCCTCACAGTAACAGCAGACGCAGAGTGGATTAATAGCGAAGATACTGTTTTCCCCGTGACTATTGACCCTGTAATTAAAACAGAGCGTTCGAGAGAGGATATAGACTCTACTTTTATAGCATCTGCAAGTGCTCACGCATCTGAAAATTTATCTGCAATGCAGATTTTAGCGGTTGGATGGAATACATCTGATTATGGAAAAATGCGAACACTTATTCAATTTGCATTACCCACGCTTAATAAGGGTGATATGATAGTAGGTGCCCATCTTGCTCTTTTATCATATGGTGCAAGCTTTACGACCGATACAATGGATGACCAACAAATTGATGCGCATTTGGTAACAGAATCATGGGATTATAGTACCGCTACGTGGAATAATCAACCTGATTATAACAGCACGGTTTGCGATTATGATTTTTTGAAACGTAGTGACATTGCGGCGGGTTCTGCTTGGAAATTTTTTGATATTACTAAAGCTGTGAAAAGTTGGCACGAAGGAACTGTTGCCAATAATGGTATTCTTATTAAACAACATATCGAAAACGGAACAATGGCAGAGAATGCTGCATGTGCATATTTCTGGTCGGAAAAGTATAATGATGAAACAGATTATTACCCGGTCATTTTAATTGATTACAGAAACAATAAAGGTATAGAAAGTTATTGGAGTTATTCAACAGCTGATGTTGAAAATGCAGGCACAGCGTATGTCAATGATTATACAGGTAACCTTGTTTTAACTAATACCCTTGCTTCAATAAGCAGTGAACGCGGTTCTTTGGCAATTCAGTATGTTTACAATGGTTATGCAGCAGGTACAAAATATACTGCAAAATCAAATAACATTACAACCAGTGCCGGTAAAGGTTGGTCTTTGAATCTTTTCCAGACTGTAAGACCGTCAAGCTTGTATGGTTTAACAGGTGATGATGCAACAAATTATCCATATGTTTATACAGACGGTGACGGAACCGAACATTATATTTATAAGGATGCAGACAACGGCAATAAGCTTGTTGATGAAGATGGTCTTGGATTAACGCTCACTCTTAGTAGTACGGAAAACTGGAAATACAGAATTTCCGATAAGGACGGCAATCGCCTTTATTTCAATCAACAGGGTAATCTCTATTCTTCACAGGATGCTAACAACAATGATATCAGAGCAACCTATGATTCTACAGGAACGAAACTTCTTTCAGTAAAAGACCCTGTTGGTCACACATACACATTTACATATTCATCTGATAACTATATTACTCAAATTACCGACCCGTCATCAAGAGTTACAAGTTTTAACTATGGTGGTAATGGTAAACCTGCAAGAATCACATTTCCGGATGGAAAGTATATTGAATATGAGTATGATAGTGACGAATGTCTTACAAAAGCAGTTGCAAGCAGTGGCTACACAGTGACATTTGCTTATACTTCTGCGGCAAAAGGCAAGAGAATAAGCGGTGTTTATGAAAAAGGCGGTACAGCGTCAAATCCCGGCACAACTACAGGTCAGACAATGAAATTTGACCGAAGCAATTATAATACAACTATAATTACTACTAACGGAAGTGACGGCTATTTTAATACTGATGATGATCTGATAACAACATATCAGTTTGATAATGTTGGAAGAACAATCTCACAGCAGTTGAAGAGAAGAGATGGTGAGCAGTCAGTCGCAGGTATGTATAATTACACATCGTCTGCTAATCTCAAAAGCGCAAACAAGGTGTCATCAGAAGCATCACTTGGTAAAAATGTTGTAAACCTTGTAACAGGTGTTAACGGCGAATCCACAAGTGGTTGGACAACATCTTATAAAACGAGTACAGCTTCTTTCTCAGCTTCGACAACTGAAAAATATATTGGTACAAAATCACTTGCCATAACCTTGAGCGCCCTTTCTGCTGAAAAAGGCAATGGCTTGTTTTATCAGGACATTACAAATGTAACAGGTGGGGAAACATATACCTTCTCAGCTTATGTAAAAACAACAGGCATTACGCAACAGTATGCAAGCACCTTGACAGGTGCATATCTGCAGTTCAGAACTTATGTCGGTTCAACTGCAACTGACTATTTTTCAGAGCCTTTGTCTTCTACTACATCGACGGAGATGAACAACGGTTGGCGAAGACTTACCGTTACAGTCACTTTACCTGAGGATATTACAAAAATCAGAATTTTCCTTGGCTTGAGAAACGCTACTGGCGTTGCTTATTTCGATTGTATTCAGGTTGAACAGTCAGAAACAGCTAACGATTGTAACCTTCTGGAAAATGCAGGCTTTGAAACGGTGTCTTCATACATGCCGTCAAAATGGACAGCAACAAATGTGGCTTACACCGCTTCAACTGAAGGTGCATCTACTGCGCAGAAAATTGATGGTACATACTCGATGAGAATAAGTGGGGACAGCTCCACCAACAAGAATATGAAACAAGTTGTTGCGGCCTTTGGTGACCCCGACGATACTTATATTGTCAGCGGTTGGGCAAAAGCAAATGCTGTTCCGCAGACAAACCACGAAACCGCATATTTTGAACTTGGTGTTCTTGTGAGTTACGAAGCCTCTGACGGTACAACTTATACAGAAACTAAAACTCCCGCTAAGTTTAATACAACAATTTCAGATTGGCAATATACTGCTCAGGCATTTACATTGAAATCTGAAAAAAATGCCTCCGATACACCAAGACATATTACGATCTATACCAAGTATAACTATCAGGCAAACTGTGCTTGGTTTGACAATATCCAGCTTATTAAGGATGTTGCACAATCGTATACTTATGATGATGAGGGTAACATAATTTCTGTTGCGGACAATGCAGAACAGAAATCAAATATGGAATATGAAGGCTCTGACCTTGTAAAGTACACGGATGTTAAAGGTTACGATTATACTTATGATTACGACGATAAACATAACCTCACAAAAGCAACTTCTGCAAAAGGTGTTGTGACAGGTTTTGAGTACAATTCTTACGGTCAGGCAACATCTTCTGAACTCAGAAATTCGTCTTCCTCAATTATAATCAAAACTGATACATCATATTATCCCGCTACAAATGGTATTTCTGCTGGCTCTTATGTTAAAGAGAGTGTTGACAGTCGCGGTAAAAAGACGTATTATAGTTATGATGTAAAAAAAGGTCTTGTTAATAGTGTTACAGCCCCGAATGGAGCGGTAACAGAATATAGTTATTTTGAAGATAACGATGAGTTATCAGAAGTATATTCATCGGGAACTACAGTGTCCTATGGTTATTCAAATAATCGTTTAAGCTCAATACAAGTATTTGAACCATACATTGAAGAAGAATACAGTTTTGTTTACGATGCGTTTGGCAATGTGACTCAAACTAAAGTTGGCAGTACGGCACTTTCAACAAATGTTTACGGACCAAATAACGGAAACCTTGTATCTTCAACTTACGGTAACGGAGATAAGCTTGAATATACTTATGATTCTTATGGTAACGTAACGGAAATTAAAGGTAATTCGGCTTCTCGTTTCAAGTGGAGTTATGACAGTGCTCTCAATCCACTTTCCCATACGGATTTGCAAAATAATCTGAGCTACAAATATGACTATGACTCAATCGGCAGACTTATCCGTCAGGAAATCAGAAACGGCGATTCATCTTCTCATGTCGGTTCGACCGAATTCGGTTATGATATCAGTAACAACCTCACAAGGCTTACAAATGAAATCGGCGGAAGAACAATTTCTCAGTATTACAGCTATTCTGCAGTTTCAGGTTACAGCAATACGGCAAACTATGCTAAAGATAATCTTCCCACTCAGTACAAAATTTCAGGTACAAGACATGCTGAGTATGATTATGACAGCATTAACAGAATAAACCTCAGAACTTTTTCAACTGACAGACCTCTGTACAATAACTATGTTTACTGGCTTGCAACTGACAGAAACACTGCGGCAGGTACAACTAATACTTACAGAACCACCCTGCTTAAAAACGAGATTGTGGACAACACAGCGTACAGTTATACCTATGATGATGTTGGTAACATAACATCAATTCAGAAAGGTGAACGTGCAGTTGCTAATAGCAGTGCAAGTACAGACATTGTCAATGCATCGGCATACCGTTCATATACTTATGATTTATTAGGTCAGTTGACTCGCGAGAATAATGTTACTGATAATAAAACTACGGTATTCAGCTATGACGGTTTGGGAAACACTCTTTCAAAACAGGAATATGCATACACAACAGGTACACTTGGTACAGCAAACAAAACTATTGAATATACATATTCCGATGATAATAAATCAGGCTGGAACAATCTGCTTACATCAGTTGACCTTAACGGGAACGGTACAGTTTCATCAAATGAAACAATTTCTTATGATGCAATAGGAAACCCTGTTTCATATCTTGGTAAAACACTTTCTTGGTTCGGCAGACAGCTTGTTACATTTGTTAACGGTTCAACTACTGTTACAAATACTTATGATGCTGACGGAATAAGAGGTACAAAGACTGTTAATGGCGAAACAACCACATATCAGTATATTGACGGCAAACTCATGTATGAAAGCCGTCCGGGTATTGAACTTTACTATTTCTATGACAGTTACGGAAATCTTACATCAATCAGATATATTAAAGCTGGCGAAACCACAGCATACAGCTACTATGTAACAACAAATGCACAGGGTGATGTGCTTGGCATTTATGAATCTGATGGTGACCAAGTTGCAGCTTATGAATATGATGCTTGGGGCAACTGTACTGTTTATGATGTAACACAGGATTCTAATGGAAATAACGTCTTTACAGAAGTAGCTTATTCTGAAAGCCAGAAATTTAATATGGAATTCCTCAATCCGTTCCGCTACAGAGGATATTACTATGACCAGGATATGGGACTGTACTATCTGCAGAGTAGGTATTATGATCCGCAGGTGGGTAGGTTTATTAATGCGGATTCAGAGTCGCTCGTTGTTTCTAATCCGTTAGAAATGACAGACAAGAATCTGTTTGCGTACTGTGATAATAATCCGGTTGTGAGAGTGGATAATCAGGGAGAAGCTTGGGAAACGATATTAGATATTGTTGGCATAGTTTGGAGTGCCTGGGATTTAATAACCAATCCTTCTTGGGTTAACTTAGGATTTTTAGCATGGGATGTTGGTGCGACATTAGTTCCTTTTGCACCTGGTTCATATACGGCAAAAGGTGCAAAATTGGGAACAACAATGTTTTCCAAAATTGATGATGTCAACAGAACAGGGAAAGCTTTTTCCAAAATTGATGATGTTGGAAAAGGCGGAAAAAGAATTTTCAATGTATCTAAGCAAAAAAGTAAAATTTTCAACAAGTTTAAATCTGTAAAAGGAAAATCATATCGGTATTCTGGTACGGGTAAAAGTAGAAAGTATTACGATTGGGACTTTACCCATAACGACATAGAAGTATATGATAGAAATGGTAAACATTTGGGTTCGATGGATCCAACAACAGGCAAAATGTATAAAGATGCTGTGAAAGGACGAAGACTATGGTAGAGTTTTGTTGTAAAGATATGGAGAATAACACATATTGTATAGACCAAAGCCTTTCTCTTGATAATAGTAAGGTTATATATTATTCATCAAAATTCAATGAGTATGGGATTCCTATTTGCGATGGAAAAAATGGTGTTGCCACATCTTACATACTGATAAGTAACTGTCCCTGGTGTGGAAAAAGATTGCCTGAAAGTAAACGGGACGAATGGTTTGAATCCTTGGAAAAAATAGGATACGATTCTCCCTTGGATCAAAATATTCCACTTGAATTTAAAACATCAGAGTGGTGGGATCAATCAGAGGACAGTTCTATGATTGACGACTGATTTCAAAATCAGGTTAGGCGGTTTCTCAAAAAAAGAGAGCCGTCTGACCTGACCCTAATGTTGACGGTACAATTTCGTCAAGTGAAACAATTTCTTATGATGCTAATGGTTTAAGAGGCACAAAGACTGTTAACGGTGAAACAACAACCTACCAATATATTGACGGCAAACTTATGTATGAAAGCCGCCCTGGTATTGAACTTTACTATTTCTATGACAGTTACGGAAATCTTACATCAATCAGATATATTAAAGCCGGTGAAACAACAGCATACAGCTACTATGTAACAACAAATGCACAGGGTGATGTGCTTGGTATTTACACAGCAGCCGGTGTTCAGGTTGCTGCTTATGAATATGATGCATGGGGTAACTGTACTGTTTATGATGTAACACAGGATTCTGCAGGAAATAATATCTTTACAGAAGTAACTTATTCCGAAAGCCAAAAATTCAATATGGAATTCCTCAATCCGTTCCGCTACAGAGGTTATTACTATGACCAAGAGACGGGATTCTACCTAACAGGTACAAGATACTACGATCCGGAAATTGGTAGGTTTATAAACGCAGATGATACCGCTGTGTTAGATGCCGATTATGAAAATATGGTGCAATACAACCTGTATGCATATTGTTGGAATAATCCTGTTAATATGGATGATCAGGACGGTTATTGGCCTAAATGGGCAACGAATTTGGCAAAAGTTGCCGTTGGTGTGGTTGCGATTGGAATAGGCGTGGCAGCAACTGTTGCTACTGGAGGAGCAGCAGCCCCTGTTCTAATTGCTTCTGTAAAGATTGCTGTAACAAGTGCAGTCATAGGTGCCGCGGTTGGGGCAGGAACTAATGCAGTCAGTCACAGAGTTACAACTGGAAGTTGGAAAGGAGCAGACAAAGCTGCCCTAAGCGGTGCTGTGGATGGTGCCGCAGACGGATTTATGTGGGGTGGAATTTCCGCAGGAGCCACATTTACTACAGCGGCAGCAAAAGGAATAAAAATACAGCAGATAGGTAAATTATCCCCTACAAATAAATCTGGTAAAGGTTATTCCGGTGTACAATATAAAAATCAAAGAGGAAGTTTAAAATCTTTTGAACTTCATTCTCCCCACAAAGATGGTCCCCATCAGCAATGGCATTGGCAACAAAACACTTGGAATCCCAAAACTGGTGGAATTACCGGAAAATCAAGATATTGGACATTGTTTGGGAGGAGATTTTGATGAGATTTATATACACACCCAATAGAACCGATATAATTGTAGAACACGAAATAATGATGTTAAAAGAGTATTCAAAGATAATTAGTAAGTATTCCGATATGTTTGCTCAGTATGGTTGCTCTCTTAATGTTGGTTGTGTTTGGAACAATTCGCTAAAAAAGAACATCTCTAATTCCAGAACATCTTTTCAAAACGGCTATGCGTGCTATATTTACTGTGATGTTCTAAAAGACGGTAATGTACTCCGTTACAACACCTATGATGGTGAAGCGGACTATTATGAAGCAACAGTATCTTGGAATATATCATCCATAGAAAAATCTTTTTTTCATCTAACAGTAACTTTGTACTCTGAGATCGATGGCATACACGATGAAATTATGCAACTGTTGAAAGAAGTGGAAGCATTATAATTGTATTGATTTTGCAAACTTCCATTCCACACTAACCACTTGCTGTCTTTCACCATTAACTGTTTCTAAACTACCGATTTCAATCTTTGAAATTAGTTTGTTTAGAATAAAAGGTGTTAATTCCGTAACATTTAGACATTCTCTGATGGTCTCTTTAAACTGCTCAATGGACAATTCGGCATTATGTTGCTGTGAAATTTTAGATTGCAAAGCGGAAAGTTTCTCTTCTAATGCTTCCTGCTCTGCCTGAATATCTTTCATCAGCATTTCATAGTTCCGATCATCAATCACACCGTCAGAGTGGCCGTCAAACAGCTTTCGTACTTTACCGGACAATTCTGCCATCCGTTTTTCGATAGAATACTTTTCTTTCAAAGCGGAATCGGGTGGCAGATTGTCGGCGGTTTTAATCTGCACAAGGGCATAAATTTCCTCGTCATTTTCTACTGCCTTGGTAAGCTGTTGTATTCGCTCCAAAATGTTTTGGTATAACACCGTATAGGAAATTTGGTGCGGTTTTGGGCATTTGTCAGGGTTGAGGTCGTGATTGTTGCAACGGTAGTGATGATAATACTTTCCGTTTCGCTGCTTTGTTCCCATACAAAGACGGCTGCCGCAATCGGCACAGAACACCATTCCTCTGAATATGTTTTCAAAATTATGGTGCGGTGCTTTATGACGTGCGTGGACAAGCTGCTGAACGGTCAGCCAGTCCCCACGGTCAATAATGGCTTGGTGTGTGTTTTCAACTACAATACGCTCACTTTGGGGCAGCATAACTCTTTGTTTGGTTTTGTAGTTTGCAACCTCTGCCTTGTAAAACACAAAGGGACGGTTCTGTGATTGATGGTTAATTTTCAAATCAGGTTAGGTGGTTTTTCAAAAAAAGAGCCGTCTGACTTTCACAACAATAACCCAATTCGAACACAAATTAACAAAATTCCAGTATTATCTTTTTGATATGGGGTAAAAGAACGGCAGGTCTTCTTAAAGCAAAGACCTGTCGTTTGTTTTCTCCTTTTTTCACTAAAAATCTGCATTTTTGCAGAAAAAGTCTGCATTTTTGTACATCTTGTTGAAAAAGTTGGCATATTAGGTTATGGTAAAAAAGTAATAACCTTTTATAAATAAAGTAATAAAAGGTTTTGAATATACCATTTTTGCTTACAAACAAAACTAATTATACATTAAATTTAAAACAACATGGAGTGACGGCTATGGATGGCAAAAAAACAATTGCAAAAGAAACCGTTTTTTATGTGATTGTTCCAATTATTTGTGTTATTATAACAATAATTGGTTCCTATATAGTGCAAGATAGGAGAGAAGAAAGTTTGGTGCGTTCTCTCGTTGGTAGATTCGATCAAATTGAAGAAAATATGGATTTAGAGCAGGCTTTAGATCTTGCTTTTGAAGAAAAACAGCATTTAAGTAAAAAGATAGATGCAATGATAGATGCGGATGTATATAGTCCTGGATTGGTGATAGATGGTTTGAAAACAGAAAATTCCATTGGAAAAGGTATAGTAGATATTGATGGAAATATATATTTTTCTTCCGATGTTTGTGCTCGTATTTGGGGAGAAAAGCCCATGTATGACAAATCAGGCAATACAGTATATTATAGTAAAGATACCAAAACTTTTGCAGAGACAAAATTGGATTTGATTAGTGAAGAGGTAATTTATGACGGAAAATATCTTACTATATATAAACCCTCTGATGGAAAAACTTTTTCTATGGGTAGTGATACCTTTAATAAAGGTTTTACAATCGGTTCAGACAATTATTCTCTTTTTGGTGAGGGTAACGGATATGCATTGTTTGATTTGAAAGGTAAATACTCCAAACTAAATATTAGTGTAGCTCGTGTTAATAGAAGTGACCTGGGAATTGAAGATGCAACATTAAAAGTTTATCTTAACGGAGAATATGACAAAGAATATGTTTTGAGTGGACAGAAACCACCAACGGATATTAGTATAGATTTAAATTATGCAGATAATCTTAAACTTGAAGTTTGTGGAAGTAAAATTGTGTACGGATTTGCAGAGGGTACACTTGAAAAATAATTTGAGGTACATATTTATAAATATAACAAAAGCTATTTCAAATGATAATGGTGCATAGTATCTTTATGAATTTTCATTGAAATAAATAGTTGATAAAGAACACAAGGGGACGGTTCTCTTGTGTTGGCAAAACTCAAAGATAAGACCAATCAGAGGACGGTTCTGTGATTGACAGTTGATTATCAAATTAGGTTAGGCTGTTTCTCAAAAAGGAGCCGTCTGACCTTGACGACAATAACTAAAGTCAAAACAATTTAACAAAATTCCGGTATTATCTTTTTGGTATGGGGTTAAAAGAACGGCAGGTCTTCTTTAAACAAAGACCTGTCGTTTGTTTTCTCCTTTTTTCACTAAAAATCTGCATTTTTGTATAAAATACCTGCATTTCTGTATTTATTGTTGAAAAAGCCTATATGTTAGGTTATAGTAGAAAGCGTACGAGTTGAATGACAAGAAACAGAAACATAGAGAATGGTTTTGGGTTTTAACGGATTACTATGCATAAACACATAAAACTGTCCCCTGTGTTCATCTTCTTGACTTTTTGGGCTGTATCAAATCAAGCCAATGTGCAACGTATCAAAACAATTGCTTTTTTGTTTTAATATTATTCAACAAAAGAATTCATGAAATAGAGGTCATCTAAATGCTTATATTTAACAAGAAAATCTCCGAATATACCAGTATTAATAACTCATACAAAAATATAAACTTAAGAAAATGGAAAATTGCGAAAATAGTGAAAATGTTTTTAAGCACGGAAGCTATAGGACATTTAGCCAGTGTTCTGGCATTAGCCGGTGCATATTTTTATTCGCATGACTGGTCATACAAAAAAATCACTGATTGGATCGTTGTTATCGCATGCATCATTCTTTTTTTTATAGGATTTAAATCACTATATAAAAAGGAAATTAAGATGGTTGCTTCCTATAAAGAACTTCACGATTTGCTTACGGTTGCCAGATATGAAGCTGAAAGCTCAATTGTTAATATTGGAGGAGATATTTCTTGGCTAAAGTATGACATAGAGTCACTAAGAAAAATAAAAAAAGAGCATAATGATGTGAAAATAAGGATATACTATGATAAGAATAAGCTTTCTAACGAAACAAGAACTCTTATGGAAGAAGTCCGAAAAGAAAATGTTGTCAATTTAATACCATATCCCGAAGGGATCAAACCACCAAACATAAGATGTATGATAACAGATTATGATTATAGAGAAAGGGAAAATTGTAAAATTTTTACTTATTCAAAAGTTGATGGCAATGGGACTACTCAACATAGTGATGATAAATTTGAATGGCAGGAGAACACTATAAAAACAAATCCAGAATTATATGAAATTATAACATCATTTTTACAAACATTAACTAAATCAGAAAAACATCAAATCAAGGTTGGTATATCTGGGTTGAATAATACTGGAAAAACAAGTATTATATCAGAGTGTTATAAAATTTTAAGACAAAAATTTAAAGTTTTTATTGTACCAGATACTTTTGAGTTTATGCCAAAAGAGCAAAACGTTAAAGAAATAAATAAACAAATAATTTTCAAACAGACTATCGAGATGTGCACTCATTATGACGCCGATATAGTTATTTTTGATCGAACACCTTTCGATAATTTTATTTATTTGCTAATGAGAGAGACAGAATACAGTGCATCTCCTAAAAATAAAATTAAGCAACTCAAAGCGGAATATGATTACCTTGTAAAAAATTTAATGGGTTGTTTTGATTTGAAATTTTTTGTTCAAAGAAAAACAAATACAGAAAAATGCAAAACAAAATATGTTTCACCTAAAGAAAGAAAATATTTGATAGATTTATACAATAAGTATAACCGAGAATATCTTCCAAACATTGATGCTGTGTTTGAGACAAGAGGTAAAGAGTTTTTTGCTGAAGATGTTCAAAAAGCAGCGAGAACGATTTCTGAAAAAATACAAGATTACTATTATCTTTAAGCGATGATGTAAAACAGGCTGCGATTTGCTGTCTTGAAAGATGTTTATTTTATTAGGTTAGGCGGCGATTTCTTGAAAAGGAGATGTCTGATTTTGCCGACGATAGCTAAAGTCAAAACAACTTAATAAAATTCCGGTATTATCTTTTGGATATGGGGGTAAACGAACGGCAGGTCTTCTTATAACAAGACCTGTCGTTTGTTTTCTACTTTTTTTACTAAAAATCTGCATTTTTACAGAAAAAGTCTGCGTTTCTGCATTTTCATTGAAATTATTATAAAAATAAGATACGATGATGATGTATAAGTATAGGCACAGCATAATACTCAACGCCTATCATCCAATCAAATTTCTATTTGTTTGCAAAAAATACGCGATAACTAATAATTATCTGTGGGAGAGTGTGTGAAAGTGAAATATGTAGATAGAATAGAAGAAACAAAAAAACTTGTAGAACTTTTCCAACAAATGGAAGAGAGCACAGTATTTTTTATGTTTTCTAAAACCGGTGTAGGT
>JAZNIJ010000064.1:0-38945 GCA_045577455.1 Eubacteriales bacterium
TAAAAGTTTGTCATCTTGTTTTAAGGAAACATTTAAGTCTGCTGATTTTTACATTGAAGCCGTTGTTATTTCATTTTTAACTGTTGTTTTGCCTTCCGATTTCGTTTTTAAATTTGCAAAGGGAATTTTCTTTGTAAATAAAAATTATACGAGTAACTCTTTTAAAATCTCCGTTTTGGCAATAATGCTTCCAATTATGTTATTTATAATGATTGGAGTTAATGTTTTAATTCGTAAGAAATGGAGTAAAAGCGAAAAAAGCTCAAAAGAAGAAAATGAGCTGAAATCTGTAATAAAAAGTGTTATTATAACTGTAGCTTTACTTTATGGCTTAGCTTTTGTGATTCCAATGCTTATCCCTCCTGCCGTTGCAGTTTGGGAAGCTGGTGGAATAAAGGTGGTTTTGGGAGTTTTGGCGGTGATTGTTGCTCCGTTTTTACTTGCTATACTGTTTTATTCTATTCGAGCAACATTAAAACTCCAAAAATTCATTTCACAGCTTAAAAAGTATTGTAAAGAAAATCAAATATCCTTTTCCATTGAAAACAAAGGCGAATTCCAGCTTGAAAAAGACGAAAAAAAGTATTGCTGTAAAATAATAAAAACATTGTTTCCTAACTCTCCAACAACTTTTATCAAGGGTGAGATTGTTGAAACCAAAAATTATTTTCGGTTTATTTTTGTTAAGCTGTTTTATATCACAACAACAACTAAAATTACTTTTAATGGGGATGGAAAAAGGATTTTGATTGTTTTGCCAAACATAAATATTATGTATTCCCACGATGGGAAAGCCGAAAAAAATCGTGCTGATAACGGTGAAAAAACAGGGGATTGTACAATATACAACTCTTTTGGATTTTTCAATGCTCTTGACAGAAATATGCTGTAGAAATGTAGAAAAAAGGTGATTCTATGTCTATTTTGATTGTGTTACTATCAACCAGAAGACATAGAATCACTTTTTTTGTTTGCAATCAATATTCGGATAAAAGTGCTTTGTTTTGTTTGTTATCAAATTTAGCACAAAAATCGCTTGTTTTTTAACTCTGGATTTTCAACTCCATTTTATTCGCCATTTCTCTTTTGGGTTCTTTCAAACAGATTGGTCAAGCGGCGTTTCATTTCTTCTTCTTTGGCTTCGTTTCGCATTGAAATGTAGTTTTCACCTTTTTTCATAAGTTCAAAACCCTCTTTTATTTCTCCTTCAATTTGCGAAAAAGGAATGATAATTGTATTAAGTTCTCCGTTTTTGGTTTCTGCTTCGCAAACAGCAACATTGTTTTCAATTCTGTCTATAACAATTCTTTTATACATTTTAACTCCATTTTGTTGGTTGTTTTTATTTATGTTATCATAAATACTATCTGGTGTCAATATCTTGAATGTATATTTTAGTTTTTAAAAATAAATGGATGGCATATTGTTTTTCCGAAAGATGGGCATTGGAAAAAAATGGGGAGGTAACCTGCATAATGCATTATTAAAAGTCACGGAGTTTGAATTTAACTATGGTATAATAATTAAAACAATGAAGAAGCTATTATTGATTTGTTGTGAAAAACGCTTGTTTTTTATAAAAAAATATGGTAGAATATTACAGAAGTGAGTAGAGTTTTTGATTCTGTGTAGAAATACCATAACAATGATTTTTGCAGTATTTATTAAAACACGGGCTTATTCATTTTTAAAAAGTAGAAATATATATTAAAGCGAAAATGCTTTAAGGTTTATATTGATTTATGTTAATAATTTGGAGGGTGGATTTATGGCACTTATAGATCGCATTAAATATGACGGACATCAAGACGGTTCACCATGGTTGATTCACAAGTATAATGGTGAGGAATTTGTTCTTGGGTCCCAGTTAATTGTTAACCAAGGACAAGAGGCACTTTTTTTCAAAGGTGGAAAGGCCCTTGATTTATTTGGAGCAGGAACGCACACCTTGCATTCCGGAAACCTTCCTTTGCTTAATAAACTTGTAAATCTACCATTTGGCGGTAAGACGCCATTCACAGCAGAGGTTTATTATATAAACAAAACCTCTCGCCTTGACATGAATTGGGGAACGCAAAACCCGTTTCAGCTTGAAGACCCAAAATATGGATTGATTCTTTCCATTCGTTCTTACGGAAGATATGGCATTAGAATTCTTGATTCAAGGATGTTTGTATCTGAGCTTATTGGTGCTGTTCCAAATGGCACAACGGTTGACTATGAATTTGTTGCAAGATATTTTAGCGGTCTTTTGGCTTCTTCTATAAAATCGGTTATATCAGGATTTATGATTCGTCAAAAGATTTCTTTCCTTGAAGTTACTGCATATCTGAAAGAGCTTTCAATGGAATGTGAAGCAGAAATAACAAAAGAATTTGACCGTTTCGGCGTTGAAATTGTCAATTTCTTTATAGAAAGCATTTCACCACCAAAAGAAGAATATGAAAAGCTCCGTAATTACAAAGAGGAACTTGCCCTTGGAAACGATTTCTATCGTCAAAGAAGGTCATTCGATATAATGGAGAGTATGGCAGAAAATCCAACAAGCGGAGGTATGGCTAATGCAGGAATAGGGCTTGGTATGGGGTTAGGAGCTGCACCTGTTGTTGGAAATATGTTTGGAAACATCAGCTCATCTGTAAACGCAACAAATAATAACGAAACGGTTTGCCCGCATTGTAGCGCAAAAAATCCATCAGGGCAAAAGTTTTGCGGTGAATGTGGTCAATCTATTGTTGTTGGAGTAGTATGCCCTTCTTGCGGTAAAGTGAATGGAATAACTCAGAAGTTCTGCGGTGAATGTGGTGCAAAGCTCTCAAAAAAATGTACGAGCTGTGGTGCAGAAAACGATATAGCTCAGAAATTCTGTGGTAATTGCGGAAACAAGCTGTAATAATAACCCGTATTAACCTACGAAATGCTTTTATCAAGTTTTAAACCCAATTTGCGAAAAACAGAGGTAAAAGATGAACAAAACAATAAATATATTTGCAATTTCTCACATAGGAAATTCAAGAGACAATCAAGAGGATAATTTCCTTGCTCATCGATGGGGGTGCTTGCCTCCTGCTGTTCGTGATGATATGGCTGAAAGTAGAACACCTTATTTAATTAACGGAAAATTTTGTGAAGAATGCTTTCTTTTGGCTGTGAGTGATGGAATGGGAGGTCATAATTGCGGAGAAGTTGCCAGCTTGGCAACGGTTGACTATTTGCAAAACAACTTTGATGCCATTATAAACTCTGTTAAAAATGGAGAAAAAGCATTATCGGGTGAAATTTCATATCTTAACAATGTTGTTTATCGGTCTTCCATAAAAGATGGTAACAGCAGTGGGATGGCTGCAACACTTTGCGGAGTTGTAGGAAATGGCTCTAAGATAGTTGGATTTAATGTTGGGGATAGCCGTGTTTATCAGCTTAAAGACGGTGAGCTGAAGCAACTCTCAACAGACCATACCGAGGGGCAACGGTTGTTAAAGATACAGCTTTTAACAGAGGAAGAGGAGAAACATTTTCCAAGAAGAAAAAAACTGTATAAGTACATTGGAAGCAATGAAGAAATTGTTCCTGAGTTATTCAATATAACAGAAATAGAACCGGAAACGGTTTTGATGCTCTGTACCGATGGGCTTTCTGAGGCATTATCTGGCAAAGAAATGGAAAAAATTCTGATTATCAATGAGTGCCTTGAGGAAAGAAGAAAAAGGTTGGTGGATGAAGCGTTGTTAAGGAACATTGGCAAAGGCGATAATATAACGGTTATTCTTATGGAGTTTTGAAAGGAATGAAATGAATTATGGTTGGAAAAACAGTGCTGTCTTATCATGTTGATGAAAAAATTGGCTCAGGTGGTTTTGGCACAGTTTATAGGGTATCAAAAACCAATGCGTCCGGTACATATGTAAGAGCTTTAAAACACATAGCTTTGCCAACAAAGGAGCAATATGTTAGCGTTTTGAATTCAATGGGCGGGGACTATTCAAAGGCAGACGGTTATTTTGCAGGTATTCTTAATGATATTGTCAGTGAAATCAGTATTCTTAGCACCTTGTCTGAGAGTGGAACAAAAAACATTGTCAGATACTATGAAAATGATATTGTTGAAACAAACTCCCCGAAAACATATAACATATACATCCTTATGGAGTTTCTCACACCGTTTTCAAATTACACCGAAAGCAATCAATTCACAGTTCGTGATGTCTTTATTCTTGCTAAAGATATGCTTACTGCATTGATGGATTGTCATGGAAAAAATATTATTCATCGTGATATAAAAGGAGATAATATATTCGTTTCAGCGGATGGTGTTTATAAATTGGGTGATTTTGGAGTTTCAAAGGCGTTAAACGATAAGTCGAGGGCAGAATCCGTTAAGGGTACTCCAAACTACATAGCACCTGAGGTTTACCTTGGAAGAGAGAAGTATGACAACACAGTTGACCTATATTCATTGGGCATTGTTTTGTATCAGCTCCTAAATAAAAAAAGAAACCCTTTTTTACCAAAGTATCCCGAAGCATATAGCATTGATGATGAGTATGCTGCTTTTGAGGCAAGAATGAAGGGTGAGATTCCGGAGCTTCCCATATATGCAGAAAACGAGCTTGGAAAAGCAGTTATAAAGGCAATTTTGCCAAGAAAAGACCGCTATAACTCCGCTAAAGAATTCTACAATGCATTGATGGAAGTTGAAAAAAACATGAGCGAAACGGAGCTTTCAAAGGATTTGGGGCTTAGAGTTCCTGCCGAATTGAGAAGCTCATCAGCTCCAATGCAAAAATCTGATGTTGGTTTGCAGAATAAAGAAATTTATAATGGCGGAACGATGCAGGGTTGTGAACGAACCGTTGCAGTTGACGGAAATAACGGTTTGTTTAAAAATGGTGTTTCGTATAACAGAGATTATGCGGATTCCCCAAACTACGGTAGTAACGCTTTCGCAAACTACGGTAGCGCTGGTTCCGCAAATTATGGTGAAAACAGGACTTTTTCAGGAAACGGTAGCAATACTTCATCAAATAATGTGGAGTATAATGCATATGCTGGTGATAATGCTGACGATGTATCTCGGTTTGAAAGCGTAAATAATAATCCGTATAAAAATGATTCATGGGGCGGCTCTTTCAATTCTTTAAAATTAGATAAAAAGCCAAAAAGTAAGTTCAAGTGGCTTCTCTATCTTACACCCTTGTTGCTCGTAGGTGTTTGGATTGCTGTTCATGTGTTCCTTGTAGACAGCTTGTATGTTAAAACTGTTTCATTTATAGAGTGGTTTATTGGAAATCCATCTGCTATTGCTGATAAAATTAAAGAATCTGAAAATGTTTTGATGCCAATATACAAAATAATTTTGTTATGTGCTTATAACTGGCTTACAGCAGTTGGAGTTATTACATCTCTCTTTTTTATCGGTCGTCAGGTTCAAAACAGCAAGCCAAAACAGAGTAATAGAGCCATACTTTGCGGAAAAGCTCCCTATACAATCACTTTAGAGCTTCTTGAAGAAATTAAACTGATTAAAACACCAGGCGTTGAAAAAGCAAGAAAAGCGGTTTATGCTCTTAACGAAAGGTTGAGAAACGAAAGTGATTTTGGAGATGGAACAGACGAGGTTATTGATTGTGAAAACGAAATTTACTCTTGCTTGCAATCAATCAAGGGGCTTATTTACGGTTTGAACGATGAAAAAACACTTAACGATTCAACCTGTCAGATTGAGAGCTTGGCTCAGAGCTGCGTTGCCAAGTTAAAAATCAGAACGGAACTGAAGAAAAAATAATATTGTATAAGGAGAAAACAAAAATGGCTCATCAGGTTGTGGAACTTGAATGCCCCGGATGTGGTATTCCAATAACAACAAGTACCAAAACTTGTCCTCAGTGTTTCAGAGAAATTGTTATAACAACCTTTAACAGCGTTGAATCTATGGCTTTACCAGAGATTAACAAGCAGGCGCTGTCTTATAAAAAAGCAATGGTTAATAATCCCGACAGTATGGAGCTTAATATGTCTTTGGCTTTTTGTTATTTAAAGTTAAAGCTGTATGATAAAGCGCTGCCTTGCTTTGAGAAAGCAATAGAAGATAATTTTGATAATTCTGAAATATATTTCTATGCTGCAATCACCATTCTGAAAGGAAGAAGGGGCTTTGTTGTTCCCCGTTCTGAGATTGAAAAGGCAGAGGAATATATACTTGCGGCAATTATGATTGAACCCAAGGGAATATATTATTATCTTTTGGCATATCTCAGGTATGACCATCATTTCAGAAAAGCATATAAGGCAACGCCAAATTATATTGAGCTGTTGCAAGATGCCATGCAGGCAGGGTTATCTCAAACGGACATTTCTGCTTTATACGATATTTTAGGTGTGCAACGCCCCGATTGTCTTTAATACATACAATGTCTTTTTTTAAATAACAAGTTTTTTGTTATTTGCATATTTTTTGAATAAATCTAAAAAAACATTAGCACTCTTGGTTCGAGTGTTAATGTTTTTTTATTTGCCTTTGTGCAATTTCAACAAAAACGAGGTGCTGTTTTTTACATTCAATAAACTATATTAACAAACTATCTATTGAAAAAAACATAAATTTTCTTTATAATTATGCTTGTTAGCGAAAGGGGATAATTGTTGATGGATATAGTTATATTCAAAAAACGCTCAAGATATGTTTCGCTATTCCTTGCGATTATAATTCTTATTTTATCCTTATCGGGATGTGGGAAAGAACAAACTGAATCCGTTTCAGAAAAAAGTGGTGAGTTGTCATTTGCTGATTCTTCTGATAATTGGCTTGAAAGTGAATCTGATTTTTCAAGTGATGAAGTTCAATCAGAAACACCATCCAATGAAGCTGAATCCCAAGCGGTATCTGAATTAACTTCCAATGAAGCTGGGTCCGAAGTGATGTCGGAATTGGTTTCTGATGAAACTCAATCCGAAGCGGTGTCAAATGATGCTTCAAAAGAAAGCTCGGAAAACCCTTCTTCTGAAATAGGTTCAGAAGAAGCAAGTTTTGAAAGTTTCGCCGAAGAATCTTCCAACATTCAGGAAGCATCCCAACCTGATGAATCAGCCGAGTCAAGAGACCCAAACGAACCAATAACTCCGATTCCCACTCTTGAAGCGGACAGTATTGACAGTTATTTTGACAAATCTGTATTTATAGGTTACTCCATAATGATGCATTTCGGTAAATATGTTAATCAGTGGAGAATGGATATTGATGAATCCATAATGGGAAATAGCTTGTTTTGTTGTGGCGTTGGTATGTGTTTCACAATCAATAAGGTAACACCTCCCGATCATCCCAACAGTGCATTACCATCTTATCAGGGGCAGAAGTACAATTTCGAAGATTTGCCAAAAGCAACAGGTTCAGATACTATTTTTGTTGGGTTGATGGTATATTCCGAAACAAAGCGTTCCAGTGCTGAAAATTGTGTGAATTATGCAGTCAATATATCCATAGAAGGTATACAAAGCATAATTGATGCAAATCCTGATGTTAATGTTGTCGTTCTTTCGGGGACATACAATACAGGGTTATATAAAACGGAGCAGATATCTCCGCAACGGGCAAACAACGAAAATGTAAGAGAATATAATTCAAGAGTCCTTAAATATTGCAATAAAAAAGGAATTGATTTTATTGATGTATCAACTCCATTGCTTAACGGATATGGATATATGCCAAAAGAATATTCATCCGATAAAGATTATCACATCTCAAAAGAGCCATTTAAAATATGGATACATATTTTGAGAGATTACGCAAGAGCAAAACAAAGTGGAACATGGCGGAATATAACTGAAATGCCCCCACTTGTTCAAGAATAAATTATCTTAAGATACACGAGAGGACCCACACATGAAAAACACCAAAAAGCTACTATCAGTTATATGCCTAGTTGCAATCCTTGTTTCGGCATTTGGAATTTTCAGTTCGAAGCCAATAGAAACAAAAGCAATGGGCGTTAGCGAATTTTTAGGAACAGTTGGCCCTATGGCAACTGCAGATATGCAAAGAACAGGCATTCTTGCATCACTCACTATGGCGCAAGCAATTCTTGAGTCAGGTTGGGGAACAAGTGAGCTTTCACAAAATGCCAACGCATTATTTGGTATGAAAGCAACAAACTGGTCAGGTGCTACATATTGGTATAACGGAACAAACTGGAGAGCATACGGAAGCTGGCAGGAAAGTGTTTCTGACCACGGAAACCATCTTTCATCTATGTCAAGATACTCCAACCTTGTTGGTGAATCAGATTACAGAACAGCTTGCTATAATGTTGCTGCAGACGGATATTGCCCCGATGCAGGTTATGCTGAAAGTCTTATAGCGTTAATTGAAAGATATGATTTAACACAGTTTGATGTTCATGCGTCTCTCACTCTTGATGGATGCAACGCTGCTTATTTGGGTGAAGAATTCTATGCTAATATAAGACACCGTGCAACAGGACTTTACCTTACAGACAAAGATTACAATGTATTTGCTGCTGAAGCAACAAATGGTCCTGAACAGCTTTGGCATTTCACTCGTAACTCAAACGGCTCTTATACAATTAGTATGGAGAGTTCTGGTTGTAATATGGATGTTGCAGCAGGTGATTACAATAACGGAACAAATATTCAGGTTTACCCTGCAAACAACTCTCTTGCACAAAAATTCTTTATATACTATATAAACAACAACTTCTATTTCAAATGTACTGCATCTGATTTGGTTTTCGATGTTGACGCTACAACAAAGAATCTTCAGATTTGCGGAACAAGTTCTGCTTATGACAGACCCGATAGTATAGAAAATCAGGCAAGAAGCTTTGAAATAATAATACCTCGTCTTACCGATGGTGCGTGGAGTGTGGATTATGGCGAACAGTTCGCAGCATACATCAGAAATAACAGTTCCGCAAAGCTCATCACAGCGGCTGATAACGGACTTATCGGGGGCGACCTTAGTTTCAGCGATAACCAGAAATGGATATTCACAAAGAATGTATATGGTGGATACGAAATAAAATCAGCAGCAACAGGAAAAGTGCTTGATGTTTGCGGTGCTGCTCTTAACGATGGAACATCTGTTCAGCTTTATGATGCAAACGGTTCTAAAGCTCAAACCTTCTTCCTCATCAGACGCGATGAAGGAATGCTTATAAAACCTGTTTATACAGAATCTGTTCTCGATATGGATGCAAACACAGGAGAGCTTCATATATATGGTTGGTCAGATAATGAGCTTCAGATTAACGCTCAGACCTTCGAAATAATAACAGAAACCTCATATAGCGGAGATTGGCCTGTTTATTTTGGAAACAGTTTTGATGCATATGTTTTAAGCAAAGATTTTGGCGGTGCAATGACTGATACAGGTTCAGTTCCCGAATGTCAAGAGGCAGTATACAACGAAAACCAGCTTTGGCATTTTGAGTATGATTCAAAGTGGAATGCATATAAAATAATTGGTTCATCAGGCAAAGTTGTTGATGTAAACGGAGCAGGTTGGACAGATGGTACTCCCCTTTGTATGTGGGAAAACAACGATTCTGCGGCACAGCGTTTCAGAATATATCATTCTGATGGTGGATATTATCTAAGTCCTGCTTGTACAAATAAAACAGTTGACGTCGATGTTGATAACAAAACATTGATTCATTTGTGGGGAGATGAGGTTCAGGAGAACCGTAAGTTCAGTATAATTAAATTAACCAATGATGGTAAAAAACCCTTGGATTTGGGAAGCACATTTGAAACATCTATAAAGAATGTTGCATCATCCCTTTATATTAACCCAACTGACTATGTTGTTAAAGGCGAACAAACCGAGTACAAATGGATATTCACAAGAATGTCTGACGGCTCTTATGTTATAAAAGACAGTAAAAGCGGAAAAGTATTTGACGTTGAAGCAGGAAACGTGCTTCCTGGAACAAATATTCAGACATATGAATATAACGGAACTTGGGCACAGAGATTCTTTATTTACGAAAATGAAAAAGGTTATATAATTCAGCCCGCAAAGTTTTACGGTGCTATTGATATGGATGCAACAAACAAAGATGTTCATATGTATCCAACCAATAATAGTGGTGCATCATTTGATGCTCAGACCTTTGAATTCCCGGGTTTATCTCAGAAGGGTATAGAGCTTAAAAACACATCTTCATATGAAATGAAGGGTGAATATGTTATTTCAGTTTCAAATAAAACAAAAGTATCAGCATTTGTTGCTCAGTTTAACAATTCTGATTTGAAGGTGTATAACGCTTCTGGAGTTCAAGTTTCCAACAATGAGTATGTTGGAACAGGTTATACTGTAAAATCAACCAATGGAGATAGCAAAACAATAGTTGTTTCCTGCGACCTTGACGGCGATGGAACAATTACAACAACTGACTCCTTGAGATTTAAATGGATTTTGCTTGGCAAAGATGAACAAAATGCAATGAATATGTACGCAACAGACCTTGATAAAAACGGTGTTTGTGATACTACAGACTATCTTAAATTCAAAGGAATTTTGCTTGGATAAGTTTTAAATTAACAATTAAATCAATGCGAAAATGCGGCATCCCAAAATACGGAATGTCGCATTTGATTTTTAAAAACTATCGCTCCATTTGTTGAAACACGTAGGATATAAACAACCCCTTTCCATTTGTTGAAAAAGTTTGGAGTGAAAATAAAACCCTTCCCATCTTTCGCACAGTGCTGAAAAATAGGGGGGTGTGTCAATCAAGCAAGTTAATCTTTCCAAATAAAATTAAAGTTTGTAGCTTCACCGCCATCAACTAAAATATTCTGACCTGTGCAGAATGTATTGATAACAGTCAGAAAATAAGCCCATTGTGCAATTTCTTCGGGTGTTGCCCACTTTTTGAGAGGGGTTTCTTTCATTATTTGCTCCCAAAGATAAGCATCTTCAATAACGCATTGGTTAAGTGGAGTGAGTACGCCCCCAGGGTCAAGACTGTTGCAAGTCGCACCATATGGTGCAATTCGCATTGCCACATTTTTTGTGTACGCAAGAACTCCGCCCTTGCTTGCACAGTATTCGGGAAATTCTGCACCTGTATGACCGCTTGCAGACCCTATATTGAGTATTGATTTTATTTTACTCTGAATGCCGTATTTTTCGGTTATATGTATCAGTGCTTTCAGATTTGTATCGATATCGTTTTCGTTTTGTGTGCCTGCGTTGTTTATTAGAATGTTAATACCATCAATTTGGGGTAGCTTATCATAATTTCTTATATCGCAAATATAATGTATGTAGTCGGGGTTATGTATGGACGATTTTTGCCTGTCGATGCCGTAAACCGTAAAATGGTTTTCGTTGTTGCAAAAAACATTGTTTTCTGTTGCGGTTTCACCTATTTGTGAAGTGTTCATTGAAAGAAAAAGCTCTGAAATTGCTTTTCCTATGCCTTGGGATGTGCCCGTTATTAAAACCTTTATTTCTTTCATAATATTCTCACTTTTTTATGTAATTAAGGTATTCCGACCCAACAGAATGTTTTCTCCATTTGGAAACAATTTTATAGCCAACAGGAGAGAAAATAATTTCCATAATCAATTCCGCAACAGCTCCCGTTAAAGCGCAAGTTGCACATTGCAAGGTTGTCCAATGGAATCCATTCCAAAAAACAGGGGCAAACCAAACAAAAACAATAACAGAAAAAACAAAATTATCAAGAAACTGCCCAACAAATGTTGATATGTATGTTTGAGTTGCATATGCCAATTTTCCGTTTGGATTATTTTTAAAAGCGTTGCCTATGGAACGATTAAGAAAATTATTGATAACTGCAGAAAACAGAAAAGCAACAGTGCTTCCAAGGAGAATAAACCATGTTCCTCCAAGTATTCTGTTTAATTCGGTGTAATCATCTGCGTTGGATGGAATTATGCTTGCGATATAAAATATGGCACAGGTGATAAGGTTAATAACTGATGCAAGGACTGCAATTTTATTAGACGCTTTAGAGCCGAAATATTTTGTGATTATATCCATACACATAAAGGAAAGCCACGAAATTAAAAAACCGCCATCTAAAGCTAACCATTCGTTGCGGTAAAGAGTTTTATTTGCTAAGAGATTCATACAAATAACGCTCACAACAAAAAGCGTAACAACGGTTGCAGGTATGTTTCTTAATAGGATTTTCGTTTCATCTATTTCTTTTTGTATAAAGCTTTTAGCTTTTCCCATATACTTTTCTCCCAAAGCTGTTTTGTTCGGCTGGATATTGTTGTAATCTCAACCAATCACAAGCCCTATTTTAACACGAGAATCAAAAGGTGTCAACCTATTTTTGCCTTTTATTTTTTAGGCAAATAATGTTGACAATTTATTTGTTTTATGGTAACATTTATAGTGTACCCTTGGGGACTTTTTGAAAAAAGTCCTCAAACCCTCTTGGGTGCTTTTTGGAAAAAGCACCCAAACCCGAAAAACTTAATGCGCTACGCGAAGTTTAGGGTTACTTATTGAGCAGTTAATAATAGCTTTTGAAAAAAGTCCCCAAACCCTCTTGGGTGCTTTTTGGAAAAAGCACCCAAACCCGAAAAACTTAATGCGCAACGCGAAGTTTGAGGTTACTGATTAAGTATTTAATAATAGCTTTTGAAAAAGCACCCAAACCCGAAAAACTTAATGCGCTACGCAAAGTTTGAGGTTACTGATTAAGCTAATAATAAAATTGGAGGAGTCTTATGAAAAAAATATTTTCGTTGTGGATAGCAATATTTATGATAATAAATATGTTTTCTTTTGTTGCAAATGGTGAAAGTGAAACAGTTATATCAGGAGAAGATTATGCATCAGATGAGGTTGGAAAAAGCTACAATATACTTAAAAAATATGTTGATGTTGAAACCTTTGTGCCATATCTGAGAGAACAGCTTTTGAATTGTGCCGAAAGAGTTGATATATCTTCATACAGAATTGATAAATCGTCAGATTTTATAAACGGTATATATGATTTGGTTTGGCATGAAATGTTTGATATGTTCCATGTAAAGAGTATCGGTTATTCGTATTCTTCTCATATAGTATCGTTGAATTTTAATTATATTTGGTCGGGTGATGAGTTTACAGCGATGTATAACGACCTTCTTTCTGAGGCAAACCGTCTTGTTTCGGGAATAAAGGGGAACAACTCTCTTTCAGAAATGGAAAAAGCACTCTTGCTTCATGACCGCTTAGCCCTTGAATGTGAGTATGACTATACATATTCTGACCAAAATGCAAATGCATACGGAGCAATTGTGAGAGATTCAGCAGTTTGTCAGGGGTATGCAATGGCATATGGTTTTTTGCTTGAACAGGTTGGAATCAACAATCAATATGTTAGCTCAGAATCACTGAATCATGGCTGGAATATGGTTTATATAGACGGTGTTCCATATCATGTTGATGTAACTTGGGACGATATCGCCTGGAGTGACGGAGGCAGAGGCGCTGTTGGCAGTGTTGGACATGAAAACTTCCTTCGTTCAACAAGCGGAATTATTTCAACAGGGCATAATGCATCGGATTTCAATTCAACTCCAACAAATACAAAGTACGACAATTATTTTTGGTCTGAATGCGAATCTCCTTTTCTTCTTGTTGAAAATGAGATATATTATATTGACAGCGGAAGCGAATCTTTGAAGCGTCTGAGTGATAACGCAGAGCTTTGTAAGGTTGAAGGCAGTTGGAGTGCAGGTGGCGGCTACTATTGGACTAAGAATTATGCAAAGCTTGCAACAGATGGGAAAGACCTCTTTTACTCTTTGCCAACGGCGGTGTATAAATATAATATCCGCACGGGAAAAACAAGCGTGCTGTATCAGCCAACTTTGGCAGATGATAATAGCATTTACGGTATAGAATATAGTGACGGATATATTGTTTGCGATATAAACACAGCGCCACCATACAGCGGTGGAACAAATCTTCATCAGTTGAAATATAAAGTTGAAGCTGAAGAACAAGAAATTCACATAAAGGAAAACAGCGGTTATTCAAAATACGATAAATATCTTTTAGGGGCTTGCGAAAAAACAACTGTTGCCGATTTACTTGAAAATTTCAATAATGAAAATGTAGTTGTTCTTAACGCTTCGGGCGTAGAAATCAGCGGCGATTCTCTTTGCGGAACAGGTTGCGTTGCATTGCTCCCCTACGGTGAAAAAACCGCAGAAGCTCTTGAAATTGTAATTTCAGGTGATGTTGACGGAAACGGAATAGTGGATTCAACGGATTATCTGAAAATCAAAAACCTTTTTGCAACATCCTCAACTATAGACGGAGCGTATTTTCTTGCCGCGGACACAGAGCCGGACGGTGAAATAACATCAACTGATTATATCAGAGTTAAAGCCCATTTTGTTGGAGATTATAACCTTTTCTCGTGATTCCTTTGTTTTTAATAGCGATTTTTTATGAATTGCGAATGGATTGGTTAATAACTGTTTGAATTATTGCAGTTGCGCTAATGGCTGTTTAGGCGGCTTTATTGTATTTAAAACAATATTTCAAATTCTTCAAATCAGCGAATAAAAAAATTGAGCAGGATGTAAGTCTTTTACTCCTGCTCAAATTTTTTTGGTTATTCTGATTCTATTATCCTTAAAAATCTATCCACATACCGCTTATCAAAATCACATTTTTCAAAGCCGTGCGAGCTGGACTTTTTGGGAATGTTGTGCTTCATCAATGCAAGGTCGAATTCCTCTAATTCTATATATGTGTCTTCGTATCTCTCTATATTGGGATTTACGCTAGGCATATGAAAAACAATGGTTTCACCGTCAACCGTTATTTTATAATAGAAGCTTCCTTCCTTCTCATACTCATTAAGTGTAAGCTTTTTGCTCCCAAAGCCCGTTTCAATTGACTTTACATCGGAATAACTATATTCCGTTCCTTTAAGATTCCACGGCTCAACAATAACAATTTTATCATCTGTAACATATGCAAAGGTTGTAAAGCCAACATAGGTAATTAAAACCCACATAAACAAAATTGCTATTTTCCATTTTCCAAGGGATTTAACTAACCAAATAATATGTAAATAATCATCCTCTTTAGAAGTTATTTTCTTTTTGAAGTAATAGATTATACGATAAGAGATAATCAATGCGAGTACAGCCAAAGAACAAATAAATAAGTCGAAAATAAACGATGTGCTTTCGTAAAACAAAAAATCAGAAGGTAACAGTAATTTCTCTGCCAATTTGCCACACTGTACCATTGCAAATACAGACAAAATAACCGTTAAGATTATTAAAGCAATTGTTTCTATAATTTTCTTCATTAAATCACTCGCTTTCTTTGCTGAAATATCTGTTTGATATGTAGCATAAAATTTTGCTGTTTCTATTTTTATTCATTATACTAAAAAAGTTATGAGGATTCAAGTGCTTTTTAAAAAAGTAATATATTCAAAAACAGTCGCCTCTTTCCAAAAGGAAAAAGGCGACATTTTGGGTTTATTTATTTTTAATACTCAATTTTGTTGCTTGGAATTTTTCCCATAGCGGGTGTTGCATTTGCAAGTTCTTCTTCTGTTTTGGGGTTTGGTTTTGCTGTAAGTGGGTCGCAGAAATACTGATAACAGAATATTGAAAAGCCCTCAAAGTCAGGTTGAGCATTCATATATTCATATGTTTTCTTGTAAATATCTTTGTTGTTGATGAATTCATCGTAGTAAATTCCTTCATAGCCATAAATTGCGTTTGCAAAGGTAAGTCCTACCATAAAATCAACATCTTTGCAACAAAGGTCTGCCCACAATTGATATGTTTCTGCAAAAGGACAAACGCTATGCTCAAATCCCCAATAAATCTGAGGCATTATATAGTCAATATAGCCCTTGTTTCCGCACCATGTGTCAACATCTGCATAGTGGGAATTTCTAACATTGTTAATGTTACCTGCAGGGGCAATTCCGAAAAGAACATTTGGATTTTCGGCTTTAACTGCGGAATAAAGCCCTGAAACCAACTTATTAAGACTTTCGTTTCTCAGCTTTCTGAGAGTCATTGTTGCATCTTTTTTCTTTGCCTCGATAAGCTCAAGGTTATCCATATTGGCATCGTCGCCGGGGTAGAAGTAGTCATCCATATGCACGCCGTCAACATCATAGTATCTCACTATTTCAGCCGCACCGTCAATAATAAGCTGTCTTACTTCTTCGTAATAAACATTAAGGTAGTAGTTTGGTCTGTCTGCATATGTACCAACATAAAGGTATCTGGAACAGTTGGGGTCTTTGATCCATTTCGCCATAGGGTAGTTAGGGTCTAATTTTTCTGCATCTTCAACTGCCATTGCTCTCATTGGGTTAATCCATGCCTGGAAGCTCAAATCTCTTTCGTGGGCTTTGTCAATGAAAATTTTAAGTGGGTCATATTTAGCAAATTTGCCGTATGAACCGTTAATGAAATGAGACCAGGGATAATACTGTGAAGGATAGAAGCTGTCTGCATTAGGGCGAATCTGAACGATAACAGTGTTAAAGCCAAGCTCAACTATTTTGTCAAGTGTCTGGTCAACAAGGCGTTTGTAGCTGCTTTCAGAACGCTGCTTTGAGCCGTTGGAATAAATGTTCTCAAAGTCAAATTGAGAAATCCACATTGCCTTCATCTTGTTGTAGTTAAGGGGTTTATAATCGCTGTTTGCACCCTTTTCCAGAGTAGCTCTTTCGGCTAAAAGGGAATCCACTTTGGATAATTCCCCATATTCTCCACCCGCAGATGGTGCTTCTGATGTTTCTTCGGAAACTTCTTCTGAAGTGTCAGCAGAAGCATCGGTTGATTGTTCTGTAGATGCATCTGTTGATTCGCCTGACATATCTGCTGATTGTTCTGCAGATGTGTTTCCGCTTTGTGATTCGTTGCTGTCGCCCGAGCAGGAGCAAAAACCCGTGAGCATAAAAATGCAAAGGAATAACGCTAATAATCTTTTTTTCATTGTGTGCCTCCGTGTGTAGCAATTTAAATCATTTTATTGGAGATGTTTTAAGTTGGATGCAATATCCGTTACTCAAAACGATAATATAAAACTAATATTCAATTTTTTTGCTTGGAATTTTTGCCACAGCAGAAAGTGAATTTACAACTTCTTCTGTTGTTTTAACATTTGCCTTGTTTGTAAGAGCGTTGAAATAATATTGGTAGCAGAAAATAGAAAATCCCTTAAAGTTGCTTTGAGCATTCATAAAGTCAAAGGTTTTTCTGTAAACGGCTTTGTCTTTTTGAAATTCTTCGTAATGAATGCCATCATATCCGTATATTGCATTGGCAAGTGTAAGTCCAACCATATACTTAACATCCTTGCAACAAAGGTCTGCCCACAATTTGTATGTTTCTGCAAATGGGCAAATAGGGTGGTCAAATCCCCAATAAATCTGAGGCATTATATAATCGATATACCCTTTGTTTCCGCACCATGTGTCAACATCTGCATAATAATGCTTTCTCACATTGTCAAGGTTTCCTGCAGGAGCGATACCAAAAATTATATTTGGGTTTTCCTTCTTAACCGCAGAATATATACCCGAAACCAGCTTTGATAAGCTTTCGTATCTTAATTGTTTAAGGGTGTATTCGGGATTCTTTTCTTGCTCTGCCTTAAGCTCAATATCGTCCATTTTCTCGTCATCACTTGGGTAGAAATAGTCATCCATGTGTACGCCGTCAACATCGTAGTATCTGACGATTTCAGCCGCACCGTTAATAATGAGCTGTCTTACTTCTTCGTAATAAACATTAAGATAGTAGCTTGGTCTGTTTGCATATTCACCAACAAAAAGATATCTGGAACAGTTTGGGTCTTTAATCCATTTTGCTATGGGGTAGTTAGAATCTAACTTTTCTGCATCTTCAACAGCCATAGCCCTCATTGGGTTAATCCATCCTTGAAAGCTCAGATTCCTTGCGTGTGCTTCGTCTATGAATATTTTAATAGGGTCGTAATCAGCAAATTTGCCATATGAACCGTTGATAAAATGAGACCAAGGGTAATATTCAGAAGGATAAAAGCTGTCTGCGTTTGGGCGAAGCTGAACAATAACAGTGTTGAATCCAAGAGCTACAACATTGTCAAGTGCCAAAGCCAAAAGGCAACGGTATTCTTCTTCAGAGCGTTGCTTTTCACCTTCGCAGTATACATTTTTGAAGTCAAACTGTGAAATCCATATTGCCTTCATTTTGTCGTAGTTAAGTGGCTTGTAGTTGCCGTTTGCGCCTTGTTTTAATATAGGTCTGCTTTTTAAAAGCTTGTCAATTTCAAAAAGTTTGTTTTGCATAATTCCTCCGTTTGGGGTTGTGAGGGTATAAATAATACAGTTTGTTATTTTTTTCTGTGGGCTATTTTATATACAAATCCGGGTGTGAGCCATTTTATTATTGGTATAATAGTCTGAATGCGGTCTTTTAATGAGCCACCGAAAAATTTTATCGCCTTCTTTTTTACACGACGTTCATTGATTGATGTTTTTTGTTTTATCTAATCCGTATAATTCGCAAAGCTCTCTTACAACATTAACATCTGTAAAGGGTTGAACAGATTCTATAATTTTCTCCGATGAAAAGTTGCTTTCTGAAAGTACAGAACAGATTTTTTCTGCTGCCTCTGAGAAATCATCAGGGGCAAACAAATATCCGTTAATTCCCTCTTTGATAAGCTCTCTGTGTCCTCGGTTTGTTGATGCAACAACGGGTTTTCCGCAGAGCATTGCTTCCATAAGGTTGAGTGGCAACCCCTCACGATAACTGCAAGCAACAAGTAGGTCGCATACCTGTAGATATTTGTTGACCTCTCTGGTGTATCCTAAGAGCTTAACTCTGTCTTGCAACCCTTCGCTCGCGATTAGATTTTCAAGATTTTCTTTTTCGCTTCCATTCCCTGCAATAAGTAAAGTTGCATCGGGATGTTTTTCCAAAACCAATTTCATTGCTTTAATAGCCGTTTTTTGGTTTTTGTTAGGAAGCAATTCACCAACATTCAAGATAATTTTACCTGAAAGTCCAAGAGTTGCTTTTTGCTTTTCCTGTTCATCTGCGCTCAATGGGAAAAATCTTGCAGTGCTTGCTCCAACTCCGTGAAGATGGAATGTGTTGCACTTGAATTTCTTTGTTGCCAAAGTGTAATCTTCTTCTGTTATTGTAATAAGAGTGTCGGTATATCTTGACATCGCCTTTTCAATTGGATAATACATTATCCAATTTTTCTTTGGCGCACCGTTGTAAAAATGAAAACCGTGAGCAGTGTAAAATACCCTTGTCCCTTTTTTGCGATATTTTCGACCTGCAATTCTTGCAATAAGTCCTCCAACGGGGGTGTTGCAGTGGATAATATCGTATTGGTTTTCCTTTAATATCGCTTTAAAGCATCTATATGCAGAAAGATTGCCCGGGCTAAAAGGAGAGCGTTTAAAATTGATATTAAAAACTCTTGTTGCGTATTCCATTTTTAATCCGTTTTTTTCGGCTAAATTATCTCGTGCCGCAACATGAACCTCGTATCCGTTTTCAGTTAACAGCTTCATCAATGGCTTATGAAACTGGCATATGTGGCTTTGAACCGTTGCAACAAGTAAAACTTTTTTATTCATAATGATTAAACTCACAATGTTATTTTTTTGCTTTTTTCTTCGTATATATGCTAAGAAACCAACCTGGAATAACACACATAAGTGTTAAAAATGATTTAGGCGATTCTTTTATAAAATGTTTATTTTTTCCCAAAAAACAATTTGAGCAATAATGTATGCAATCTACAATAAGTCTTTTTTTACCTGCTGGATACATCATGCAAATCTTTCTCCATTCAGCAAAACCTTTTGGACTGCGTACATATTCTTTCCACATAGTAGTGCTGTGTCCATCGGGTTGATACTCAACATTGCAAAGTATCTCATTTAAAACCGCGAGTTTGTATTCTTGGTCAATAATGCGATATTTGTAAGCAAGAGCAACATATTTTTCGCCTTCAAAGGTTGGATAAGGGGGAGCTTTTTTTATAATGTCTGTTCTGTAAACTAATTTTTTATCCCCCGTTCCACCGCTAGAATAATAACCAGAAAGGGTGGTTTCTGTCATTTTTTCCGGGAAACTCTTTCCTATAATATTACCATTGAGGTCTGCATCAAGTCCAATTATACCCGCGTATCCTAAGGATTTAACATCGTTCCACTTATTTATGATTTTTGATACGGCATCATGGGCGATACAATCGTCCGAGTCTATACAAATGTTTAATTCTGTATTGATATTTTCGTATGCGGTGTTGTGAGCAGTATGCATACCACCGTTTTTTTTGTATATGTATTTAATTTCAAACCCGTTTTTTTTATTTTGCCATAATTTTACGAGTTCTTCAGTATTATCAGATGAACCATCATCTACAATCAGCCAAATGAAATCTTTGCATGATTGTGCGAGCAAGGATTCATATGTGCGTGGAAGGGTTTTTGCCCTGTTGTATGCTGGTGTGAAAACAGTGAGTGTTGGCATTATTGTACCTCTTTCGCTTCTTTTAAATAAAAGTTTTGCAACCATTTAGCGTTTGACGTTATATCATATCCAGCTTTGACTATGTATGAAAGAGCATTTTCTCTTTTTTCCGTGTAAGAACTTAATATTATGTTTGCCCATTCCTCGGCTGAGGAGTTGAGGGAAATAACTTTGATAAAAGGAGTAATCATACACTCGTCTGAAATTCTGTCAGAAATATAGCATGGAAGCCCTGCTGCCTGCGCTTCGATTACTGATACAGGAACTCCTTCATACAAAGATGGAAATACGAAGCAATCAATGGCTTGTAAAAGTTCTGCAATATCCTTCCTAATGCCAGTAAAGATAACATTTTTGCTAATATTTAAAGATTTCGCTTTGGATTCTATTTCTTTTCTGAGAGCACCATCTCCTATTAGTAAAAGTTTCGAAGGGTGTTTCTCTGATATATTCTTGAATACATCCAATAAAAATGTATGGTTCTTTACAGATAAAAAACGACCGACATGTCCTATAACCAATTCATTGTCTGCTATCCCGAGTTCTTTTCGCATTTTAAATCGTGTATCTTGGGAATATATATACTTTTGAGCATCTATTGCGTTATGGATGATATCGTACGGCTTGCCACAGAACATCCAGTCTCCTGCGGCTTTTCCACAAGCGAAAAGGTGGGTGGCAAATTTTGAAATTTTAGGACGGTAAAACAACTTTATGGGATACTTTAAATCTTTGGTTTGACTGCTGTTATGACTATGTGCTATTCTCGATGTGATTCCGCTTTTCTTTGCTGCTTTTAAAATGATTGAACTCAGACAATCTTGATGAACATGTACTATATCGTATTCAGGATGATTTTTGAAAAAATCATTGAGCGCATTATGATATTTAGGGCTCCACGGAACCAATTTGGGCAAGCGAAAAATTCTGCCGCCCAATTCATATATTTCTTTGTCATAATCCGCTTCGAAATCTCTATGAACCAAAAAATCAAACTGTACTTTTTTTCTGTCAATATTACGATAATGATTCATTATCATTGTTTCCAATCCGCCTCGCCCCATATATGTTACAACATGCAAAACTCTCAAAGGAGAATTTTCCGTATTTTTTGTCATAGCATAAACTCCTTTTATCTTACAAATTATAATACATTTCAAACTCTGCGGGGGAAGGGATAGCGGCTAATTTTTTACATTCTTCACGTTTTCTCTTTATGAAGTTTTGTATAAGTGTTTCAGGGAAAACACCGCCTTCGGTAAGGTAAGCGTGGTCTGCTTCAAGGGCATCAAGTGCTGCTTCGAGGGATGTGGGAAGCCCTTTGAGCTTTGCTTTTTCTTCTTCGGGAAGATTAAACAGGTTAAAGTCATATGGGCCCCAACCGTTTTCGTGTGGGTCTATTTTATTTTTAATTCCGTCAAGACCTGCCATAAGAAGGGCGGCGTAACAGAAATATGGGTTACAGGTTGCATCGGGGTTACGAATTTCAAATCTGCGTTCAAGGGGTTGTTTTGCATATGCAGGTATTCTTATAACCGCACTTCTGTTTGAAGTTGCGTAACCAACGGTAACAGGGGCTTCAAATCCCGGAACAAGACGCTTGAAGGAGTTTGTGCTTGGATTTGTTATAGCACAAAGAGAGGCAATATGCTTAAGAAGTCCACCCATAAACCAATGTGCTTCTTTGCTTAAGTGAGCATATCCGTTGTCATCGGAAAATACGGGATTTCCATCTTTGGTAAGAAGAATATGAACATGCATGCCGTTTCCTGCTTCGCCCATAACGGGTTTAGGCATAAGAGTTGCACTCTTTCCGTATTTTGCAGCGGTGTTGTGAATGATATATTTTATCATCATTGTGCCGTCTGCCATTTTTGACATCTGCCCCAATTTTGGTTCTATCTCAAACTGACCTGCCGCACCAACTTCGGGATGATGATACTTAACAGGAATTCCTGCTTCTTCTATAAGCATACACATTTCGCTTCTGCATTCATATGAGTTATCATACGGCTTTGCAATGTGATAATTCTTCTGCTTTGGCACAACATGACCCATACCTTGGCTTGAGCTGTTCCAATATGCCATTTCAGCATCAAGATTTGCACCTATGCAATATGGTTGAACTGTCCAATTAACATCATCAAACAGATAAAATTCAAATTCGGGAAGAATATACATAGTGTCAGCAACACCTGTTGATTTCATATATTCCTCTGCCGCTTTAACAATATTTCTTGGGTATTGGTCAAGGGGTCTGTTTTGTGGATAATCTATAATCATTGCGTCTCCACCCATGGAAAGTGTTGGAACTTCGCAAAATGGGTCTATAAAAGCTGTATCAGGGTCAGGTATGAAAACCATATCGCTTTTTTCAACAACGGCATATCCGTAGTTGGAAGCGTCAAATCCGATTCCGTCTCTCATAATGTCTTCTGAAAAATGTTGAGAGGGGATTGTAACATGGCGGAATTGACCGTTTATATCTACCATTTTAAAATCCACCATCTTGATTTCTTTTTCTTTGATTATGTCCAGTATCTTTTGAATTTTGTTTTCCATAAATCTTTTCCCCCATATTCACTAATTGAACTTTAATATATTCTATCACTAAATTACATAATTTTCAATGTTTTTTGATTAAAAAAAGAAAAATTCACAATTTTTTTGTTCTTTTAATCAATCTTTTTCTTTTTTTAAATGGCGTTTTTGCAATCGATGCAACATAAACCGCAGAAACTCCCGAGCGACGCAAAATATACGAACATTCCTGTATTGTTGAGCCGGTTGTAACAACATCGTCAATCAAAAGCAGTTTAGAATGAATTTCTCCGTTTTCATTAACAAGATTGTTAATTGAAACTGTGTACTTTTGCTTTATGTTTTTCCTTCTTTCTGCGCCTGACAGCTTTTTCTGTTCTTTGCCTTCGCTTTTCCGCTCAAGGCATGAAAAAACAGGGAGGTTTAAATAGAATGCAACACATTCTGCAAGTAGCTTTGCCTGGTCAAACCCAATTCTTTTAATTGACGATTTTGCTCTCGGAACATAGCATATACCTGTAAATTTGATTTTTCCACAGCTTTCCTTTATCTTTTTGGCAAGTAATTCTCCTAAAAAGGTTATGTATCTCTTTTCGCCGTCATATTTCACTTTTGATACTATTTCAGTTACGAATTCACCGTGATACCAAAACATGAAAAAATGCTTTTTCACCCCTGCAGTAACTGAACATTTACATTCATCACCTGAACAACCACAATATGGGCATGGCTTTGCTAAAAGCTGTAATAATTTTTCGTAACATTCGGGGCAAAATGGCCCATCGTCAGTAAATTCCACTTCACCGCAAAACATACATTTCAAAGGGGAAAATAATCTAAGGAGATTGTATCCCCGTTTAGTTGACAAATATGTGTCTTTGTATCCTAAGAAATCCTTCATACTGTGCCTTTCCCAGCGTAATAATATTGCTGTGATTTGAAAAGCAAATGAGCTTTAATAATATATCAAACCGTAATATCGTCTGTTTTAAAAGGAACTATTTTTTTTAAATCTTCCATAGAAACTTCAACCTGATAACCAATTTTTCCACCGCTGAAAATTATTGTTTCAAAATTGAGTGCTGATGAATCTATAACTGTAACAAACTGTTTTTTCATACCAATAGGTGAGCATCCACCGTGAATATACCCTGTTAATGGCAATAACTCCTTGGATTTTATCATAGCAATGCTTTTTTCTCCAACTGCTTTGGCACATTTTTTTAAATCCAATTCCCTCTCAACAGGAACTAAAAAAACATAATTCTTTTTAGAACCACTTTCGGTTACAAGGGTTTTAAAAACCTTGTTTGGGTCAAGACATAAAACAGATGCAACCTCTATACCACTAACAACACCCGAAGATACATAATTGTAGCTTTGATAATTTATTTTCTTTCCGTCTAAAAGACGCATAACATTTGTTTTTTCTTCTTTTTTCATAATAGCTTCTTTCTTTTTTGTGTATCTCCTTGAAATTTCATCCCTATTATAATTCTTTTTGAATCAAAAATCAATAGAAAAGTATCTTAAAAATATGCAAATGTCAAAAACGCCCCTTTGCGGTGAATAAGCCACATTTTGAATGACTTTTTACGCAAAGGAGCGTTTTATTATTTACTTAGTCAACCCCAAAGGAGCCGCACATAATACTTACTTAGTCAACCCCAAAGGAGTTACACATAAAACATTATATCTGAATAATGGTCTTCGTGTAACGCTTTTTCATTTGCGGGGGTTAAAGTTACATCTGCACTTCCTGCCATTCTTCCGTTGGCGGCAACGAAAAAGCGTATGTTGTTGATGGTTAGATTATAATCATTTATATTATAAGATGTCATACATTCGCAAAGAAGGTCAGGGGAGGAAAGCACGGCTGCTGCTCTGTTTCTGATTATGGAATAATATAAGCTTTCGTCTGTATCGGCAACGAAGTTTTCAAGGTTATATTCAGCCATAGAGTTTTTGTGAAGATAGCTTATAGTGTTTCCGTATGCGTCAAGAGAAATTTCAAAGGTTTCAATGGTTTTTAACCCGTTTATGTATCTTGAATATTTGTAGATTCCCTTTGAATATTCAGAAACATCTGTATCACAAACAAAATCGGCATTTGGACCAATTTCCTTGATTTTTTCATCTGCAAGCTTTTTTAAATTATAGCCGTTTAATACGGTCTTGCCCTTGTTATCGATTTTGCTTGGCTTGTTATCCGTCATACCAACGATTTTATTGTTCCTGTCAAGATAAACCGTGTATCTATAGTTTATAGAGTTATATACATTGAGGTAATATCCCGTTGGCGACGGTTGCAAATGAGCATGAAAGGCAGTGAATGTGTTCCCGAATTCGTCCTTTGCCGTAATCGTTTTTGGAGGAGTATAATTAACACGAACAGGAACATAAATCTGTGTGTATGGGTCTAAAGAATATGCAGGGGTTTTGTAAGTGCTATCTGTGGGATATGGATTGTTATCAAATTCACTTGTTGGTTCAAGGTTGGGGTCAAGCTGTGGTTTTGTGTAAACTCCATTGTTTATGTCTACATCAACAAGGATGTTTGAAGGCATTTTCTCGGGGGCTTCCCCCTTTGTTATTGGTGTAGTACCCGTTGTGGAATAATCATAATAATAGCTTGGATTTTTCAGAAATAAGGTTTTGATTCTCAGATAATCCGTGTCGGTAATAACTCCGTCAATGTCCATATCTGCCCTTGACTTTTCGTAAGATGCGAAAGTATATTCTCTTAAAAACGCCTTTTTAACAAGAATATAGTCCGTTGCTGTAATTTCTCCGTCTGTGTTAACATCTCCCAAAAGGAAAGCGTTGTCCTCTACTGTTTCCATATTTCCCGATAAAACGGGTGCGGCTTCGGATGATAAGGGTACAGAACATAGAAGCATAGCAAGTAATAAAAATAAACTGAGTTTTCTTGTCATTGTAATGTCCTCCTTAATAATAGATTTAATATTTCATCAGATATATCTGATACTGAACGAATTCCAGAACCCGTCTGAGAATAACTCGCGCTCACCGTATAATACAATAAGCATACCATTGTAATAAAAATCAACATACTCTTTTGAAGCGCCTTTTACTTCCGATATCATTGCAGTTACCGAAGTACCGTCTTTTAAAACAATTTCCTTTTCGTATATGTTTTTGTATGATTCATACTTTTGGTAGTTATCGGGAGACGGAGCATTGGGCGCAAGTGAGTTTAATATTTGTCTATAGGTTGCGTTTTTGCCTCCTTCAACATTGTAAATTGCATCTAAATATGATATTTTTATATCTACTATTTGATTTCCTATAACGCAATCGTACCATATCCAAGGTAAATTATAAAGCTCACTTGATATAAGAGTAACCATTGAGTAATCTTTGTTGCTTTGAAGCGGCATGGGGATTTCACCAAGATAGGGAATTGCAACTTTGATTTCACCGTTAGCAAATTTGGATAATGTTTTTTGGTATACTGCGCCATGTTCTTTTTGCTCTTCTCTCAGCATTGCATATTGGCTTGAATCCTTTTGCGTTAAAGCTTGCACAGTTTCCTCGTAGGAGTTGAAATGATAGCTCCTGTACATCGGTTGTGATTCAAGCACTCCTGAAAACTTGTCGTCGGAAAAGTTTTGGTTTTTCAGAAACAGTGATTTTATTTTAAGATAATCCGAAATTGTAATTTTCCCGTCATTATCCATATCAGCTCTTGACTTTTCGGAAGGGATAAATGTATGTTCTCTCAAAAAAGCTTTTTTCACAAGGATGTAGTCTGTTGATGTAATTTCGCCGTCTGCGTTAACGTCTCCCGAAAGGAAAGTGTTGTCCGATAAAACTGGGGCGGCTTCGGATGATATGGGTACAGAGCATAGAAACATAGCAAATAACAAAATCAAACTGAGTTTTCGCTTCATTTAAATTTCCTCCTTTTGTAGTTGATGCTTGAAAAATCTCTTTCACCTATATAGTCGCTAAATTAAATTAAATCTTACAGAAAAAATAAAAAAATTAAGAATTTTATTATTATTTTTTGCTTATGTTTTATTAGCTTAATAAATCGTTTTATTTTCCGAAAAAAGGGTTGAAATTTGCATTTTGTTGTGATATTATGTTTTTGTAAAATGGTGATGTACGGAGGGCTTTGTGGAATACTTAGGGCTTAACGATGAAATGAAACGGATATTTGGCTGTAAGGTATACAAGGTTGCTCTTTCTGCCTCTATGTCTTGCCCCAACCGAGACGGAACAAAGGGTTACGGAGGTTGCATTTTCTGTAACGGTTCGGGAGATTTTGCAGTTTCAAAAAGAAAATCCATAAATATACAGATTGAAGAAGCAATTGAAAAGGTTAAGCATAAAAATAAAGACGGAAAGTATATCGCTTATTTTCAAAGTGGAACAAATACATATGCCTCTGTTAAAAAGCTCTCTGCCATATTCAGACGAGCCATATCTCACCCCGATATAGTTGCAATTTCCATCGGAACAAGACCAGACTGCCTGCCCGAAAATGTTTTAAAGCTCCTTGAAAAACTGAACAAAATAAAGCCCGTATGGGTTGAGCTTGGGTTGCAGACAATACATAAGAAAACAGCAGAATATATAAGGCGTGGTTTTGAGCTTGACGAGTATAATAATGCGGTCACGTCGCTTAAAAATATAGGCGTTAATGTTATAACTCATATGATAATCGGGCTTCCGGATGAAAATAAAGATATGATTGTTGAAACTGCAAAACACATTGGAAACATCGGCTCTGATGGGATAAAATTTCATCTTTTGCATATCTTAAGTGATACAGACCTTGGTAATGAATACCTTAACGGAAACATTGATGTTTTGAGTATGGAAGAATATATTGATATTCTTGAAGAATGTGTGCGAGTTATTCCGCCACATATGGTGATTCATCGTCTCACAGGAGACGGAGACAAGAAAAAGCTCCTTGCTCCATTGTGGAGTGGCGATAAAAAAACTGTGCTTAATAGTATAAATAAGGCGTTTGAGAGGGATAATGTCCGTCAGGGAGAAAAATTCGTTTCAAAGATGTAATTTGAATGCTTAATATTTCTGTGTTTAAACAGTTAACTATCGTTTGAGCAACAAGACATATTTCAATTGTAAAAACAAAAAATAAAATAAAAAATTAGAAAAGGAAAGACAAAAATGAAAAAGATTATTTGCAAAGTTGAATACGATACAGAAACATCTGAAATCGTTGCAAAACACACAAACGGAGCTATCGGCGACCCTGCAGGTTACGAAGAAACACTTTATGTAACACCAAATGGAAAATTTTTCCTCTATGTAAATGGTGGTGCAGAATCAATCCACCCCGAAGAAAATATAACAAGACTTTCTCCTGCTAAAGCAGACGAATGGAAAAAGAATCACAATTTTTAATTGCAATTTTTCCATAATTTAATATGAAATCAAAAATCAGACCCTTGTTTTGAACAGAGGTCTGATTTGCTTTTAAATGATTTTTTTAAAAACTAAAGATTGTAAAAATCAATTCTTTTGATTTCGTTTAAATATAATTCCAAGCCCTTTAAGAAGCAATGTTTCATCAACTGAAATGTTGTGTTCACAATGGGGCGTGATTATACTGCTGTATCCACCTGTGGCAACGATGGAAGCAACGGGGCAGGAAAGCTCTTTTTCGATTCTTGAAAGCATACCGTCAATTGCTCCCGCTGTTCCGTATATAATTCCCGATTTCATACAGTCTATTGTGTTTGCGCCTATTGCGTTTTTTGGTTCGGCAATTTCTATTTTTGGAAGCAACGCTGTTTTTTCTGAAAGTGCCGTCAGGGAAATACCAACACCGGGTAGAATTGCGCCCCCGACATACCGCCCTTTTTCGTCAACAACCGTAAATGTTGTTGCTGTTCCCAAATCCACAACGATACAGGGGAGGGGATATTCTTCCTTTGCACCAACTGCCGCAGAAACAAGGTCAGACGCAACAGTGCCCGGGTCGTTTATACAGAGGTGAAGCCCCGTTTTAACGCCTGCCCCAACAACAAGGGTATCAAGACCCGAAAACAGCTTTACCGCCTTTTGGAGTATATTTGTCATCGGGGGAACAACGGAAGATAAAACCGCACCACCAAAATTTTCGGGCTTAACTCCGTATAAATCAAATATTTGTTTTATCTTTGCCGCATAACCAAACTCTGTTTCCGATATATCCGTTGTAAGACGAAAAATATTCACAACAGAATTATCATCGTAAACAATGCCGAAGGTTGTATGTGTGTTTCCGCTATCAATTGCAAGTATCATATGTCACCTTTTTTGTTTAATAATTTTTGCCACATATACCTAAAAAGCATATGTGGCTCTTAAACTTATTTTTTTGAAACTTTTGGTTCAATAACATTTGAGATTTGGAAAATTGCAGGAATCATCAGAACATTAACTGCAAATTCAACAAGGAAGTTAACACCAACAATTCCAACGAAAACAAATTTTGTCATATCCGCATATGCGGTTGCAAGACCGTTGTCTACAATAAAACCGTTTATAACGGAAGAATAGAAAATATACAGACCTGCAACAAAAATACCTGTATTAACAAGTGGGGCAGATATTGCGGAAAGAATCGTTCCCAATTTTTTGAAGTTGGTTTTGCTCATCGCAGGGTGAATAATTCCGGGCAAAAGACCTGCCATAGTACCCTTTAATATACAAAGGAAAATTGTAATAAATGGGTATTCTGTAAACATAAGAGTGCTGAGTGCACCTGCGGCACCTGTTACAACCTGTATGGCAACAACGCCACCAAAAACAAAGCCCAAAATAGCCCCTGAGCCGGCACCGAATAAAATAGCACCGATAATAATTGGAACTAATGTAAGGGTTATGTTGAACGCCCCAACGGGTATTACAACGAAAAATTGGAGAATCATTACCAATGCGGCGAGTATCGCTGTGCCTGCTAATTTGTACATGGATTCTTTTCGGGTTGCTCTCGCACCTCGATTAAAGTTTGTTTTCATATTTTTTGTCCTCCTGCTACTGTTTCGGTCTTGCCGAATATAGTGCATAATTATTATAACCCTGTATTTTTAATATTTCAAGTATATTTGTTTAATTTTATACGAAAAAGGGTTTTATATAGCTAAAATAGTAATTTCAGCGTTTAAACTCGTTTTCTTTTATATATTCAATAAATGCCCTCATGCTTTTGGATATCCATTTATTTTTATGATAAATAAGCTGTTTCCATATTTCAATATCCATATCACAAACATCAAGGTAACATAACTTGCCCTTTTTAATCAAATCATTTGTAACAAAATCGGGCAAATAAGAAATCATATTTGTTTTTGAAATAAGAGAAGTGATAATATCGGTTCTTCCTATTTCAAGAACAGGTGTTATGGATAAAGAGTGTTTGGCAAGCTCTCTGTCAAAAACTTTTCGGTAACCCTGACCATATTCAGTTAAAACAAACGCTTCATTTGCAATATCCTTAATTGAGAGATTTTTTTTATTTGCATATTCAGATGTTACAGATGCAACAAAATGCATATGCAAACGCTGTTCTTTCGCTATAACATAATCTTTATTGAACATACGCTGGTCAAGGGTGATAATTATATCTGCCTCATTATGGTTAAGCATATTAAGCATATCACTTGTATCACCTGTGGAAAACCTGATAGAAATATCAGGATACTTGCTGTGAAAATCATTATAGCGAAACGATATCATTTCTTCGCAAACAGAGTCAGGCGCAACTATGTGAATATGCCCCGAACAATCTTCCTTGCCCGACAAGCTCTCTTTGAAATCTTCGGTTAATGTTCTCACCTTGTGGGCGTATGAAACAAGGTTGTGACCGCATTCCGTAAGCAGAATAGTATGATTGATTCGCTCGAACAAAAGACATCCAAGCTCGTCTTCAAGCTGTTTTATCTGAAACGAAACCGTAGATTGAGAATATCCAAGCTGGTCTGCCGCCTTGGTAAAGCTCCCAAGCTCTGCAACATGTATAAATGTTATTAAATTTCTTAACTCCATATTTTCCCTCTCCATCGAAAATATCGATGATAATCATTAAAGCTATTCGTTTGACTAATGCTTGAAAGTATTATATAATAGGGCAACGGAAAAGTCAAGCAGAACTTTAATCTGTTATGACAAAAACAAAATAAGGAGTTTTCAAAATGAAAAAAATAGTCTCATTGATTTTATCCCTCATTCTTTGTCTCGGAAGCAGTGTTTTGCTTTCATCGTGTTCGGATTCGGATTCCGAAGGAAAATACAAGGTTGGCATAGTTCAGCTTGTTGAACATCCTGCACTTGATGCCGCAACAGACGGTTTCAAGCAGGCACTTATTGATGAGCTTGGAAAAGATGCTGTTTCCTTTGATTATCAGAACGCACAGAACGATGCAAATACTTGTTCTACAATAGTTAACCAGTTTGTTTCAAACAAAGTGAACCTTATTATGGCAAATGCAACTCCCGCACTTCAGGCAGCGGCTGCGGCAACCGATGAAATTCCCATTTTAGGAACATCCGTAACAGAATACGGTGTTGCTCTTGAGATTGATAATTTCAGCGGAACAGTTGGCGGTAACATTTCGGGAACTTCCGACCTTGCACCTCTTGATAAGCAGGCAGCAATGATAACAGAATGGTTCCCAAATGCAAAAAAAGTAGGACTCATTTACTGTTCAAAAGAAGCAAACAGCCAATATCAGGTAAATGTTGTTAAAGCAGAGCTTGAAAAGAAGGGCATCACAGCAACTCTTTATCCATTCACAGATTCAAACGACCTTGCTCAGATCTGTACGGCCGCTTCCGATAACAGCGATGTTATTTATGTTCCTACAGATAACACAGTTGCTGAAAACACAGGTATTATTGACGGTATCTGCTCTGTAAAGAAAATCCCCGTAATTGCGGGTGAAGAAGGTATCTGCAAGGGCTGTGGCGTTGCAACTCTTTCAATCAGCTACTATGACCTTGGATATGCAACAGGCAAAATGGCTGCAAAAATACTTAAAGGCGAAGAGGAAATTTCCGCAATGCCAATCGGCTATGCTGAAACACAAACACCAAAGTACAATAAGAGAATCTGCGAAGCTTTGGGAATAACACCTCTTGAAGGTTATGTTGCAATTGAAGAAAACTAAATAATATGCTTTTAGCCGAAGGTGAAACTTCGGCTATCTGCCTATTCAAAATATTAAACAGGTGAGTGAAAAAATGGAAATACTTGAACAATTACTGAACGCTTTCCCCGGTTCCGTATCTCAGGGACTTGTTTGGGGTATAATGGCAATAGGCGTTTACATTACATACAGAATACTTGACGTTGCCGACCTTACCGTTGACGGCTCATTTGCAACGGGCGGTGCTGTGGCTGTTGTTCTTATTTTAAACGGCTGTAATTTGTGGCTTGCAATGCTTGGGGCATTTGCGGCAGGTCTTATTGCGGGAGCTGTTACGGGGCTTTTACATACGCTTATGGGCATTCCTCCGATTTTGGCAGGTATTCTGACACAGCTTTCCCTTTACTCTATAAATTTGAAAATATTGGGCAAAGCAAATCAGTCCATAAATGTAAATAAAACAGACCTTCTTATTTCCCTTCGTTGGGTGAAGGAATTTGCTTTCCATAATCCAATTATAACGGTTGGAATCGTGCTGTGCGTTGTAATAGCAATTTTGTATTGGTTCTTCGGTACAGAAATGGGATGCTCCATAAGAGCAACGGGAATCAATCAGAATATGAGCCGTGCTCAGGGTATCAACACCAATGTCAATAAAATTCTCGGAATAATGCTTTCAAACGGTCTTGTTGCCTTTTCGGGAGCATTCCTTGCTCAGTATCAGGGCTTTGCAGATATCAAAATGGGTCAGGGTGCAATAGTTATAGGGCTTGCCGCTGTTGTTATCGGTGAAGCGTTGCTTGGAAAGCTGTTTAAAAACTTTGCGCTCCGTCTTTTGGCTGTGGCATTCGGTTCAATTATCTATTACATAGTAATTCAGACGGTAATTACTCTCGGATTCGATGCAAACCTTTTGAAGCTCCTGTCTGCGGCTATAGTTGCAGTTTTCCTTGCAATTCCCCATTGGAAAAGAGAATACGCTTCAAAGCACGGTAGAAAACCCAAAGGAGGCAAAACAAATGCTTGATATTATTGATGTTGAAAAAACCTTTAATCCGGGAACGGTTAATGAAAAAAGAGCGTTGAACGGAATAAACCTTCATCTTGATGAGGGAGACTTCGTTACCGTTATAGGCGGCAACGGAGCAGGTAAATCTACAATGCTCAATATGATTGCAGGTGTTTATCCCGTTGACTGCGGAAGTATTGTTATAGACGGTATTGATGTTACCCATTTACCCGAGCATAAAAGGGCGAAATATTTAGGACGTGTTTTTCAAGACCCTATGACGGGAACTGCGGCAGATATGCAAATTGAAGAAAACCTTGCACTTGCGGCAAGAAGGGGTCAGAGAAGATGGCTCAGACCGGGTATCACTGCCATAGAAAGGCAGAGATACAGAGAGCTTTTAAGAACTCTCGATTTAGGGCTTGAAGACCGACTTTCTTCAAAGGTGGGGCTTCTTTCGGGTGGACAGCGTCAGGCACTTACATTGCTTATGGCAACATTAAAAAAGCCGAAACTGCTTCTCCTTGATGAGCATACAGCGGCGCTTGACCCTAAAACCGCAAAAAAGGTTCTTGATATAACAGAGGACATTGTTGCATCGGATAACCTTATGACGATTATGATAACTCACAATATGGCTGACGCCATAAGAGTTGGAAACCGTTTGATAATGATGCACGAGGGCAGAATTGTTGTTGATGTTAAGGGCGAAGAAAAGAAAAAGCTCACAATAAGTCAGCTTTTGCAGTTGTTTGAAGAATCAAGCGGAAGTCAGATGACAAGTGATAAGGTTATGCTTTCTAAATAGGGGGGACTATGATAAGACGAGCTGTTGTAAAAGACATCCCTGCAATTGGAGAGCTACTCTCGCAGGTTTGCCTTGTACATCATAATATAAGACCCGATATTTTTAAAATGGGCAGAAAGTATACCGATGAGCAATTAAAGGAAATGCTTTCAGATGAGAGTTGCCCCATACTTGTTTATGCTGATGAAGGTGACAATGTTATGGGATATTGCTTCTGTATTTTGAAACAGAACAAGGATGATACCGCTTTGACAGACATTAAAACCTTATACATCGATGACTTGTGTGTGGACGAAAAGCACAGGGGAAAGCATATCGGTAAAGAGCTGTATAAAGCGGCGGTTGCCCTTGCAAAGGAAAAAGGTTGTTATAATCTTACTCTTAATGTATGGAGCGGCAACGATGATGCCATTGGCTTTTATGAGGCGTTGGGGCTTGCTCCTCAGAAAATAGGAATGGAATTGATAATTTGATGCAAAATTAACTGTTAATTGATTGAAAATTTGGCATATTATTAAATGATAATTTGATGGTTTTTGTTGACTTGCGTCGCAAAATGTGGTAGAATAGCTCCGTTAAATACAGATTTTTAGGATGTTATATGTCACATACACTTGTTTCCGAGCCAATACCGAAAACAAAATCAATTTCAACCGAAAAGCTGATACGGATATATTCGCTTTTTATCAGCTTATCGTTTTTGGTTGCAACACCTTTTGCGGTTATTTATACAAAAGAGTGGGATTTTTGGGAGAATCTTAACCATATTCTTTTTTCGCCCTGTAAGCTGATAACAGATTATTTCGCTTTAGGTGGGCTGGGAAGCACATTGTTCAATGCCGCCATTTGCGGATTGATAACAAATGCTGTTGTATATATAAGTAAGGTTCACGCAAATGCAACAACCTTCGCTGGATATATGCTTGTTGTGGCTCACTGTTTTTATGGTTTGAACTTTCTCAATATGTGGCCACCATTCATAGGCGTTTTGCTTTATTGCTTTGTTATGAAACGCAAGGTTTCGGAAAATATACATATAGCGTTTTTTGCAACCGCCCTTGCTCCCTTTGTAAGTGAGGTTCTGTTTCGATATTCCGTTGGAAACTATAACCCTGAAACAGTTCAGATAAATTGGATCGGCGTTGTTCTTGCAATTGTTTGCGGTATAGGGGTTGGATTTATTGTTTTACCTCTTATGCCGGGAATGGCGGCAACTCATAGAGGGTTCAGCTTGTATAAGGCAGGGCTTGCAATTGGTATGCTTGGTATATTCATCCACGCATTTATGTATAATACTTTGGGTATAGAAGTGCCAACTACTGGTGCTATTGATAATCCCCAATATTACGAAAGACAATATGCTTATCGGGGATTTATGAATGCTTTTTATATCATTTTGTTTGCAATTACCTTTTTGGCAGGTTATTTTCTTAACGGCAGAAAGCTGTCGGAATATAAAAAGCTGTTGAAATGCACGGGTTACGGTACGGATTTCACAGATAAGTTTGGAATGCCAATGTGTATGATAAATATTGCGGTTTACGGTTTGGCTATAGTTGCGTATCTTAACCTTGTGTTTATCCTTCCTGAAATTTTTCCTTCCCTTCCTGCAGGTGTTGGCTTCACGGGGCCAACGGTGGGCGTTGTTATTGCCGCGTTGACATTTGCGGCAGATGGTCAGCACCCCCTTAATGTTTTCCCCATCGTTGTTGGATATGCTTTTCTTTTCTTGCTTGTTGTAGGCATTTGCCTTGTGTCAGGCCATAGTATACCGTGGACACTTTCAACTCAGCCGTATATAAACGGACTTGCTTTCGCAACGGGACTTTGCCCTATCGCGGGAAAATATGGCTTTAAATATGGTGTTGTTGCAGGTGCGCTAAGTGCAACAATATGCACTGTAACTGCAAATATGCACGGTGGGTTTGTTCTGTATAACGGTGGCTTCACCGCAGGACTTTCAGCACTTATTATTGTTCCCATCCTTGATTTTTATAAGGTAAAACAAGTGCGTGAAGATGATGTTTAAAATAAAGTGCAAAGCTAATAATTAAGACATAGTTCAAAGATGAGGTTTGAAAGAGAGCTAAAAGCTGATGTTTAAAATATAGGTATAATTTGGAGAAATAAGAATTGCTTTTCTCCCACCACTTCTCTGCTCTTGATAATTCCCGTGAAACCGAATTTTGTTTTAAAAAATGATGCTTTGCGTTAATACAACCAAATATAAAACAAAAGTTGCGAACACTTGTGCGTTTGCAACTTTTTTTGTGTTGAAAAAGACTGACAAAGCATGGCTTAATCAGTCTTTCGTATTATTAAAAGCAAATTTTATATTTGTAACATCAGTGGGGGCAATCAACCATACATTTTTTGGTAATAGTTTTTATATTCTCCGCTGATAATGGTTTCCCACCATTCTTTGTTTTCAAGATACCATTTGATAGTAAGCTCAATTCCGTCTGCAAATTTTGTTTCGGGAAGCCAGCCAAGCTCAGAATGAATCTTTGTTGGGTCTATTGCATATCGCATATCGTGACCTTTTCTGTCGGTAACATATGTGATAAGGGATTCGGGCTTGCCCAATTTTTTGCAGATGAGCTTAACTATATCAATGTTTGCCATTTCGTTGTGTCCGCCAACATTGTAAACCTCGCCCTCTTTGCCTTTGTGGATAATAAGGTCAATTGCTTTGCAGTGGTCTTCAACATAGAGCCAATCACGAACATTTTGTCCGTTGCCGTAAACGGGGAGTGGCTTGTCAGCCAATGCGTTTGCAATCATAAGAGGAATTAGCTTTTCGGGAAAATGATAAGGGCCATAGTTATTTGAACAACGGCTTATGGTGATTGGCAAGCCAAATGTTCTGTAATATGCAAGAACAAGCAAATCAGCACTCGCCTTTGAAGCAGAATATGGGCTGCTTGTATGAAGTGGTGTTGTTTCTGTGAAAAATAAATCAGGTCTGTCAAGAGGTAAATCACCGTAAACTTCGTCGGTTGAAACCTGGTGATAACGCTTTATTCCGTATTTTCTGCACGCATCCATAAGCACCTGTGTGCCAAGAATGTTTGTTTTGAGGAAAACTTCGGGGTCGCGGATGGAACGGTCAACATGGGATTCAGCGGCAAAGTTTACAACGATATCGGGCTTTTCCTTTTCAAAAATATTGTTTATCTCGTCTCGGTCGCAAATGTTGGTTTTGTAAAAAACAAAGTTTGGATTTTTTAACGCTTTTTCCAAAGTGGATAAATTGCCTGCGTAGGTCAAGCAGTCAACGCAAATAATGCGATAATCGGGGTATTTACCCAGCATATGATATACAAAGTTAGAGCCAATGAAACCGGCTCCGCCTGTAACAATTATGTTCATGGTTTTACCTCTCTGTATAAGTAAAATAAAGTTTTGAGTTATTTGTGGATTTGCAAAAGTTGGAGTTTAAAATCTTAAGCGCTTGTGCTTTTATTCCTCGTTTTTTGAATTTTTAACAAGGGAAATCAAGTATTGACCATAGTCTGTCATTTTGAGACTTTCGCCAATTTTTAGAAGCTGTGCATCATCAATGAAGCCCCTGCGCCATGCAATTTCTTCAATGCAGGAAACATAAAAACCCTGACAATCCTGAACTGTTTTAACGAATTCGGAAGCTTTGAGCATACCTTCGGGAGTTCCCGTATCAAGCCAAGCCATACCTCGTCCCAACAGCTTTACCTTTAACTCCTGTTTTTCAAGATAAACATTGTTTATAGAGGTTATCTCAATTTCACCTCTTGCAGAGGGTTTTACATTTTTTGCAATCTCAACAACTTTGTTGTCGTAGAAATATAACCCAGGAACAGCATAGTTGGATTTGGGGTTTTGGGGTTTTTCTTCAATGGATAAAACATTAAAGTCAGAATCAAATTCAACAACTCCAAATGAACGAGCATCTTTAACAGGATATCCGAAAATAGTTGCACCGCTTTTGTTTTGCATTGCCTCGTTGAGAGTTTTGGTTATGTTTTGTCCGTAGAAAACATTGTCCCCCAAAATAAGGCAAACACTATCGTTTCCAATAAATTCTTCGCCTAAAATAAACGCATCCGCAAGGCCTCGTGGAGTTTCCTGAACCTTATATGAGATGGAGACACCAATTTCACTACCGTTTCCAAGTAGCTTTTCATATATGGGAGTATCCTCGGGAGTTGATATTATCAGAATCTCCTTAATGCTTGAGAGAAGGAGTATGGAGAGGGGATAATAAATCAATGGCTTGTCATAAATGGGAAGCATCTGCTTTGAAACCGCTTTTGTCATAGGATAAAGTCGTGTACCTTTGCCGCCTGCTAAAATTATACCTTTCATAACTTTTTAACTCCAATGCATTTAATGGCACTTTTTATTTAATTATATCATATATATGTGCGTTTGTCTATAGTTTTTTAATTTTTTTTTGAAATTTAAGCTGTTTTTGTGTTGACATTCGGTGGAAATGGTGATAAAATCAAAATGTTAATTGTCAGAGTGTCATTGTGCAATAGCAACAGAAAAGAATGTTTTCTTGCTCGATGATGTGAAATTAGAAGTAAAAGCACGAAAAACATTTACCTTAATAGACGGAGTGAAAATGACAAAAATAACAAGTAAGAAAAACATGAAAATGGCAGGCGACCTGATTTACACCGTTATGGGAACGGTTGTGATGAATGTTGCTTTGCAAATAATTATTTATCCTATAATAACCCATAAGTTTGGGGAAGGGGTAACTGATAAGATACTGTATTTTATTGGTTTGATATATGTAATCCCGCAAGCGTTTGGCGGAGCGTTGAGTAATTCCAGACTTGTTATCCGTAAGGAAGCGGATGCATCAAACTCCGATTATAAGATGGCTATAATGATATGCTCTGCACTTACGGCAATATCTTGCGGTGCTATTGGATTTTTGGAT
>JAZNIJ010000065.1:0-18840 GCA_045577455.1 Eubacteriales bacterium
CTTAACTCTTTCAAAAAAAATATTTTACAATCAATAATAACATAAATTGGTGTTTTTGTCAATGGAATGGTTGAATTATATGAAATGAAAGCACAAAATAGTCTATTTTAGGTAATAATAACATATAAAAACAGAGCTGTACAATAGGGAATAATATTCCAGTGCAACAGCTCTGATTAAAATTATAATCTTTTTCTCAAAACACCAACAAGGCGTTTTATAAACCTTTTTTTGATTCTGTTTTCATATGATTTATAACATACGTTGTTAGGTCTGAATGTTCCAAAATACAAATCTGCCTCTGTAAAATCTTGTGGAATTCCTGTATATTCAACAAGCATAATTACATACGATTTGTTGTTATCAATAGCGAAAACTTCGTTAGAAATTTTATATCCGTTTTGAAACAATTTTTTTCGCAATGCTTCGGGATATGACATAGGTTGAAGAATAAGGGGACAATATTTTGATTTATCCCCAGCTTTTTCTATAATTTCCCAAATTAGATGACCGCCCATTCCGCATATCGCAACACAGTTATAACTTCCATATGGAATGTTTTCAAAACCATTTGAAAGTATTGTTTCAATTTCAGATGATAAATTATTTTTTGCTATTTCTTCTTTTGCCCTGTTGAGTGGGGAAGGGTTAACATCAGATGCAATTGCGAATGAAATAACGCCCTCTCTAATCAACTCAATTGGAAGTATGGCGTGGTCTGTACCTACATCCAAAAGCCTCGCTCCGTTTGGAACAAGGCCTTTGATTGCTTCGATTCTACTGTAATATTCCATTATTTATGCAATACTATCTATATTATCTTCAGAAACGATTACGAAAACATAGTCAACATTGTTTTGTGTTGATGAAGAATAAGAAGAAAGTGCATTTATAAATGTACCTGTAGTCATTGAGAAATCGAACTGACTGCCAAAATATGCATTGTTAAAGCTTTCTGCAAGCATTGGAATCATTGCGTTTGCAGAATCATCTCTAAGAAATACTGCGCTGGGAAGATTTTCGCGATTAGTTTTAAAGCTATATGTTTCATTGGCTCCAAACACTTTATCATCTTCTGTGTCTGTATAATATGTATTTGTTTCTTTATCGGAATAAATAATTAAATCCGATGGGAGACAAGTACATTCAGCATTTTCAGGGAATGTTGATGTGAAATTTTTCTGTGCATAGTAATAGTTTTCAGTAAAAATATCATTATTCATTCCTAAAGAAGAGATTAAATCTCCACCTTTTCCTGAAACACAGTTGAATAAATAATTAAACTCTACAAATTCTGGTGCTTCTTCTGAAGCTTCTTCAGAATTTTCTTCAACTGGTGTCTTACTTTCTGAAATATAATTCATAATTGCATTATATGCCAAATATGAACCATAGTCTGAGAGATTTCCACTTGTATTATAATAAATAGGGAACTCACCATTTTTATTATCAATAAAAGTTTGAGTAAGGTCTAAAACATCAACACCTTCAATGGAGCTTAATGTTTTAGCAATTTGTTGATACTTAGTGTTGTATGAATCCTTTGTTATTTCTTCAGGCAACTTCTCATCATAAACAGTAATCATGCTTGGAATCATTACATAAACATAATTAACATCTTTTTTATTGGCTGTTTTAACAACAGAATCTTTAAAGTTGTTTAATTGAGTGTTTGTGAGAAGATTTGTTCCCTGATAATTTGGAATTAAGGAATCATAAAAGAGAGATGAATTATTTCCAATTGTAACCGCAGAGCCATTTGTTGGTTTTTCAGCAACAGCATCAAATTTTGCAGAAAAAGAATTTTTTGTACTCTCTTTTTTACCCTCAACCAAAGCAGACATTTCATAATGGTGATCAGAATTTCCTTCAAGACCTATTTCCATAATAAAATACTTGCCTATAGACTCTGTTTGAGTAACTTGGTTTGTAGAGAGGTTAAGTGCGGAAATAACAGAGTTTTCTTCGCAAGTGCCTGCAACAACCAATTTATATGGTTCTAAATTGAACATATGAGTTATCACTGGCTTTGCAGTATAACCTTCTTGAGTTATTTCCTCAGAAATTTCTTCTGAGCTTTCTACGTCTTCACTGTATGCTTCTGCTTCGGAAATTTGATCCAAGAAAGCGGTGTCTTTATTGTTGCTTGCGCAAGAGGTAAGTGAAAACACCATCAATGAAGCAAGAAATATCGAAATCATTATTCTCTTGGGTGAAAATATACTATTCATTATTAAATTCCTTTCATGCAAAACGAGCAAAATATAATGAAATTATTCATCAGAAGCGTTTGCCTTTGCTTCTTCTATAATTTTCATTTTAACAGGGCCGGGTGCTTCTTCATAACGAACAAACTCAAATGTAAATGTACCTCTACCCTGAGTTGTTGCTCTGAGCTGGATAGCATAATCACTCATCTCAGAAGTAGGAACTTCTGCTTCAACAATGGTATATCCCTTTTTGTCTGAGCTTTGTTCTGTTCCGCTGATTCTACCTCTGCGTTTGTTTACATCACTAATTATGTCACCCATATTTGCATCGGGAGTGAGAACTTTTAAAACACCGATGGGTTCAAGAATGATGGGGTTTGCTTTTGGCATACCATCCTTGAATGCAAGACTTGCTGCAAGTTGGAATGACATTTCGTTAGAGTCTACATCGTGATATGAGCCATCATAAAGGTTGGCATGAAGATTTATAACGGGGTAACCAGCAAGAATACCTTTCTGCATTGCCTGAAGAAGTCCCTTTTCAACAGCTGGATGGAAGTTCTTTGGAACGCTGCCGCCGAAGATGGATTCTGTAAATTCAAGTCCCTCAGATGTTCCGGGAGAGAATTCAATTTTAACATGACCGTATTGACCGTGACCGCCTGATTGTTTCTTGTGTTTACCTTCAGCAAGTGCCTTGCTCTTAATTGTTTCTCTGTATGGAACTTTTGCTGTTGATGTTTCAATAGAGGCGCCAAAACGATTCTTGAGCTTGGAAACCATAATATCAATATGCATATTTCCTAAGCCATAAATACACATCTGTTTTGTTTCAGCATTATTTTCATACTTAAGAGTATAATCTTCTTCAAGAATCTTTGTGATACCTGCAGAAATTTTATCTTCATCTCCCTTTGCCTTAGGTGTTATTGCCTGGCAATAGTATGGAGTTGGGAATTTAATTTTTGCATATTTTACATCAGGAGTGGATGCAAGAGTATCGTTTACATTGGTGTTAGTGAGCTTAACTGTTGCACCAATATCACCATAACAAAGAGTTTCAACATTGGCGGTTTTCTTTCCAACAAATGTATAAATACTTGCAATCTTTTCATTCTGACCTGTTGTTGTATTAGTGAGAACAGCAGGGAGTGTGAGATTTCCGTTCATAACACGGAAGAAGCTACGTTTACCAACATCTTTATCAGCAACAGTTTTGAAAACAAACAATGAAGGCGCTGCGTTTTCATCTGCTGCAATTTCGGAAACCTTGCCTTCGGAATCTTCAACTAATTCTTTTTTCTTATCTGCTGGAGAGCAGAAGAAATTAGAAATTGCATCCATAAGGGACTTAATTCCTGCAAGTGTTGTTGAAGAACCGGAGAAAACAGGTGTAATTGTTCCCTCGGTAAGTCCTTTAAGCATAGCTGCTTTTGTTTCTTCGTGGGTGAATTCTTCGCCGTCGAAATATTTGGTCATAAGATCGTCATCTGTTTCAGCAATTGCTTCTGTGAAAACGCTCTTATATTCTTCAATAATATCATTCGCTCCTGCAGGGAGAGATGTAGTTTTAAGTTCGCCCTTAGCATCATATTCGATAGCTTCATCTGTAAGAAGGTTATAAAATATCTTTGGATTTCCACCTTGAGTTGCAGGTACAATCACAGGACAAATAGAAGCTCCAAAAGTAGATTTAAGACCTTCAAGCGTCTTTTGGAAGTTGGAGTTTTCATCATCGAGTTTATTGATAAAAAATGCTCTTGATTTGCCTGACGCAAGATCCCATGAAAGCTCCGTGCCAACTTTATGACCGCTTTTGCCTTCAACAACAATTAAAGCTGTATCCGCAACACGGAGAGCTTGTCTCACTTCTCCTTCAAAATCAAAATAACCGGGAGTGTCAAGAATATTGATTTTTGTACCCTTCCATTCAAAATTAGCAAGAGAAGCTGAAATTGAAATTGAACGTTTAATTTCTTCGGGATCAAAGTCGCAAACAGTGTTACCATCTGCAGCTTTTCCAAGTCTGTCGGTTGTTTTTGCGAGATAGAGCATAGCTTCTGCCAAAGCGGTCTTACCGTCACCACTGTGACCAATCAAAGCTACATTTCTTATTTGATTAGTTTTGAAAATAGCCATAAGGTTCTCCTCTGTTTGATTTATTATATATTAGATTCCACCTAACGAATCTATTATATAATATTTTTTTGAAATATTCAATAGTTTTTTTTATAAAAAAACAAATTTTTTTGAGAAAATTGCCAATTTTTTGTTTTATTTCAAAAAAGATAGAATTAAAATTGTTATTGACCACATAACTTGAAACAAAAATGCGTATATGGGAGAGAAATTTAATATATCTCCTGTAAATGAAATAAACAATAACAGCAGTGAAGTGAGAATAACACCCGTAAGCATAACAATGCTATTGCTTTTAATTGAATGCCTAGCCTTATCGCAAAGCATAAATGCTTTCAAAAATGCACCTAGTGATTTACATGAAACAATTCCTGAATCAATTTTTTCTGATGTTGCAATTATTTCTTTTGGGTCAGATACCTTTAAAATAGAAATGGGGCATTGACTATCAGCGGCATAGAATGATAGCAAGCTGTTATTTATATTCGGATCAAGGGTTTTAATTCCAACGCAAAGCCCACTTTCATACATATGGCTAAGGAGTTTTCTAAACCCTTTTTGCGGTTTGTATTTAAAGAAGAGTTTAGCTGCAACAACATCGTTAGCTCCAAATATCATAACGGAGCCGCCTTTACTAATATATGCAAGGTCTTCTTCGTCATCTTCGTATTTAAGAGAATGACTTCTCATAAAATCACCGTTACCTAAGTAATAATCAACTCCGTCTGCTGCAAGCAGTATTCCATTTTCTGCTGATTCTATTACTTTAATAACGGTATGTTCCTCAAATAATCCCCCAACGGCATCTGAAAACAATTTTTGTAAAGGGCCGCCCATATATGAAAAAATTCTTGCAAGTTCAATAACAACTTGGTCTATTCTTGTATCGTGATATGCCTTTATATTTGTTAACTTAACTTTTTCCTGAGGGAAAATTTCCGTATCCTCAAATGAAATAACCGATGCATTTGAGTATTCTTCTGCGGCACAATCACCTATAATGGCAGAGTTTATTTTTCTACAAGAGATATTGGCGGCCAATAATGGTATTGAGATTACAAAAACAGAAGTTAATGGTAGGGCGGTACATAAAAACGCAACAGTTCCTGTAATTGAATCATAAATAGAGAAATTTTTCACAAAGAAACAAACTGAAAATATAATAGCGGAAGAGAATAAAACTCCGGGTATTATAGCAGTTAATATATCCTCGCTTTTTGGTGTTTGAGAGATTCTTTTAAAGAAAGATGAAACGAAATTTGTTTTTGATGCTGTGTAGATATCAGAATCTTCAATTAAATATGAATAGAACTTTGAAGCTTCTTGAGACGAAGCAGACAGTTCTGATGCAACATATTTAACTTTTTCTGATGAAATAATCGAAAAACAATACAGATCTTTCTTGCATTTGATATAAGAATTTATTGCTAAACTTAAACCTATAAGTGCAGGAATGCTTATGTATAAAGTTGAAGATGCTTCGCTGTGAAAAATAGAATAAACACAATGTAATGAGGAAATAATAAATGTTATGGTAAATACAGTGTTTGAATTCATTTTACCTGTAGAAAATGACTTAATGCCTCTTGCAATACAACCTCTCATTATTGCACCGAATACAAACATGATCTGGAGCTGAAAAAGGACATAAATTATGTCATATCTCTTATACGAAATAAAATGAGAAATAAAAGTGTCTGTATGAGCACTTATCTCAATTCCAAAAATGAGAGCAAACAAAACAAATGCAGATATAACCTTTTTAACAGATAGAGATAACGCTCTCTTTAAAAGTGTCTGTGCCTCACTTTTGTCGGCTTCGGAATTGTATTCAAATCCATCGTATTCATTTGATATTTCATTGTTGTTCTCTATTTCTGAGCTATCTGTATTCTGCTTATATTGAAAAATCTTTGAGAAAAAGTTAGTTTTTTCATCAGGAGAAGAATCGTCAGAATCATCGCTATCAATCATATCAAAAGCGAGCTTTAAATCAACAATGTTTGTTTTTGGCTCAGCTTCATCATTAAAATCAATATCAAGGGAGAGTTGGTCAGGATTTTCTCCTTCTGTTTCAATTCCGATTTCACCATTTTTAATTTTTTCGGATAGAGAATCAATATCACCATCGGTGCCAAGAACTAATGCAGTTTCTCCAGATTCGCTTTGAAACTCAGAAACTTCAATCATACTTTCTTGAATAAACTCAGGCTCGGATTTTTTTTCAATTTTAGGTTTGAGATGAGAGTTTATTTTTTTTATGGAATTTGATGCTCTTTCATTGGCGCGTCTTATGGGCTCAATTGGAATATCTGCTTTAACAATAGCAAATATTTCATCAATCTTTTTGCTGTCAAGTCTTGAGCTCAAACCAGTATAATACTCATTTAAGGCACTATCTTCCATTATCAAAGATTCAGATTTTGTTCTCAATATTTTTATATACTCGTCATCTGTGCATATATCCTGAATTGGGGAGATATCGGGTGCTTTTAGATCTATATTAAATTCGGGAATGCAAACTGAAATTTTGGAGTTATTATCTTCATCTGCATTTCGGAGTAAATCATCAATATTAACTCTGCGTAAACCACGCCCTATGGTTTTAAAATTGCAGTTATATAATGTATTTTTAGACAAAATTTCACTCCTTTCTATCAAGGGTGGTATTTATAGTTGCTTTAGCATTGGGGCAACTTTGAACATAATAATTGCGGCTGCGGCAGAAACATTGAGGGAATTTATTTTTCCGTACATGGGAATAGAAAGAACAAAATCAGATTTTTTTCTTAAAAGCTCAGAGACCCCTTCACCTTCACTTCCCATAACAATACAAGTTGGGGCATCAAATTTTGTTTTAGAATAATCCTCTCCATCTGCTTCCATAGCATATATCCAAACGCCGTTTTCCTTCAACTTATCAACTGCGGCGGCAAGATTTGGAACTTTAGCGATCAACATATGCTCTGATGCACCAGCAGAAGATTTATGTACTACAGGTGTAACGCAAACGGAATGTCTCTTTGGAATAATAATTCCGTGAACTCCTGCACATTCGGCGGATCGGATAATTGCTCCTAAATTGTGAGGGTCATTAACTCCATCAGCAATAACTATAAATGGCTTTTCGTTTTTTGATCTTGCTAAAGCTAATATATCATCTATATCGCAATATTCTTTAATTGCAGCAATTGCAACTATACCTTGATTGTTTTTTCCAAAAGAGTCGATTTTTGACTTGTCCACTTTAACAATGGGGATTCGTCTTATAGAGCATAAGTCATAAATCTTTTTTTTGAATTTTTCTTCGCATCCGTTAAATATGTAAATTTTTTCAACGTTGCGTTGAGATGAAAGTAACTCTGTAACAGAATTTCTTCCTAAAACAATATTTTCATTTTCCATAAAATTTCCTATCAATTTATCTTTTTGTAAAGTATATCACAAATTTTATTGTTTGTCACTATAAATTTTGATAAAACAAAAAAAATTATGATTAAGATGTTTTTTTCTGTCCGATAATAGTATAAAAAAGGGGATAGTGTCGAAATGCTTTCTATTGTTGTAAGAACTTTTGTTTTTTATATATCCTTGATGTTTTTAATGAAAATATCGGGGAAAAGACAGGTTGGAGAGCTTCAGGTCTCTGAATTCGTAACTGCTGTAATGATATCTGAGCTTGCTGTTTCGCCTATAACATCTAAAGAAACTCCAATGATTGCATCTTTCGTACCCTTAATAACAGTAATTTTTATTGAGGTATTTTTGTCTTTCGTTTGTAAAAAGTTTGCTGGAATACGGAGATTTTTTGATGGTTCACCAATAACACTTGTAAGAAAAGGAGAAATAATTGAAAAGAATCTTATAAAAACAAGAGTAAGCATAGATGAAATATTTACAGAAATAAGATTACACGGATATAAAGATATTTCTGAAATTCAATATGTAACTTTGGAACAAAATGGAAAACTAAGCGTATTTCCACAAAAAAATTATAGCCAGCCAACAATAAAAGAGCTTAATATCAAATTAAAAGAAGAAGGTATTGGTCATTGCATTGTTGTTGAAGGATATATAGACAAAAACTCATTGGATGACCTTGGTAAAAGCGAAGAATGGTTAATAAACAAATTAAACAAGATGAATGTTTCTATAAAAGACATATCATATTACATTATTGACGATGGTGGCAATGAAAAGATATCAATTAAAAAAAGAAATAATTGAAGGAGCGAAATAAAATGAAGGGGTTTTTGATAATGTTGATAATCTTCTCTGTTATGTTAACAATGGTGATATGTGAAGAAATATATATCAGAAAACTTTCATCTAAAATGTCTGAATTGATTGACTCATCTTTAGAATCAAATACTAATTCTTTCAAAGCTCTTTTGAGATGTTGGAATGATAATAAAGATATTCTTGAATGGCTTATCAATGAAAAAGAGCTTGAAAAAATCTCAATTAAAATGGAATTGGTAAATCACAGTTTTATAAGCCAAAATAATTATGAATTCAAAATAAACCTCATTGAGTTAAGCATAAGAATAAATAATCTTTCCAAATACTGAGAGAGAACTACAACTCCAAAAAAATAAGTTAAAAGATATACATCTAAATTTTATTATAAATAATATTGCAAAGGTCATCGCCTGGTAAATCATTCACTATGCCAAGCATACTAAGAATGGTTTTTCCTATTGAAGCAAACGAAGCAACTGTTCCAAAATCAACAGGTTTGATATTTTTCCCGTAGAATAAACCAAATGTATATTCTCTTGAATGGTCAGTTGAAGGTGTTGCAGGGTCGCATCCATGATCGCTGGTAATAATAAATATATCATCATCACGAAGTGTTTTATATATATTTTTAAGATAAGTATCAAACTCAGAAACTGCTTTGGCGTATCCATCTATATTGTTTCTGTGTCCAAATACAGAATCAAAATCAACGAGATTTGTAAAGCATAAACCATCGAAATCTTTTTTTAATACTTCTGAAAGAGAATCCATTGCAACGGGATTTGTTGAACCAGGATATGCTTCAGTTATCCCTTTAGATGCAAAAATATCTTTGATTTTGCCAACAGAAATAACATCTTTACCTGCATCTTTTATATAATCAAGAGTGTTTTTAGGTGGTTCAATTGCATAATCATGTCTGTTTGATGTTCTGTAAAAGTTATTTGGTTCGCCTTTAAAAGGACGAGCTATAACTCTGCCGACTGCGTGTTCTCCTTTAAGCATATCTCTTGCAATTTCGCAGTATTTGTAAAGGTCAGAAAGGGGCACATAATCTTCATGTGCGGCAATCTGAAATACGCTGTCAGCTGATGTATATACAATCAGTTTATCATCACGAATACTTTCTTCGCCGTAATCGTTAATTACTTGTGTTCCTGAATAGGGGAGGTTACATATTGTTTTTTTACCTGTAAGTTTCTCAAATTCATCGATAACTTCTTTGGGAAATCCCTTTGGATATGTTGGAAAAGGTCTTTCTGAAATAATTTGACACATTTCCCAATGACCTGTAACAGTATCTTTTCCCGACGATGCTTCTGCAAATCTTCCGTATGCTGCAAGTGGAGCTTCAACTCCTTTTTGTGGAGCACCATATATATTAAAAAGTCCAAATGCCCTCAGTGTTTCAGCGTTGAATTCCTTTGAATCGGAGATAGAAGCAAGAGTGTTTGAACCCTCGTCACCATATAAATGAGCATCGGGCAATTCTCCCACACCCAAACTATCAAGTACAGTTAAAAAAATTCTCATATTTAATACCATTTCCTTTCAAAGTTTTATAAACGGAATTTATTTTCTTTTCTTGTTCCTTTCGATAATTCCGTCTCTATATGCTTTTGCCGCTTGTTCGTTTTTATTCAGTCCAAATGTATAATACTTTCTGTTTTTCAGATCATCGGGTAAATATTGCTGTTCAACATATGCATCGGGGTAGTCATGCGGGTATTTATATCCTTGACCAACAGCTTCACCGTAGCTATCAGCATGTACATTTTGCAAACATCTTGGAAAAATTACGCCTTTTCCGTTTTTGACATCCTCAGAAGCACGGTCGTAAGCAACATAAGCAGTGTTTGATTTTGGAGCTGTTGCAAGTAAAATACATGCCTCAGCTAAAGGTATTCTTGCTTCAGGCATACCCAACTGTAAAGCTGAATCAACACATGATTTTGTTATAACAGTCGCAAGTGGATAAGCAAGTCCAACATCTTCACTCGCTATAACAAGTAATCTTCGGCAAGCGGCAATTAAACCACCGTTTTCTAAAATTTTTGCTAAATAAAAAATTGCAGCGTTTTCGTCTGAACCCCTTATAGATTTTTGCAGTGCGGAAAGCGAATTATAGAATTCATCCCCGCTTTTATCAAATCTTTGACCTGCATTTCTTAAAAAATCTCTTGCAATTTCTTCGGTAATTTCACCATCGGAAACTACAAAACAAAGGTTTTCAAGCATATTTACAGCTTTTCTCACATCGCCGCCAACAGAGGATGATATAATATCATAAACAAAATCTGTTGCTGTTATGCTACGCTCAAATTCTTTGTTAAAGATACCAAGAGCACGATGTAAAAAAACTTTTATTTCATCTGAATCAACACTTTTAAATTCAAAAACAGCAGATCTTGAAACTAAAGCGGGGTAAATATAGAAATACGGGTTTTCCGTTGTTGAACAAATTAAAGTAACTCTACCGTCTTCAACATACTCAAGGAGTGATTGCTGTTGCTTTTTGTTGAAATATTGTATTTCATCAATATAAAGAAGAATCTCTCCGCCTGTATATACCGTATTTGTTTCAGCAAGAATAGCTCTTAAATCAGATAAAGTTGCAACTGTTGCGTTTAATTTTCTGAAGGTTTTTCCTGTTTTAGATGCAAGAATGTCTGCAACAGTTGTCTTTCCAACACCTGGAGGGCCATAAAAAATCAATGAAGGAATATGACCGCTGTTTATCATTTTTATAAAAGGAGCGCCTTCGGAAAATAAATGTTTTTGCCCAACAACATCGGAAAAATCCTTTGGTCGAACTAATTCAGCAAGATTCATATTCCTTTCCTCAACAATTAAAGTTATTTATAAATATCTAAAATTTTTAAAAAATGAGATTTTATTGATATATAATCGGTTGAAGTTATTTCACCATCACAATTTACATCGGCAGATAATTCCTGACTGCCGTTAAAAGAAACTTTTCCAAGAAAATTACTCTTAATTCTTATATAGTCAGAAGAAGATAAGATACCGTCTCCATCTACATCTCCCAACACAGAAAAAACATAATTTTCTGACGAGAGGCCCGTATAAACAATGTCTCCGTTTGGTTTCATTTTAATGCCATAAGCAGAACATAATCCTTTTATCGTTTTAAGGTTCACATTTTGCCCATATATAATTATATTGTTGCCTGAAAAATCAACACAAACTGTATCAATACATTCATTTCCGCATGATATAAATTTTTTATTTGCAGAAGAAGAACTTGAAATAGCTCCGTATATGTTACTCCCTGCAATGCTTCCGAACTTTTCGGAATATGAAACACATTTGCTGAAACAGTTAATAATTTTTCCTTCGTTATATCCGCAAATTCCTCCGAATTCAAAATAATCAGAAGAAACTGTTCCGTTAAAGGAGCAACCAATAATAAGTCCCTCATTTCTGGCACAGATTCCACCGCAATAATTATCAGAGGAAAAAGAACAGTCTGAAAGTGTGATATTTTTTAAGCATCCATAGGGCAAAAGATTTCCAAACAACCCTGCTTCGAAATTGCTATTATAATTTATTCCGGAAATAACTTTTTCGTTTCCGTTAAATATTCCGCCAAAGCCGGATGGTATAACAAAATTTTTATCTGAAAAATCAAGGTCGGCTTTTAGTTCAACAACTATATCAGCGAAGTTATTACCTGAATTAACAAGATTTGCAAATTCAAGAAATTGTTCCTCGTTTTCAATTGTAATTGTTCCCTTGTATTTCTGATATAAAGCACCAAGTCGAAGATAATTATTTAAAACCGATCTTTCTGCTCCACCGTTTTGAATTATTTTTTTGCTTTGTTTCAAAAGAGATGTAAGAACAGTATTTTCATAATATACCTCTGATATAGGCAACATCATATCGTATATATATGTAGTATCAGGATTTTCATATACTTCTGGGTCAACCCATGCTTTTATACAAAGATTACCGTAATTATTTTTAGCAGTATCAATCCAGTTTTCACCATCGGCGGAAACAAAGCTCTTTTCCATATGAGAAGCACGGTTATTAACACCTTCGGAATATACATTCACTCTGCCGTTTCCTGTTATTTTAACAACTACAGAAAAAGCTGTTTCGCCGTAAATCTTAACAGGAGAGGGAAGGGAACAGAGTTTATATCCAACTTCAGGAGTTGCAACTATAAATTGAGATAATAATGTACCATCAGTTGGTGATGAGTAATTATTATTCAAAGCATAAACTGATATTTCCTGAACTGTGTTGGGATTTGCGGAATATAATGCAATTTTTTCAAGGTTTCCGTTTTCCGTTGCATCAAATATATTAGAAGCATAGAAAACACCTGAATCGTTTACACTTAAAGATTTTGAGTATCCAAATCCGTCATATTGATAAATTTGATATATTTCATCAAAAGCAGGTTGTGCTTTAAATGAAACAATTCGCTTAAGTGATGCAGTTTCATATGAAATCCAGAAATATCCGCTATCACCCCAAGATGTGCCACGAGAATTTCTGCAAAGCCATGCGCCGTTGGATGAGGGTTTTTCAATTCCGAAGTTTTCTTTAGAAAAATTGTCATCCCATCCAACGATAACCATCGCATGGTTTGTATTATCATAAATATTTTCGTAAAAACAGTAACCGTCAGCACCTCTGTTGTAATACAAAGGGGTATCTCTGTATGATGCCATAACAGCACCATTTTCCATTATAGAAGATTTAATTTCAGTTAATTGATTTCTTTCATAAATATCCAGACTTGTAACTGTATATTCAGAAACATATCTTTCGTTTTCTCTGACTTTGGTTGAGTCAGGATAATTAGTGTTGTATGGAACATATTCTTCAAGCTCTAAACCAAAACCTCTTGCTATCGCCCATATTACATAAAGGTCGTTACCTGTATATTGATATGGATTGTTAGCAGAAAAACCATCACCATATGTTAAATCATCAGAGTTTGAAATTGCTGTATTGATTGCAAACCATCCAAGATGACCTTCAGATAAATCAATAGATGAATCACAATATCCCTGGGCAATTAAAGAAGATTCAATTGCTCCTATGGCAGAAAATACCCAGCAAGTGTTTGCTGCCCCTTGATTTTTAACCGATGTTATATACCCAACATTTCTTAAATCATATGAAGATGGTATTTCAGCTTTAACAGTTGTAGAAGCAGAAACATACTCAACGGTTGATAAAACGACAGCAATTATTAACACAAAACATACGAGGGATAATTTATTGATTTTAGTTAAAGCTTTATTTTTCATCACTTAATTTCCATAACTGTTCGAGTTGCGAAAGCTCTTTCAACAAGTGCATCAACATCGAGCTTTGCTTCCTCAGCAATAACACCTTCCAGCGTTGGCCTTGTGTTTGGATGCTTCGGTGTAAAAACAGTGCAGCAATCATCATAAGGCAAAACGCTTATATCGAAACTACCAATCATTCTTGAAATTTTAACAATTTCTTCTTTGTCAAGTCCTGCGCAGGGACGCATAACAGGTATTGTAGAAATTGCATCTGTAACCGCAAGAGCAGGAACAGTCTGGCTTGCAACCTGACCAATGCTTTCTCCTGTAATCAAGAGTTGCGCGCCTATTCTCAAAGCGTGTTTTAAAGCAATACGCATCATAAATCTTCTTAAAAGTACAGTGAATAATTTATGATCGCAATGTTCCATAAGTTGCTCTTGAATTTCTGTAACAGAAACACAATTCAAAAACAATTTACCATTGTATTCTGCCAGCTTTGATGCAAGGTCAACAACTTTTTGCTTTGCATTATCGCTTGTATACGGTGGACTCTCAAAATAGATGCAATCAACGGAAATACCTCTTTTTGACATCATAAAACCAGCAACAGGACTATCAATACCTCCTGAAAGTAACAGCAAACCCTTTCCTGCACTTCCTGATGGCATACCACCAAGCCCTTTTTCTCCTCCGTTATGTACATAAGCGTATTTTTCTCTCACTTCAACATAAAGAGTTACATCGGGATTTTTAACATCAACTTTAATTTTAGGCAATGTTTCAAGAACAATACCGCCAATTTCAGAGCTGATTTCGGGAGATTTCAAAGGAAATGATTTATCACTTCTTTTTGATTCGCATTTAAAAGTCTTTGCATTTTTCATCAGCTCTCTGATGTTTTCTTTAACACAAAGAGATATTGATTCCATATTCTTTTCGCATTGATAACCAATGCAAATTGTTGCAACTCCAAACAGCTTTTTCAAAATAGAAAATGCTTCATCCATATCAGCTTCATCGTCTCCGCTGATATACAGAGTTGACTGTGCGTACTCAAAGCTGAAGTTTCCTTCAGCTTTTTTCAGCATTTCTTTAGCTCTTTTAACGATAAGACTGTCGAAATAGCCTCTGTTGAGACCTTTCATAACAACCTCGCCGTATTTTAATAGTAATACTTTTTTATTTTCGTTCATACAAGTTTTTCAAGTGCAGCGGTGATGCTTGTTATCAACGCTTCGTACTTTTTAACCTTTTCTTTTTCTGCATCAATAACCTTTGCAGGAGCTTTAGCAACAAATTCAGTGTTGCTAAGTTTTGCATTTGCTCTTGCAAGCTCTTTATTTGCGTCTTCAAGTTCTTTTGTAAGGCGTTTCTTTTCTGCCTCAAAATCAACCATTTCTTTTGTTTTGATAAATATTGTTGCAGCAGTTGTTACTATCTGAACACATTCGTCAGCGTCTTCGGGAACGGAATCAATAATTTCAACAGCAGAAGCAGATGCAAGTTTTTCAAACCAAACAGAAGATAAAGCAAATAAAACCTTAAACTGTGTGTTGATATAAAGGGCAGATTTTTTTGAAGGAGCAACATTCATTTCAGCGCGTCTGTTTCTTATTGCTTTAATTGCTTCAATTACATATTGAACATTTTCTTCTTCCTCTGAGTATACAAGATTTTCGTTGTAAACGGGGAAGGATGAAATCATAATGCTCTCGCCCTCATGAGGCAACTTTTGCCATATTTCTTCCGTTATAAACGGTGTGAATGGATGCAAAAGTTTCATTGTGTTTGAAAGAACATAAACAAGAACAGAACATGCAACTTTGTTGCTTTCAGTACCTTTGTCGTTAAGACGGGGTTTAACAAGCTCAATATACCAATCGCAGAAGATATCCCAAATAAAGTCATAGAGTTTAGAAACTGCAACACCAAGCTCGTATTTCTCAATGTTATCGTTAATTTCTTTAACCAAAGTATTGTATTTGGAAAGAATCCACTTGTCCTCTTTTTCAAGCTTCAAAGCTGTGATATCTTCCGGAATAGTAATATCATCATCAAGATTCATAAGAACAAATCTTGCTGCATTCCAGATTTTGTTGCAGAAGTTTCTTGAAGCTTCAACGCGTTCTTCATAGAAACGCATATCGTTTCCTGGGCTGTTTCCTGTTGCTAAAGTAAATCTTAAAGCATCAGCACCGTATTTATCTATAATTTCAAGAGGGTCAATACCATTACCCAAGGATTTGCTCATTTTTCTTCCCTGAGAGTCTCTTACAAGACCGTGAATCAAAACATCGCTAAATGGCTTTTCTTTCATGCCTTCAAGACCTTGGAAAATCATTTTTGAAACCCAGAAAGTAATAATATCATAACCTGTAACAAGAACACTTGTTGGATAGAAATAATCAAGGTCTTCTGTTTTATTAGGCCATCCAAGAGTAGACATTGGCCAAAGTGCTGATGAGAACCATGTATCAAGAACATCTTCGTCTTGTTCAATATTCTTGCTTCCGCATTCGGGACAAACAGTAACATCTTTTTCGGCAACTGTCATTTTACCACAATCCTGACAATAGAAGGCAGGTATTCTGTGACCCCACCAAAGCTGACGGGAAATACACCAATCAATTATGTTTTCCATCCAGTTAAGATAGTTTTTGGAAAAACGCTCGGGAACAAATTTAATATCGCCCTTTTTAACTGCTTCAATTGCGGGTTTTGCAAGTTCTTCCATTTTAACAAACCACTGTCTGGAAGAAATCGGCTCAACGATAGTACCACATCTGTAACAGTGTGCAACAGCATGATTGTGTGGCTCAATTTTAACAAGAAGCCCTTCTGCTTCAAGGTCAGCAATAATAGCTTTTCTTGCTTCAAATCTGTCCATTCCTTCGTATTTGCCACCGTTTTCGTTGATTTTGGCATTTCCGTCAAGAACAACGATCATTTCAAGATTATGTCTGAGCGCAACCTGATAGTCGTTAGGGTCATGGCAAGGTGTCATTTTAACACAGCCCGTTCCAAACTCCTTGTCAACATACTCGTCAGCAACTATAGGAATTTCTCTGTTCATCAATGGGAGAATTGCTGTTTTACCTATATACTTTGTGTATCTTTCATCATTGGGATTTACAGCAATACCTGTATCACCAAGCATTGTTTCAGGTCGTGTTGTTGCAATGATGAGCATTTCATCGCTGTCCTTAATAGGATATTTAATATAGTAGAAATTGCCCGATGTGTCTTTATGGTCAACTTCTGTATCAGATAAGGCAGTATTACAATTTGGACACCAATTTATTATTCTGTATCCACGGTAAATTTGTCCCTTGTTATAAAGAGAAACAAAGATTTTGCGAACTGCTGCTGAACAGGTTTCGTCCATTGTAAAGCGTTCACGAGTCCAGTCGCAGGAAGAACCAAGTTTTTTGAGCTGATTGATTATACGACTGCCATACATCTTTTTCCAATCCCAAACTCGTTCCAAAAACTTTTCACGGCCAAGGTCGTGTCTTGAAAGTCCTTCTTCTTTACGAAGCTGTTCTTCAACCTTAATTTGTGTTGCAATACCTGCATGGTCTGTTCCGGGAACCCAAAGTGTACAATACCCCTGCATACGCTTTGTACGAATGAGTATATCCTGCAAGGTTTCATCGAGAGCGTGTCCCATATGAAGTTGTCCTGTTACATTTGGAGGGGGAATAACAATTGAAAATGGTTTCTTTGATTTATCAATTTCGGGAGTAAAATATCCCTTTTCTGTCCAAAAACTGTAAAGTCTGTCTTCAACATTTTTGGGGTCATATTTTTTATCAAGTAAATTATTCATAATTATCTCCGATATTATTATTTATCAAGGCAGTTAATAACAAGTCCTGTGATGAGTTTGGGATAGAAATATGTTGATTTCTGAGGCATTTTATCTCCTGCAAGAGAAACAGCTTTAATCTGTTGAACCTTAGTTGAATTCAAAATGAAAGCACAGGATGCATCACCGTTTCTTACAAGCTCAACGGCTTCGCTTATATCTCTTGTGTAAATAAGACTCTTCTGATTAGCCATATTTTCTTTGTCAATGCCAAAACCTTTTTCAAGAATCAATGTGTGGAGAACAGAAACATCAAGTCCGCAGTATGCATCAGAATGTTCTGGAATAACAGCATCGTCTTTTCTTGTGAAAAGTGTGAAGCCCTTTCCACCACTGTATAATGCATAAGCGTGAACATCTGTTAATGATGCAAGTATTTCTTCCGCTTTATCAATATCATCCATTTCAACAACATCGAATTCGGCTTTGCATTTTTCCTTAAGTGCTTCAAGATCCAAACCTTTTTCGGTTATAACACGGTGAGTTGGCATTATTACCAAACCTTTGTTATCCATATCAACCAAAGTCATAAGTATGTAATCTGTATCAAGATTTGTTATGCCCTTTTCAGCACAAATTCTTCTGTAATTAAGACTTGTTTCATATCTGTGATGACCATCAGCAATAAATAACTGTTTATCAGCAAATGCGTTTACAAGTACAGCAATGTCATCTTTATCAGTGATTTTCCACAGAGTGTGTGTAACACCTTCATTATCTGTGAAAGAACATTCACTTTCAAGACTTTTTGCTTTGGCAATTATCTTTTCAACAATTTTTTCTTCATCCATATAAAGAGAGTATACAGAGGAGAAATTGCAATGTGTTGCGGTAAGTAAATTCAATCTGTCCTGCTTAGCTTTAGAAAGTGTTTCTTCATGGGGAAGGATAACCTTTTCGGAAAATTCATAGAGCTTTGCAAGGCAAACGAGTCCATCAAAAACATAATCTTTTCCATAAACTGAAAATTTTTCTTGGTATACAAAAATACCTTCTTCATCATCACGCTTTAAAACACCTTCGGCAATCCACTCTTTGAGAAGCATTGCAGCATTTTCGTATTTGTTTTCGCCTTCAGGTTTTTCGAGAATAACGATGTTTTTAT
>JAZNIJ010000066.1:0-5696 GCA_045577455.1 Eubacteriales bacterium
CGTCGTGGTGTCATATTTCAAGAAACAAAAAAGGACTGAAATCGGTATTGTATAAACACTTTCCCCTCTATCATGATCATAACTCCAGCAGTAACTTAAGTCAACGTGCTATAGCGCACGAAATTTTTGAGCCATTTTTCACGATCGGCCGTGCAAAGCGCACAAAAAATATGATGCCGCCAAAACGACACCATATAATTTCATTTTCACTTTTTATGGTTTTATATTTAAGTGCTCTTTCTTGTTATACGGGTACTCATTTCTGTGGATACTCGAGATAAGAGATCTTTGTTGAAAGATAGTTTTTCAATAGCATCTGTATTATGCAATGCATTATTTTTTATATATTCAAATAAGATTTTTGCCGCAAAACATTGCGATTCCACTGTATTTCTTCGCAACAAATCATAGTGTATATTACCATAACTATGTGCTGATGAATTTCTAAATTCAAAAAACAATTTGTAGTAAAACTCAAAATAACTCATATCAGCTTTTTCAAAAACGGAATCAGCATCGAAGCCAAGCAACGATTTCCATCGTTCTTTAAATTCATATGCTTTTCGTGGCTTTTCTTTGTTTGGCGGTTCTCCGAGTATCGCTTCAACAGATCTACACGCTTGAATAATAGCCAATTCCATTTCGGGAATTAACGATATATGCTCCCAAAATTCAGGCTCACGTGAAAGGTGATCATGGTAATATGTGCTTCCTGTTTCACAGATAAGACAACAATCATGCAATGCAAAAGATGACTGTAACGCAGCGGATGCTGTATAAGCTTTTTCATCCCTATATAACAGTTCTATTATGTAAGCCATTTCTGCAATTTCAGTAGCCTTTAAAACAATTCCGTTATCAAAAACAATTGACTCCATTAAAGATGGTCCACCTATAGTCATTCCGTAAAAGGTAGTTTCTTGAATACCTGTTTTAGAATCAAAATAATATATCCACTTATATGAAAACTTATCATAAGAAAATCCTTGTTCAAACGAGTTCCATATACAGAGCGATAATTCTATTAATGAGGCAACCGTAACCCAGCAATTACAATTTTTTATTTTTTCATTCACTTCTACGACAAGAACTGAATTTTCATTATCTTCGTGGGTCCATATAAAGAGCTTTTCATTTTCAAGTTCAAAGAAATCAATATAATCTCCTTTGCATGGATTAAAACTATTTTCAATAAAAACACCCGTAAGTATTGCGGAATTACTTGCTTTATTAGGAACATCATCGGGATATTTTTGGTTTATTTCACACTCTCTTTCTTTCAATAATTCAACATACTCATTTAAAGCATCTTTTAATTCATCTGATACATCCAAAATATTCACCTCTAAAAATTTTATTGGCTTTAAGCCACGCTTCTTTAAGCTCTTTTATGCTTTGATAACGCTCATTTCTATTGTCACTTACAGCTTTTGTAGCAACCGCCAACGCCTCATCTGACAGTTGCCAATCATCACGGGTGCGGTTGTAATTACCAAAGAGTGCAAAGGCAAAAGCTCCGGCACAATAAACATTTGTTATCTCGTCAATATCTGCACCGAGTTTGTATTCTTCGGGAGACTGAAACTTTGAACTGCCCCACATTCTGCCCTTATCGTTGATACACGGCTGCTTTCTGAAAAAGTCAATATCACAGATTGCTGTTTTACGACTATTAGCATCATACATAATACTTCCGTCATAAAAATCAACTGCAACATATCCGTTTGAATTGGTGTAGTCCAAGAAATCAAGGATATCACTAAAAACATTAAGCCTGTCTGCAATTGGTAATTTCATAAATCTACGATGCTCTGCAGGATACATTCTGCCCATGCAGTCACCATCAACCCACTTAAATACCATTACAAATCCACCGCTGATTTCTTTTGCTTCAACAAGCTCAATAAGATTTTTATGTTTCAAATTCTCATATACAGGTAAAGTTGATTTTAAACGCTCAATCGCATCTTTGGGAGTACCGTTATATGCCTCAGTCGGTGCACCTGCAAATTTCACAAAATAACTTTCACCGTCTTTTTCTGTACCAAAACAAATATTACCTGAATCTTGATCATCAAACACTTTGAACACCTTTCCGTGTTGGCTGATAAAGCTGAAATCGAAAGGTGCTTTCATTTTGTATGGTAGACCGTCTATGTACTGCAAATAATAACCCTTGAAATACCAACTCGGCACGGGATTCTGCATATTGTCATACCATTCAAGAACTTCGTTTGCAAGGTTTTTCATAGTCTGAACTTCGCCTTCACCATACGGAATTGCCCACGGCAGAGAAGTGATTGTGCCAAGGCTGATATACAACGCAAGAAGTTTCCAGAATTCCATAGGCACATCATTGTCAAAATATCCATTAACCATACCCGAAGCGAAAAGCGGAGAAGCCTGTGCACACCAAGTAATGCTCTTGAATTCTTCCCAAGGATCGCCAAAATCGTAGCGGTCAAAGTCGATAATAACAATTTTGCCGTTTTCAATCATCATGTTGCCGATGTGATAGTCACCGTGCTGAAACACCTGCGGTCTGCCTTTGAGTAGATAACGGTTTTCGTTGATGAAGTCAATAAAAGCCTGACCGTTATCATATTTCAGCGGACATTCGTTATATTTTCTGATTCTCAAATCAGCCTTATTGTTTATACGGATTTCCCAATCCTGTTGAATTTTGGGTGCAGGTATTGAGTGAATCTTCTTTAGAATTCTGCCTGCTTCAAGACCAAGAGCATACTGTTCTGAATCCGCAAGATACGGTATAACTTCATTTGCATCTTTGCCCTCAATCCAAGTCTGCAATATGTAAACACCCTCATCACATTCGCCCATTTCAAGTGACTTGCACATAGGGATACCGAGTTTTGCAACTTCTTGCTGCATACGGAACATATTCTCACGGTTCGCACTTTTTTCAGAAGGTGTAACACGAAGAAGATATTTTGTCCCGTCAGCAGATGTGACACAGTATTTCTTATCACACGACCAACCTTTGTTTATGGGTTCTTTTGATATGAATTCAATCATTTGCTCAATCCCATTTCTTTCATTTTCTTTATCAATCTGTTTGCACGGAACAACAGGTAATCATGTCCCATTTCGCCCAAGAGAATATACCAATTCAGCTCGTTGCAAAGAGCATAAAGGTCAACCTTCAAATCGCAGTATTTTGAGGTCGGATTTCTCTTTTTGTATTCATCATAAAGCTTCAGCTTTTCGCCGAAACCGAGTGTCAGGCAGAATATCTCATATTCAGGTTCTGCCCACAACAAGTCAAACGGATCAACCGCACCCGCAAGCTCGGATTTCCAAAATTTGATTATCAGATTAGGCATCCAGAAATCGCCGTGACAAAGGCAAGCGGTGTTGTTTGTAACGCTGAATATTTTGTCGAAATTCTTGCTGATAAGCTCAACCGATTCCATTATTTCGGGCTCAATCTCGTCTTTCTCAAACTTCGCTTTTGTAAAGGCGTAAATATCAACGAAATAATCTTTGTAATACTCCGCCCAAGTGTCATAAACGGGATTATCGTATTTGCCGAACTTGTCGTTATGCACGCTTTGTGCATTCATAAGCGCATCAATAATGCTGTTTCTGAGCCGTTTCCGTGACGGAACAAACACAAGATATTTGCTCTTTCCGCTCATTCCTTTTATGTAATCCATACCGAGATAAACGTTGTCATTTTCACGGTGCAGGAAATATGTTTTCGGAACTTTATATGAAACTTTGGGTGAAAGAAAATCAAGCATATCTTTTTCTTTGCTGATTGCATCGTAATACTTGCTTGTTTTTACGGCAATTTCATAAGGCTCGGTTGTGATTTTCACAAAAAAAGCACTACCGCTTGCACCTTTACCGACAGCACGGATTTTGCTTACTGTTGTGTTCATCTGCTTTTCAACAACTGATTTGATTAAATCTGTATTCATAGAATTATCCTTTCAACCATTCAACAGACTGTTTCAATCCGGCAATGGTTTTTGTTTCTAAAACCACACGGCAGTTTTGCTCTTTTGCAAGACTTAAATATTTTTCAATATCCATTTCACCTGTGCCGAGTGTAAGGTGATTTTTTCTTCCCTTAGCATCGTGCAAATGAATATGAGTCAGACGCTCTTTATGTTTCATTATAAATTCTTCATCTGTGCCGCCTATACCGTGATTATGCCCCACATCAAAAGTTAAAGCAACAACTTGACTTTCTAAAAGAATTTCAATGGCTTCTTTCTGAAAAACCTCATATCCGTCACAGTTTTCAATGCAAATTTTAATATCAGCACCACCAATAGCGTTTTCGCACATATCTCTGAAATCAACAATACTTTCAAGGTATCGGTCTTTATATTCTGAAAACAGCAACACCTTTCTGTCAGGCAGGGTAAAATACACACCTTTTGCCATGTGCATATTCAGAACTCTGACATTAAGAAGTTTTGCAATTTTTATGGCATCTGCTACAGTCTTTTTGTAAGCGTCTGCAACATAGGTATTAAAATCACAGACATTCAGATTTTCATCAAGGTGAATTGTGTAATAGATACCGTATTTATCAGCAATGCTTTTGAAATAATCTACATCAATTTTATCAAGCTGATATTGTGGCAGATTCATATTAAGTTCAATGAAATCAAGCCCTAACTCTGCACATAACTTTGCACATTCTTCAAGAGTGCTTGTTTCAATCAGTGTGGGCATGCCATAATGTAATTGTTGCATATTATCACCTTTTTTCATTATCCATATGTCAGTTATATATTTATCTCCATAAACCCAACTGTAAATGGCAAATGCTCATATTTGCGTGTTGAAATATGTGTGAAACCGAGTTTCAAATACCAATCTTTTAACTTTGTGTTTTCTTCGATTATTCCGATTGATATCTTTGTGCCACCATAGGTTTTAACCATTTTAACAGCATAATCAACCATTGCTTTACCGATACCCAAATGACGATAATCAGGTAATACTGCAAGATTGTTCAATTCCCATTCCTCACCATTGCACTGTGCAAGAGAAAAACAACCTATAGGATTAGCATCTTGATAAAACAGAAACATCGGTCTACCATCATCAAACTGCTTTTCAAGTTTATCAAATGTCATAAACGCAGTATGCGAAGGACAGTTGTTTTCGGTCAAACCAAACTCTTCTGCAACCGTTATAAAACTGTTGCGGATTATTTCGAGACAATTATTCAGGTGCTTTTTGTTTTCAATATGCTGTATCATAGTTTGTCCTTTTGTCGTTTTGAAATCAGATAATTTTACTGGAATCGCCTTGTTATCGCTGCTTTTTTGCTCACCCATTTTTGATGTCAACACACCAAAAATAATTAATGATATATATAGTGTGAAAATAAGAGTTTCAATTAAAACGATAGCTTTTGACAGAGGTGTGCTCGGAACAATATTACTACTACCAGTAAAAAATGTCATTGCACTAAAAAACGTAAAATCAAAGCTAATTGAAAATGAACTTTTTGTATCAACACCTAAAAAGGCATTATTATCAATAGCAAAGACAAATAAGTATATCGTGGTAAAAATTTGGACTATTTGAATTATAGAATAGACAAAAAAGGTTATCTTGTACCTTACGTTAGTTGAGTTTATATTACTTTGAAAACCTACTAATTCTCTGCAATAATAAAAGATATGAACAAAAGAATGAATAATCATAAG
>JAZNIJ010000067.1:0-3700 GCA_045577455.1 Eubacteriales bacterium
TACATTGCAGCACAATCTCCCAGATGCACCAAACTAATATTGGAAGACCCTCCGTTCTTCTCAAGCTGGGGCGAAAGAAGATATAATACATACAATTACAAGGATTTATCCTCTGTCTGCCATAATTTCCTTTTACAGGATGTAGAAAAGGATTTCGTCTATTACTATTTCAAGAATCAGTATTGCTGGAATTTCTTTCCCGATGAATCCAGAGAAACTGTCAGAGAAAAACTGAGTGGTTTCGCATTGAAATACCGAACCAAACATCCCGACAAAAATCTGAAAGTTCTGTTTTGGCCTAAAAAGTTTTTAGAAGGCTTTAATGGCCTGCAATATTATGACCCTCATTTTGGAGAAGCCTTTTATAACGATTCGTTCAATGACACTGTTGATTACAATGACCTTCTTTCTAAAATCAAATGCAACACTCTGTTTATGAAAGCAAAGACAACGATTGGTGAGAATGGTTTGTTGCAAGGCGCATTGTCTGATGAAGATTTGCAGAGAGTCAATGCCTTGATTGAAAATATGAAAATCAAGCAATTTGATTGTGGACACGGTATTCATACAGAAAAGGCAAACCAGTTTGTGAAAGCAATAATTTCAATTTGACCAATTCCAATTTGTAGATATATAAACAAGACCGAATCACCTTTGGTTATCAAGGGGTTCGGTCTTGTTATCATTTATTGATTTTTAACTTATCTCAATTTTAAAGCAGACGGGTAAATCATTTTTAATTTCACCATTGATATTTATTTTAAGCGAATTTTCATCTCTTGTGAAATTGATTTTCTCATCGCTACCCAGCAATTCAATGCTTTCAATAAGATAATCGTGCGGATTATGTTTTTTGAGAGTTTTTATTTCAACTGTCTTCGTCGGGCGCATCTGGAATACATAAAGATATCCGTTTTTGTATGTGAATCTGAAATCCTTGTCAGTGAATTGTTGCTCATCGCCATCGGAGAAATAACCGCCTGCGGTATTTATTTTGCCTTCACCGAACTGTTTCCAAAAAGTTGTACCATAAATACCTTCGCCATTGGTTTTAAGCCATTCGCCCAAATCAAGCAAAACTTTAGTTTCTTCATCTGTAATTGTGCCATCAGGTTTTGGACCGATGTTTATGAGCAGGTTTCCGTTTTTAGAAACTATATCAACAAGGTCACAGATAACTTGACGGGAACTTTTGAATTTGTTGTCCGTTGTATAACCCCAGGAGCATTTACCTATTGCTGTATCTGTCTGCCAATAAGTCGGTGAAATTCCTGTTAATGCACCTCTTTCAACATCAAATGTTGCCACATTTGGTGGGAAAGCCTCGTGCTTATAGTTAATGGTTACTTCCTTGCCCCATTCTTCTGCGCGGTTGTAGTAATATGCCGCAAGCTTTTTGAGATAAGGCTTGAAAGAATGATTGTGAATCCACCAATCAAAATAGAGGACTGCAGGTTTGTATTTATCAATAAGCTCACAGGTACGAACAAGCCAGTCTTCCAGCCATTCCTTGCTTGCTCCGAGAGAATATGTATCAGCGGTGTATTTGTGTAAATCACCTGAATGAAACTCTTTGCAGTAAACGGCAGGACCATAAAAATCACTATAATTTTCATCATTTACATCGCTGTCAAAAGTTCTGCCCATATTCATAAAGAAATAGTGCTCGGCTCTGTGAGTTGATGCGCAAAGGGTAAGTCCTTGCTTTTCACATTCGGCTTTCAATTCGCCAACAACATCACGGCAAGGTCCCATTTCCTTTGAATTCCAGCGGTTGAATTCTGTATCATACATTGCAAAGCCATCGTGATGCTCTGCAACAGGCATAACATATTTGATACCCGCTTTTTTGAAAAGTGAAATCCATTTTTCTGCATCAAATTTTTCTGCCTTGAACATTGGAATAAAGTCTTTATAACCAAAATCCTTTTGATCGCCATAGGTTTTTCTGTGGTATTCAAAATCTCCGCAGTTAGGGTCATACATACCTCTGGAATACCATTCACAGCCGTGTGCAGGTACGCTGTAAATACCCCAATGAATGAAAATTCCAAGCTTATCGCGCATGAACCAAGCGGGAACCTTGTGGTGAGAAAGGGAGGCCCAATCTGCTTTGTATTTACCATTTTCGTTAACATTATCAATGAGTTTTAAATATTCCTGAGTTGTCATTTCTGCACCTCTGATTCTATATTTAGCATAAAATCAGTATAACATAGGCACAGTTAAATAACAAGAAGGTTGTGTTGAAGAAGTTTTTTATTTATCGTGTTGAAGACGTTTTTTATTTATGTTATCATATAAATCTATAATATACAATTAGTGGATTACGAGGGTAGATTTGCTGTTGGAAATTCAAAAGAAATGGGATATTACTGTTATTGATTTATGGAACGATGAAGAAATCAATAATATCACCGACGAGCAAAAAGCAATATATCTTATTGACCATATCCATCCCACAAAAGCAGGCTACAAAGAGTGGTGGCTTCCAGCATTTCAGGAAACGCTGTATGAAGTGATTGATAACTAAAATTTAAATAAAAACAGCAACTCCCACTTACTGAAATGTAGGTGGGAGTTGGTATATTTTATCTGTATTGTAAATAGTCAATAAACCGTTTTACTGCAAGAGAAGCAGTTTTCTTATCTCGCAGTGCGAGTCCTATGTTTCGATATGCGGGAACATCAAGTTCTTTTGCTATAATTCTATATGGAACACGCTTTAAAATTAACTCAGGAAGAATCGCTATGCCAAGTCCGCTTTCTACCATAGACATTACAGCGTAATCGTCCCAAGTAGTAAATTTTACATTTGGTGTTAAATTGTTACGCTCAAATATTTCCGAAATTTCTGCTTTTGCACCTTTCTCAAGAAGCATAAAAGGTTCATTGCAAAGAGCAGTTACAGGGAACTTATTGCAATCTTTCAATGAATGATTTTCAGGGATTATTGCCATAAGCTTGTCTTTTTGGAGAAATATTGTTTCAAATTCAGGGTGGGTGGGCAATCTTAAAAATCCACAATCAACTCTACCTGTATGTATCCATTCCTCAATTTCGGTGTAATCACCCAACAGAAGTTCATAGTCAATGTTCGGATAATCTTTTTGAAATTCCTTGATAATATTAGGAAGCCAATGGGTAGCTACACTCGAAAATGTGCCGATACGAATTAGTCCTGACTGCAGACCGTTTAATTCATCGACCTGCATTTTCAGTTTATCAAAATCGATACAAAGATTCTGTGCATACGGCAGGAGTTTCATTCCGTCACTGGTTGGTTTTACTCCGTTTTTATTTCTCTCAAGCAGTATTACGCCCCATTCTTTTTCAAGGTCAGCAATCATTCTGCTGATACCTGATTGTGTGTAGCTTAGTATTTCTGCTGCCTTTGTAAAACTGCCGTATTCCACAGTCTTAACAAACGAAAGATATTTTTGTAAATTCATATCCATATTAAAACCATTCCAAATTGTGATTTTGAGTATAACAAACATTCGCTTTTGTTATATCTTTGCTTATGATACAATATTTCTAACCTGAAATCAAGGAGTATAATATGGATAGAAAAGCAATTTTAAAATATATATCTGCATTACTGTTGTTCGGTTTAAATGGCATAGTAGCAAGCCATATACCTCTGAACAGTTATGAAATTGTATTTTTACGAACACTAATCGGTAGTATCCTTTTAATT
>JAZNIJ010000068.1:0-3734 GCA_045577455.1 Eubacteriales bacterium
TTGCTTAATGTTCTGTTAGTTTTTGTCTTCATAGTATCTTCCTTTCGGACAATTTCCCGTTATCACTTATGCCTCACCTACAAAATAAAGAGGGAACATACTTGTAAGTGTGTTTAAATCATCATAGGAAACCTTGCCGTCACCGTTAATATCGGAAGCATATTTTTTATATGTAGCAAGCTTTTCGGGATTTTCGATAGCGTGCTTGATAGCTTTAATATCAGCTTCTTCAAATGCAACTCCGTTTAAGTCATAGTCACCAACTGCATATACATCAACAGTTGTAAAGCCGTTTATGAAAAGGTGGAGAAGGTATACATCAATAACATCAAGATAACCGTCACCGTCAAGGTCATATCTCACTATATCATCATAGCTTGCAGTTTCAATCTGTTCGTGGTCATCTGCAAGTGCTTTATTAACAACTGCCTGGTAGTCAGTTACATCAACTGTTCCGTCACCGTTTGTATCACCAACATTTGCAACAGAGTAGTTGCCTGTTTCGCCCACTGTTACAACCTTGTAAAGCTCATTATCTGTTATAATTGGGAGTGAGCCTTCTGTATTGCTCATCTGTCCCCATGCTTCGCCCAAGAGATATGCAACCTCACCACTTGCAAATTGCTCTGCTGTTTTTTGGGTAGCATATGCAGGTGTACCGTTTAAAGACTCTAAATAATAGCAATCTATCATATTCACTATTCCTCCACCTTTAATGAAGGTATCGCCCGAGTCAAAGCTGAGCTGTGTGTAATCAGAAAAATCTGCTGCAACAAATGAATTTGCAATAAATACCTCAGCTGTATTCTGTGCATCACTAACCAATCCGCTGGAATTAAAGGCTTGCCCGGGATTAGTCATAGACCCTGTAAAGCCACAATCGATAATGTTCAAGCAGCCATCTACCCTGCCAACAAGGCCTGAAGCATACGCCATTATTCCCAAGGTCGTAATATCAACGTCAGTTAAACATCTTCTGATAATACAGTTGCCGTGCACCTGGCTGACTAAGCCGGTTGCGTAAGCTCCTCTTACTGCGATTGAGCCCTTAACTGTCAAATCCTGAATATCGGTGCTGTTAATAAAACCAAATAATGAATAGTTTTCTTTTTCATCCTCGTATCCACCCGAATATGAAAACTGTACGGTTATGCTTTTTCCGTTACCGTCAAAAAAACCACCATACATATTTTCAGCAGTACCTATCGGTGTCCATTCATATCCTGTAAGGTCAATATTATTAATTAATTTTGCATCTATTTCAGTATTACCATTATTAACTGTTTTCGCAAATGAAACAAGCTGTTCAGCTGTAGAAATATGGTACACACCGTCTACAATGCCGTTAGAACCAAATTCACCACACAGAGAATAAGCGCCATTATATAAAACGCAACCACTTGCATGTCTGACAGCATTTGTATTGCTGTAATCTGCATTGCCCAGACAATTTGTTACACAGTAAACTGTGGCACCACCAACAACAGGATAACCCTGGTTTAATACACCGTTATTTATATTCTGACCCCAGGCATCACCTAAAGCGATTGCTATTTCGCCACTTGCAAGCTGTGTTTTTGTAGCAGCAGCTGCTGTAACATTGCTAACAGAATGAGTCATACCATCAGTATAATAGTTATTTGAGCCTGCGTTTGTTGAACCGTAATTTTTAATAGTACCAACCAAGGCGTTTCTGCCCTCGGGAAGTGTGCCCACGCTTAAGCAATTTGACAACGTCAAGGCCTTTGCGTTTTCACCGTTATAATAGCCGAGGATTCCACCAACATTTCCACCTGTATAGGTTGAATCTATTTTTCCTCTAAAGCTACAATTGGTAATTTGGGCAGTTTTGCCGTTATAAACATAGCCGACTACACCACCTACACAGTCAAGTGTGTTGCTGCCGAGCGAAAGCGTTCCTTTATAGGAGCACATATCTACAGTAATATTACCTGTTCTGCCAACAATACCACCAAAATATTTCTTCTGATAAGAATCCTCCGATGTAAGATTAACTGAAGAATGAACATTTCTTACTTCAGCAGTACCATCAGCCTGACCTACAACACCATATTGAGCCTCAACATTCGATGTAAGAGCTGTGGTTACATCACCGCTGATTGAGAAGTTCTTAATTACTGTGCCCTCACCCGAGGCGTAACCGAACAAGCCCCAGTCACCTTTACCTGTAACTGTCATATTAAAATTGGTAACAGAATGACCCTGACCATCAAAAACACCTTTATATTTAGTTGAAGAAGTGCCTATGGGGGTCCATGTATAACCCGTTAAATCAATATCATTTGTTAAAACTGCATTTGCAGATGAGCCCAGTTTGCCACCATTATACTGCTGTGCAAACCAAATCAACTGGCCTTTATTTGCAATATTGTATACACCATCATCCAAAGCTGCACTTTCAAAGGCTTCACAAAGAACGCAAACACCATCATAAAATTTATGTTCACCGGCAGTTTCTCTATTTGAATAGCTTTTGCCCAGGCAGTTCTGCACATTGTAAACTCTTTCCCCTGTATAACCGGGTAAAGAATCTGTGTACAAAGACTGATACCATATAATTTCACTCTGATCACCATTCAAAAGATAGCAAACCTCTCCGTTCTCAAAGCTTTCAATATCCTTATCTGATGTATTTGTCTTTGTACCGTAATTTGAGCCCAGATAAACATCATCGCAGGAAATATAATAACAATCTTTGACTGTTCCGTAATTTCTTTTGAAAATATTACTACCGTAGCCACCCATATCAACAACTGTAATTTTACAGTAACAGCTTGAAATCACACCATCATTATTAATTACTATACTGCCAAATTCGTCTGAACTACCGATTTTGCCAACATTGTAGCATCCAATAATTTCACCCCTTGCATAGGATGCCACTCCTCCTACGCTTTTATTGCCGATGACTGTTCCGTTTACGCCGCATTTTCTGATTATTCCGTCCGAATACAACCAGCTCACAATACCGCCTGCATATTGTACGCCTTCCACCTTTGTGCCTTCATTGAAGCAGTTTTCAATCAAGCCGGCATATAATGATCCTGCAATTGCGCCTGCTTTATTGCTACTATAAAAATATGAATCAGAAATTGTAAGATTGCGCACAACACTGTCTGTGGACAAATAACCGAACAGACCTACATCCACGAGTCCTTCATCCGTACTGTATAAACCGGAAATACTGTGATTTGCACCATCAAACATTCCCACATATTGCTCTTGCTCCGTTCCTATAGGAATCCATTGGTTCAAACCGGAGGTGTCTGAAATCAAGCTGCCGTCAGCATCAAATACAATATTGTTATCTGTGATATCTGCAACAAGCTCACCATTAATGGTATTGTTGCCGTTGTTTACAATTTGCGCAAAAGCATATAGCTCCTTGGCATTACTTATATCATAAAATGTATCGTTATCTCTGTCCACAAGCTCTATATTTTCGCCTGTATAAATGTCTACAGTTATAGAGGCTGCCATGACATGTGGCATCAACGATGTCATAATGCTTAAACACAGGATTATGCTTAATGCCTTTTTTATATTCTTACTGATTTCAGATTTCATAATATCGTCCTTTCAGGAATTAGTCACCAGTCTACAGTTGCCGGCCACTGGAATTCTTATCTGGCAGCTGGCAACCGGTAGCTTTTTTCTGCATCTATGAGCATTTGTTCAAAGGTTTCCTCTGTTGTTTTATCAACATATTCTTT
>JAZNIJ010000069.1:0-29764 GCA_045577455.1 Eubacteriales bacterium
ATTCGCACAACTTTCTTAGCATTATTCCTATATCTGCTTTAATCTTTCCATATATTATCTGTCTTCGATATTTTGGTGCAAATACTATATGGTACTTGCAATTCCATTGCGTATGTGCTAAACTATCTGTGTCAAGTTTCACGACTTGATCCTCCTTTGATGTTTTTTATTATTGGTTGGCAGACCATTTTTATTATACATCAAAGGAGGTATTTTTTCTACGCATAGCTAAAGCTTTTTGGAACCACCAGCACTGCTGGTGGTTTTCGTTGTACAAAAAACGCCTTTTCACCATTCTTGCGGTGAAAAGGCAGATTTTTTTATAATTGAAAATTGAAAATTATAACAAAAAGTCATAAGTTAAAAATCAAGAGTTGGAATTCAGTTTGCTTATTTAAAAGCAAGAGTTGTTACTTATAGCTTATAACTTACAACAGGCAACTCAACTACTTTGCACAGTATTCTGTTCCTTCGTCTTCCACTATAGCTTTTCCCCCTGTTGTATCCAATAGATTAGATACAATACCATCCCAATTTTCAGGGAGAATATTTGCAACAAGAGAAACATTTGCATCAAATGTGGCTGGGGTATGGGCAATTTCCCTTTTATCAAGAAAATATATTATTTTTTGATAATCAGAATATGAAACGGTTATTTTCATTTTTCTGAATAGGGTGTATGTTACAATTTGGGAATTTTTCACCGCTTCGCTTGCGGCGGTGGAATATGCACGAACAAGTCCACCTGTGCCAAGAAGAATACCGCCGAAATATCTTGTTACAACAATAACCGCATCGGTAATTTCAGGTTTGCGGAGAGTATCAAGAAGTGGCAAACCAGCAGTGCCGTGGGGTTCTCCGTCATCGCTGAAGCGTTGAGCGTTGTTTTCTCTCAGCATATATGCGTATACATTATGCCTTGCATCGGAATGTTTTTCTTTTATTTTTTTAACAAAAGAAATTGCTTCTTCTTCCGTTGCAACAGGGGCACTGTAGCCGTAAAATACCGATTTCTTTTCCGTATATTCTCCAAATCCCTCAGCTTTTAACGAAAGATATTCGCCTTTCATCCTATGAATTCCTTATAAATTGCGCAGATTGATTTTTCAAAGTCGCCTTCGTCAACACCAATGATGATATTAAGCTCACTTGAACCCTGGTCTATCATTTTAATATTGATTTTTTCAGAAGCAATTGCCTTGAAAATTCTTGAGGCGGTGCCGTGAACATTTTTCATACCTCTGCCAACTATGGCAACGAGACTTATGCCCTTGTCGATGTAAATAACATCTGGCTCAACAGCGTATGATATTTTGTTAATAACTTCGCTTTCTCTACCTTCAATAAATGATGTGTTTACAACGATGCTCATTGTATCTATGCCTGAAGGGAGATGTTCAAATGAGATATTAAGGTCGCAAAGTGCTTTAAGCACCTTCATACCAAATCCAACTTCGCTGTTCATCATATCTTTTTCAAGGTGAATTATGGAAAGGTCTTTTTTACCTGCGATACCTGTTATAATGTCCTTGCTCTTATGTTCGTCCCCATCTGTAACAATGAGTGTGCCAGGGTCTGATGGGCGGTTTGTATTTTTTATGTTTATTGGTATTCCTGCCTGTTTAACAGGGAAAATAGAATCCTCGTGAAGAACAGTTGCACCCATATATGCAAGTTCTCTGAGTTCTTTATATGTAATAACAGAAATTGGCTTTGGAGAATCCACAATGCGAGGGTCACACATAAGGAAGCCCGAAACATCTGTCCAGTTTTCGTAAATATCAGCATTTACAGCACGGGCAACAATTGCGCCTGTTATATCTGAACCACCTCTTGAAAAGGTCTTTATTGAACCGTCGGGCATTGAACCGTAGAAACCCGGAATAACTGCATTTGCAACGGTTGCAAGACGAGCAGCCATTATTTTATTTGTTTCTTCTGCTAAAAATCTGCCGTTTACATCAAAAACAACAACCTTTGCAGCGTCAATAAACTCATATCCCAAGTAGTTTGCAAGTATGATACCGTTGAGATATTCTCCACGGCTTGCCATATAGTCCCTGCTACAACCATATTTGAGTTTGTTTGCTATAAGCTCAAATTCACCTTCAAGAGAGAGAGTTAAACCAAGCTCTGTTATTATTGAATAATATCTTTCTTTAATTTTTCCAAGAATTGCCAAATAATCTCCATCGTTTGCAGATGCAGATTGACATCTTATAAGCATATCGGTAACTTTTTCATCATCTTTAAAGCGTTTACCGGGTGCAGATGGAACAACATATCTTCTGCTGCTTTCTGCTGTTATTATACCGTATACTTTTTTGAACTGCTCTGCACTTGCGAGAGAGCTTCCACCAAATTTTACTACCTTTTTAGAACTATTTCCATTCATGTCCTTTTATTCCTTTCAACATTTACATTCAATACATAATATCATATAGTAATCAGTTTTGCAACAACTTTTTTTGTTTTTTGTTTGTTAGTTAAAACGAAAAACAATATATACTTAAAATCTTAAGCGGTTAGATAACTTTTTTTGAAAAACAATAATGCTTACCGTTTTAAAAAATAAAACCCAAACCATACACAAAATTTCTATAAACCCTCAAATCTTGTGCGTAGCTATTAAGTTTTTCGGGTGTCGGGTGCTTTTTCCAAAAAGCACCTGACCGGGTGTTGGGTGCTTTTTCCAGAAAGCACCTGACGCACCTGACGCACCTGACTTTAGAATTCAAACTCTATCTTACCATCGTTGCGTTTCAGCACAGCAGTGAAGGGCTTCCCTTTTTTAGAGATAAACCCAATAAGTGGTTGAGTTTTTCCTTCTGTTAGCAAAATATTAAGCAAATCAAGGGTGATAACCTTGCCGCAGAGCTTTATGGGAACAGAGAGCTTGCACCCTTCTTTGTAACCCTCGCAGTAATAGTTAAACTTCCCTCTCTTAATATTCTTACCGCAAAGTGGGCAAGAACCGCAAACATCGCCAAAGCTCCCGAAATTAAACTCGTTCCCCTTTTGGAACACAGTTTCAATTTCCGTTTCTGCCAACTTAACGCTGTCGGAAACCTGTATTTCACCACGATAAACCTTTTTAAGTGCCTGACCTAACTGTGAGGTCTTATACTTGTCCATTTCTATTCCAAGAGTGATCAACGATTCAATGAGAAACTCACCATCGGGAAGAATTGTGTATACATCCTTTTTAAGCTGAATATATTTGCTTGTTATAGCATTGTTGATAATCCCCGTTCTCGTTGCCTCTGTTCCAAGCTCAAGCCCTTGAAATATCGCTTTGTATTCTTCATCATCATTTTTATCGTTTGAGGCGGATTTTTCATCCCTGAACGGGTTTTTAAGATAGTTGTTAAGAGTTTCAATTGTATAATGCTTTGGTGGCGTTGTTTCCTTTTCCGTTGGCTTGAAATCTATATTTACACTGTCGCCCTTTTCAAGTGGTGGCAAAACCTTGTCTTTGCCCGAATAATCGTCATACTTTGTCCATCCGGGTTGGGTTATAACCATACCTTTGAGAATAAACTCCTCGTGTCCCGGCACAATTATTTTTATCTCGGTGCGGTCTGCAAGACATTCTTCGGAGCAGAACACAGCAACAAAACGGCGCATTATCGCCTTGTATACTATCGCCTCGTTTTCGGAAAGCTGTTCCTTTTTGGGAATTTTGTATGTGGGAGTGAGTGCAGAGTGGGACTCTATTTTAGAATCATCAAATATATTTTTTGTTTCTTTAAAAGTTACAGGATACCCAACGGATGCAACTATGGAAACAATCTTTTTTATTTTGTCTTTTTCCGTTGTTGCAAGATATTCTGAGTTTGTTCTTGGATAAGTTACATACCCCATCTCGTATAGCTTCTGGAGAATGGCAAGACTTTCTTCCATTGGCATTTTGTATTTTTTACCAAGATAATTCTGTAGCTTTGAAAGAGAATACAGCTTGCCTGCCTGTATTTTATCCTTTTTACGTTTCACATCGGCAACTATTGCACCTGCAGAGTTATATTCTTTTGCGAGCTCCTTGGCATATTGAAGCTCATCATTCTTAAACTTTGTTTTTGAAGCAAGCTCAATTTCTGTTCCCTTTGTTTTCTCTTTGCTTACGATGATATAATACTTTTCTTTGACGAAATTCTTTATTGCCATATCACGGTCGTATATCGCCTTGACAACAGGCACAATAACCCTGCCGACACGAAGAAATGTCCCTGTTTTAAGTGTTGCATATCTTGTTAGGTTAACACCGTAAAGCCAATCTATATATGTTCTTGCAAGCCCTTCGTTTGCAAGGTTATCGTAATCCGAATCCATTTTCAGAGAGTCAAGGGAAGCGCTTATTGTTTCAGGAGTCTGGTCGGGCATCCAAAGTCGCATCTGCTTTTTTTCCTTGCCTTCAAGGGCTTTGTTTACACATATGCGGATTATTATTTCACCCTCTCGGTCTGCGTCTCCTGCATTTACAATACAATCAACATCATTTCTGTTGCAAAGAGTTTTGATTAAAGAAAACTGTTTAACAACACCTTCGTCAAACTGACCGCCCTTGTTTTTAAGCTCAAAATAGAATTCTTTAGGAAAACAGGGTATGTTTTCAAGAGTCCAACGCCCTGACGGGTTTGGAGAATAATACTCTATATCAGCAAGTGAGAAAAGATGTCCAAACGCCCATGTTACTATATATTTTTCATTTTCAAAGAACCCTTGCCGCTTATTCATATTTCCTATGGCAGTTGCTATATTTCTGCCCAAGCTGGGCTTTTCTGCTATAATCAATATCATTTTTCTTTCCGCTAACCTATATTATTCAGATTTGGAAAAATTGTTTTTTCAATAACTTATGTTATTTGGATTTTTTAATTTCTCCATAATATACTCTATTCGGGGCTGTTGCCCTTGCAACAGCCCCGACCTTACCAATTAAAGGGTAAACATAAATAATTTGAGAACTTCTAAATAATCCTTTGCTTCAAAGGCATTTGTTGTTGAGTCTATATTTTTAACTCCCGGATAGAACGAAGCTCTGTATGCCTTTGAATGGTCCTTGTGTTGCATAATTACCTCAAAGGATTCAGGCATCTTTATGAGACATTTTGAAACATCCTTACTTAATGCTTCTTTCATTTTATCCTTTATGAGCTTGCAAGCAACATCAGGATGGATCGAGATAGAAGCACCGCCCATTCCTTCGGAAACAGGTGCTGTTGTTATTTCGGGAACTAACAACTTTGCGCTTTCGCAGAGCATTTTATCACCTGCAAGGAAAACGGTTGGAACTCCCATATATGCGGCAGTGTATGCATTCATAACAAATTCACTTGCAATCATTCCGTTAATTGTTACCTTCATAACAGATGTGTTCATTGTATGGGAAAGTGGGTTTCCGTTTGTACTAGCTCCGCTGTGATAACCTGTAAATCCGGCAGCAGAGAAAGAGCCGTCTATACCTGCCATCATTGAATAGGGATTTCTTGCCCAATCACGAATGATTTTAACCTGAGATGGAAGCATATCGGGATATATGTTTCTTGCGCTGTCGTGAGCATCCTTAACTGTAACTTCATCAATGCCCGATTCTAAAGCTCCCTCGCAAGCGGCACATACTTCTTTTGACATCTGCTTTAAAAAATATGGTGAATATTCATTATTGGTGTTTGTTTCTTGCCAGTTTGCTATACCGCAAGTACCCTCTATATCACTGCTTAAAAAAAACTTTTTCATTGGTTCTCTCCTGTTATAATTTTTGGAAAAGCTCCGTCCGACTTCAGACGGAGCTTTCTGTTTGTTGGATAACTTATTTTACATTGATTGTGTTGAATTTATCGCCTGTGTTGAGAAGTCTGTTGTAACGAAGCTCAACCATTTTAATGAATTCAAGCCAAAGGTCACCTTCACGCACAAATGTTCCTGTTGAGCTTTGGAATCTCATCTGCATTGGGCAGTTTTTCTTATCGGGAGCTGTATCATTATGCTGATAGATATCAGCAATTGTAAGGTCATGCTCTATAAGAAGCTGTGCAACAAGCTGTGCAGCGTTTTCGTAGGCAAGGCGGAACTGCTGTTCCCACGCCTCATATTCTTCGCCCCAATAATCGCTTGGAGTATCACCAATACCACCCGATGTTGGGAAGCCGTTTACACAGATTTCGATACCGATACCGTATAAGTTACCAAAGCCCTCTCCTCCGTCGCTTGCGTGCCATGCACTTTCATTTGTTGGAAGATGCTGATAGATTTCCTTATCATCAACTGTGAAATGCCACGATGTTCCAACATCGGAGTTATTGAGCTTATACAGAGCGTGGTTATACGCACCCGAACCTGTGTTATAGTTACCTGTGTTATGGATAATAATGCTTTTTTTCTTCACAACAAGACCAGGTCTGTCGTCTGCTTCCTTTGGAAGTATTGAACTTTTGCCGTCTACTGTTGTATGTGGAGTTATATTTTCAACATATGTATTCATAATAACAGCATAACCATTCCAGCTTTCTGCAAATTTTTCTGCTGAAACCTTTTCGGTTTTGCCTGTTAAAATGTTATAAACATAATATGTTTCTGCTTTTATCTTGCCTTCAAATCCATAGATAATTGAGAAAGTTTTTGTCTCATCGTTATATGTGAGAACCTGCTGATTCTTTTCAAATACTCTTGCAACGCCTTCTGCATCGAGGTATTCTATAAATGCATCAATGCCGAGAGAATGGATATATTCACAAATTGCAACAAGGTTTGTATATGAATCGGATGCCTGGTCATATATTGCCGCAGATACACCTGTGATATCGGGTTTCTTGCCTGTCATTGAAGAAACAAGGGAAGCAACAGCGGCAGCACCCGACTGTTTAACATCCATTTTCTGAACTGTTTGAACCTTAAGCTCTGCTTTTTCAATTTCAACATCGTCTGCATCGTTTGAGTTGAACACCTTAACAGATTCTGTTGTGAAGGTTACATAATCAAGCTCAGGTGATTTTCCGTCTGCCGAAGCAAAGAGCTTGATTTTGATTTTTACTTTACCTGTGGAAGCACCGTTTTTAAGATATACTCTTGATGAATTTACCTTAACGCTATCGTCTTCATATGGTGTGCAGTTAACAACATAGTCTTTAATGCTTGCAATCTGAAGCCATTTTGAAGCAACTCCATTTGCATCTTCAACAGAAACATAAATCTCTGCTTTTCCGCCGTTATAAACTATATCCCAACCGGTATAAAGGGTTTCAAATGTACCTATATCAAGAGTTGGAGAAACATAAACCCCTTCGGTTTTACCGTCTTCAAGGAGAATTTTTCTTCCGCTGACTTTCATTCCGTAAAGTCCTGTTTTTAAATCGTATGCATAGTAGAACTGAGTGTGATAAGACATAAGGGCAGTTTTTGCTGTTGGTATGGAAACGCTGTCGCTGTTTATAAGAACCAGCTTTCCTGCCGAGGGTAAATTTTCATATAAGTCTTTCAACGCTTTTACCTCGCCATTTGCAACCTTTTTGTTAAAGTAATTGTCAGACACAACATACTCACATTCGTTTGCAATTTTTTTGCAAAGTGTATCTATTGCTTTGTGGTCTGCTGAAGGGTATTCTTCACCTGTAACACGGTCAACGCATTTAACAGATGTTTTGCTGTATCTCATAAAGCAAACTTTATTTGAAATATACGAGCCCCTGCAAAGTGAACCCTGAATTGGGAAAAACTTTTCTGCTCTGTCTGCCTCTGCAAACAAGTTTTCACCATATATAAGAATGTTATCTGATTTTGATGCTGTAAGGTCAACAATAGTTGGGAAAATATCATAAACCGTTGCAAGGTCTTTGTATTCTTCGTTTCCAATACCCAAAATAACCATTGGAACATTGTGGGCTTTAGCTGTATCAAGACCGTTTGCAAGGAAAGCTGCAGATTTTTCTGATGCTTCTTCATATGTACAGTCAAGCATTGGTGCAGAACCGTATATAACAATAACAGAATTATCATAAAGTCCTTCAGATTTAAGACCATCTATGAATGCTTGGAGAGCTATATCTGCTTTGTTTGCAGCTAACGCATAGTTCGTGAGAACAGAAGCACCATCTTTGGTAGCATCTGTTTTTTCGTTTGGAATATATGGATAACAAGAATCTATATTGGAAACGAACCAGAAGCCCTTTCCGTTATGATTCTTCATTTCTTTAACAACATTGCTGTATATTTCTGCATCGTTTCCACCGGAAACGGTAACTTTATCAAAACCGTATCTTGTGAACATAGAGCTTCTGTCAAAATATCTGTCATCAACACCTGTGAATGCAGAAGCAGTATATCCTGATGATTTTAAAACATTTGCAAGAGAATTAAAGGATATATCTTTATTTTTATCTATTTGAGTTGTTATCGGAGCAAGAAGAGAGTTAAGAGCAGAATACTCTATCTCAACGCTATCTGCTGCCTGATTGAAAAAGTTGCTGAAATAAATACCTTCACCCTTAAGAGCGTTAAGATGGGGAGTTACACTGCCCATACTTGCATCCATTATGGGAGCAGATACGGAATTGAGCTGAATCATAATTATATTTTTATCTTTAGCAACTCCGTTTTTGCCCGAAGTTGCAACAGAATTTGATAAATGACCGCCTAAATCCGCAGAAATATCAACGCTTCCTGTCTCGCCCGATACTTCTTCAGAAGAACCTTCAGATGTGCTTTCGGATACACTTTCAGAAGTTGCTTCTGAAACATTGGTTTCTGAGACGTCATCAGAGGAACAAGACGCCCATACAGGTATCAGAAGCAGTACCGCTAATAAAAAAGATAATCTTTTAATTGTTTTCATATGTACCTCTCTGTGGTTTTTATTTGTGTTGGGGATGTTTTACATCCCCGTTATACACTACAAGCCCTTAGCTTCTCCTGATGACACAAAGGAAACATTTTCATCGGAAATATGAGAACTGTCCGATGGTGTTTCAGATGCAGATGGTGTTTCCGAAGAATTATAAGACGATTCTTCGCTTGTTTTATCAGGAAGAATGTCTGAAACAAACTCCGAAATTGCATCTCCTACCTTTGAAACAACCTCGCCACCCATAGAAATAGCTTCTGAAACAGCTCCTCCACCTGACCCATCTCGGCTGATATGACCGTTGGATGCGTTGCCCGATGTGTCTCCGTCACTTTTTTTGCCACATGCGACAAAAATCAGAGAAACTATACAAAGTACGACCAATAAAGCCGTAATTTTAAACCCTCTGTTCATACTGTCCCTCTTTATAAATTATAATTAGCTTTCGCCAAAAATAGTATGAGCAGAGAGAATAAAAATATTCTATTTTTATTTTCCAATTTTTTTCAAGAAAATCAATCCCAATCTATACTTACTTCGTTATCGCCTGTTTCAAAATAATATTTATAATCGGACGGAATATCAAAAGTAACATAATCGGGATAGCTGTCTGAAACGCTGAGAACTATATTTGCTTCTTCATATTCTTCGCCATACATATATTGAAACCCAAGCCACGAATTATCAGATTTTCTGAAAAAATGCATAATGGATGTTTCACCCTCAAGACCGTATCTCGTATATTTGCATTCGGTTTCAAAGAAAACACCCTCGCCTGTTGCAATTATCTTATCACTGAAAAGCTGTATAAAAAGAGGGCTAAACGAATAAATTTCATAGGTTTTGGCAACATCGTCAAAAGAAAATGTTGCTGTGCCGTCACTGCAAAACCATTCATAAGAATCTTTTTCCCTTGTATTTGCAAACGCTTTATCTCCATTCATTGCAAACTCTCTAATACACGCTTCTTTTCCTCTTACGGTTTGCACCATAAGAAAATAGTTGCCATCGTCCATAAGAGATATATCCATAAATTCAGAGGGTATTTTCTGAATAATGGCAGGGTCAATATCAATTTCGTTTCCTCCATTTGACGGATGTGAAGAGACATCTCCCGAAACATCTGTTAACGGGCTTTCGCTTTCCACGCCTGATGAGTTTTCTGTGCCGTCTATACTTTCATTTTCGCTAACGGCTACGCTTCCATCCTTACTTGCATCCCCGTCAGACCCGCAAGAAGCAACTGCGCATAAAGAAATAACCAATAATAATGCGGTTAATATTTTTTTCACAAAAACCACCTCTCAATAACAAAAGAAACTGTAATTCCCCACATCAATATCATAATGGGAAGAATAATCATAAACCTTTTATGCTTTGTTTTGTGCCTTATAAAGAGCATTGTGAGATACATTGCAACGCATCCACCAAGGGCAGAAAGCATAAACAATGTTCTTTCTCTCACTCTCCGCTTTTTATATATGGCACAAATTTTATCCGTTACTGTTACTATAGCAGATACAACGGATATTAAAAGCAGATAAAACAAAAAGTATTTCATTTATTGAAAAACTCCTGTATCTGAACAGCGGTTGCGTTAATGCTTCCCTGAACAAGCTCGCTATCTCCGCCTCCCCTGCCATTTAAAGCAGAGTTCATCTCTTTGGCAAACTGCCTCATATCTCTGTTGCTTCCAACTGCAACATATCTGTAATTATTCTCTCCCAATTTGCAAAACGCACCGCACAAACCGAAAATCTCGTTTCCGCTTGTTGCAAGATAACGAAGAAAAACAGGGTCGTTTATATCGGTGAACAAGCAACGGTTTCCTGTTTCCTTTGCAGAATCAAGCATCAACTTTGCAATTTTGTTTTTCAAGGCGTTGCTTTCTTGTTTTTCTTTTTTGTTTTCTTCAAGAAGGCGTTCAACGCCCGAAACAAGTCCATCCTGCTTTGCCGAAATCAATGCACAGGCACGATACAGTTGTTCTTGTTTAGCTTCGTAATCGGAAAGAGCATCAAAACCACAAAGCATATGTATTCTCACACCCTGCTTATAGTTTATCATACCAACGGTTTTTATTATTCCAATTTCTCCCGTTTTGCTCACATGGGGAGCGCAACAAGCACATTTATCAAAGCCATCAACCGTTACTATACGAACATTTTCCGTTATATCCAACTTGCTTCTGTAATCCAGTTTAAGAAGCTCATCACCCGAAAAAACCTCTGCATAAACAGAAACATTTTCCGCAACGGCTCTGTTTGCCATATTTTCTATAAACAAAAGTTCTTCTTTGGTGATAACTCCGTTTATATCAAGGGTAACATCCTCACTTCCCATATGGAAGCCAACATTATCAAAGCCGAAATATTTATGAATCAACCCCGAAACAATATGTTCCCCTGTATGGTTCTGCATTCTGCGAAACCTTGTTTCATAATCCAAAAGGCAGGTTACGGTTTCACCAATTTCAAGCCCAGACGAGCAATAATGGTAAATTATACCGTTTTTCTCTTGGGTATCACATACAGAAATTACACCGCAAGCAGGAGTTTTAGCAAATTTCCATGGTTGTTTTTTGCATAAATCGTTTTCTGCCTGTTCGCAACTATCATTTTCCTCCGTTTCTATGGCGTTTTCATCCGAAGAACCTGTGCAAAGAGTGAAAAAATCTTCTTCGTTTTTTTCGCCCTTGAGAATATATCCGTTGTCTCCCTTCTGACCGCCGCCCTCGGGAAAGAAAGCGGTTCGGTCGAGAGAAATCACATATAAATTTTTATCTTTTTCACAGCTTACCACCTTTGCGGTGAATAGCTTTAAATGACTGTCTGTTTCAAATAAACGCTCCGTCATATTTTAACCTCATTTTTCATATTGCAGAAAGCATCAGTTTAAAACACTTTCATGCGATTATATTGGATAAATCAGAAAAGGTCTTCTTCTTCCTCCTTCGGCTCGCTCACATGGATGTGCAAGCGGTCAACCCTTCGGGATGACATTTCTGTTACGGTTACGGTAAGATTTTCAAAAGTGAGAACAGAGCCCTCGTCCACCTCACCTTCGAGCATATGAACAACCCAACCCCCAAGGGTTGCGTTATCATCGTCAAACTCAACATCCTCTAAATCGAAATAATCGAAAAAATCGTATATACGCATATCACCGCTTACATCGTATTCTGTTTCGCTTATTTCTGTAACCTCAACTTCAACCTCGTCGGATTCGTCCCAAATTTCACCAACTATCTGCTCAAGCACATCTTCCATTGTGAGTATGCCCATAGTTCCTCCGTATTCGTCGGTAACTATAACCATATGCACCTTTTTCTCCTTCATTTTTGAAAGAACCTGAGGAAGAGGCATTGTTTTATGAACAAAAACCGGCTCCATAAGTATGCTTCTTATGTTAACCCTTTGGTCTTCTCCAATTGAAGCAAGTGCTTTGTAAAATCGGTTAAGGTGTAAAATACCAATTATATTATCAACCGTATCCTCGTAAAAGGGTATACGGGAAAAGTTGGATTCTCTTATTCCTTCGCATATCTCGCTGTAATCGTCATCAATATCCATATAGAGCATATCAACTCTTGGTGTGATTATCTGATATGCAAGAACTTCATCAAAATTCAATGCGTTTTGAAGCAAATCACTTCTTTCTTCTTCAATAACGCCTTCGCTCTCTGCAAGCTCAATCATACTCTCCAAGTCGTCTTCCGTAACAACATCGGTATCTGTTGCCGCCTTTTTCCATATTTTGGAAATAACATCAACAATAAAAACAACAACTCTGTTGAGAGGGAAGAAAATTATATTAAGTATTTTCATTGGAACAGCAAAGAAATAAATTGCTTTATCCGCAAGAGCTTTAGAGACTATTTTGGGAACGATTTCTCCAAAAATCAAAACAAGCAAGGTCATAACAACCGTTGCAACCCAAACAAAGTTATCCCCCAAAAGAGAGATAACAACAATTGTTGCAAGGGATGATGATGCAGTATTAACAAGGTTATTACAAATAAGAATAGTTGATAAAGTATCTTCAAATTTATCTGCAATCCCCTTTGCCCATCTCACAAGCAATGTTGGGTTATCTTCGTAACGCTGTTTCAAACGCAGTTTGTTTGAAGAAGAAAACGCAGTTTCCGAAGCGGAAAAGAATGCTGAAAGCACAAGCAACAAAACTATGAAAACATAATTCATCCTGCTTCACCGCCTCTCGCATCTTCCTCATCGTAAATTTCGCCAACAAGCTCTTCAAGAATATCTTCAACGGTAATAATACCCTTCGGTTTATTGTCCGTTCCCTTAACAATTGCAAGGGTGATTTTCTTAGAGCTCATCATTGAAAGAAGCTCATCAAGAGGAATTTTATCTGAAACAAAGTGAGGAGCGTCCATAACGCTTCTGAGAGTCATCCCCTCTCCACCTGTTTCAATATAGCGTTTAAGGAGCTTTCGTATTTGAATTACCCCCAAAACATTTCCGTTCTTGCCTATAACGGGGAAACGAGAATGTGCAGATGATTTCACCTTATTCACAGTCTTTTCAAGACTGTCGTACATATAAAGGGTTTCCACCTGCTCCATAGGAGTCATAATTTCTCCCGAAAGCAAATCCGAAAATTCAAGAGCAGAAGAAAAGAGCTGAGCCATTTCTTCGTCTTCTTCAACGCTTTCTTCAACATAGTTGTCAACAATATCGTAAATTTCGTCTTCGGTTACTGTTGGTGTATCGTCTTTCATTTTAGAAAATGGCTTTTTAACAAGCCCCGAAATAAGCCCGAAAACCCAAACAAGGGGTTTGAAAACCTTCATCAAAATAACAATGGGTGCAGATGCAGTTAATGCATATTTTTCGTTGCAATCCTTTGCAAAGCATTTAGGAATCATTTCGCCGAAGAAAAATATTGCAACCGCTGTTATTAAGGTTGTTGCAGAAACACCAACACCGCTTATAGAATTTGCTATAAGGGTTGATATTGTTGCCATTGAGATATTAACTATGTTGTTTCCAATAAGTATTGTGGTGAGTGCGCTGTCATAGTTATCTAAAATGTAAAGCACACGCTTTGCACTTTTTCTTCCGTCGTCTGCATATGCCATCATTCTTATTTTGTTAACAACGGAAAGAGAAGTTTCCGTTCCTGAAAAAAATGCACTCAACACCATGAGAAACACAAATGCAACGATATAAGAGGGCATATTCCCTCCTCCGTTGTTTGCCACGCTATTTCCTGTGAGGGCAATAATACTTCGCCCTATAGGACTGCCATCGTCCATCAATAAAAACCTTCCTTTTTTGAAATATTTGTTTTTGTATTATTATGTACTATAATACGATTATCTATTTTAACACATTTTTTCTCTGTTTGCAATAGATTTTGTAAATAAATTCTGTTTTTCGGTAGTTCAACAAAAAAACAATAATGATTCAGATTTAAAAAAGAGTTAATCTTGAATTATTGTTGCAAAAAAGTATATTTTTTATTAGGTTAAAATATGATATTATATACGGTTTTTAAAAACATGTATTACACGGGATTTTTTAAAAACTCTCCGTATTGTCTGTCCAAAATATTATTTTAAAATGAGGGTTGTTATGAGTAAGAAAGAGAGAATTAAGTTTTTCATTTACATTGGTCTGATTTTGGTTTTAGTTCCTTTGGCTGTTTGGAAAATTCCCGCTGAAGCTGAAAAAACATCTGTTACCATTTCCGAAGATGAAGAAAGCAACGAAGAAGTTTTCCGCCCCGAAGAAAACAGCACAGAGTCGGAAGAAATCCCCGAAGGAGGAACAGTTATAAAGTCTGCCGACCTTTCGGGGAATAGTTTTTTAAATTCAACAAAATATGATATTGATGTGGGAAAGCTGTCATTTTCCCCTACTGAAACAGAGAAAAACAAGCCGTTGGTATTGATAATACATACATACGCAACTCAAAGCTATTCGGTTAAAAACTATTTAACAAAAGATTCCACATTGAAAAGTGAAAACGAAAAAGAAAATGTTATTTCTGCAGGCGATGCCTTTGCAAAAGCTCTGGAAAGTTGGGGAATAAAGGTTATACACGATAAAACACTGTTTGATAAGATAAGCTATAGCAACGCATATTCCCTTTCGGTTGAAAAGGTAAGAGAATATCTGAAAGAATATCCAAGCATAAAATATGTTTTTGACATTCAGAGAGACTCACTTTTCACTCAAAGCGGAAACTGCATCAAATCAGTTGCAAACACCAAAAACGGTAAATCAGCACAAATTTTGTTTATATCAGGGTGCGATGAAAACGGTGCAGACTTCCCGAATTGGAAAGAAAATCTTTCCCTTTCTTTCGCTCTCTCAAATGAGCTTGAAAGCATAAATCCAAAACTTACAAGGGGCTTGAACTTAGAACCATCGGGATATGGTCAGTATGCAAGCAGTGGATTTGTAACAGTTAAAATAGGCACAGCAGGAAACACACCCGAAGAAGCAGGAATTGCCTCAGAATTTTTGGCAGAAGCATTTTGCAATACAGTGTTGAAATAAATCCACTTTACAAAAGCTATGTTATTGTGTCAATAATGACTTACAGCTCGATAAAAACAATAAATCAAAAAACACAAACATTCATCAAATATACATTTAGATAAATGCGGAAAATATACATATTTCCTATACAAAAAAATTCCATAGCCGAAGCTATGGAATCATGTTGAAAATCTGAAAATTATATATTTTTATGCAAATCAGAAAATAAATCAGTTATCGTTATTTACCTTGCGAGCAAAGATGAAATAGAAAACATACAAAGCAAAGTCAACTACAATACCTAAAACATCCACCAAAGAATCAACGCTGAATGAACCAAACAAAGTGGAAATTGCAGAAATCATAGTTATCCCGGAGCAAATCGCAAGGATGATTGCCCATACAATGTGTGCTTTTCCACTTGAAGAACCATTTGTAACATGTATACCCTTTATGCCAATATAAATCTGAGGTATGAACAAAATAAGTCCTATAACAAAAGCAACTACAGATGCTATATGATGCATTTCCGGTGTAACATTTTCAGGAAGATCCGTCGTCGCAATTTTTTGGAAACCGTTGATGCAAACATCTAGGATAGATCTGAGAATTGATGCTCCGGCGAATATTAAAATCATAATTGAAAAAACTTTTAATTCTTTTCTGTTATTTTTCATAAAAGCATCTCCTATTATATATTTTTTTATTACACATCTCGTTTATTAAACAACAATACAGAGCCGGTCAAGAAGCACCCAATAAATGCAACCGATACAATGATAGCTCTGACAGCAACAGTATTCAAATCCGCAACGCTTATTAAACCATTTATACCGTCGGGCATTAGTTTTGCTATGTCAAGGGAAATCTTCAACATTCCCAAAATTGCACTTGCTGCCAAATATACAAGACTCGTTGCGCTAATACCGTAAATTGCTCCTACAACCATTGCAATTGCATGGCTCTTTGTGAGAGTGCAGAAGAAAAGAACAACTGCATCAATAGCGCAGAACAAAAGGAAACGCAACGCAAGACCTTCAATCAATGTAACTATTGAATAACCATTGATATAAGATTTGAAAAAGAAAACTGCACAAAGTGAAGAAACAAGAGTAAAAATAAGGATTACAGACAACTGCACAAAGCAAGTAACGATGTATTTGGATATAACCGTCTTACCTCTGTTGGAGAGCTGACCTGCAATATTCTTTATGTAACCACAAGACTGTTCTGCACCAACGAAGCTTGCAACTATCATACATGATACAAACAGCGAAAATGCATTTGTTCCTTTGAAAACAATGTCCGCAAAATCAACGCCATCAAGCCAATAAATAACCGAGAAAAACACATCCAGTCCATCTGTTGCTTCGGGGTCTGTTTCCAAAGTGAGTTTAATTATTTCAAGAATTCCCAAATAAAGAAGCATTCCAACGAGGGAAACCAATGTGGCTGCTATCATGCCAATCCTGAATGCTTTTGAATGAAACAGTCTGTAAAAATCCATTCTGACAATATTAAGCATTATACGTTCCTCCCTGTGCTATTTAAGTAGTATTCTTCAAGCGTCATTTTCTTGAACGCAAATTCATAAACTGAAACTCCACTCTTCACAAGTTGCTCGATAATCTTGCTGGAATCTTCGATTTCGGAAGAGATTTTAAGGGTATTTTCTTCCATAACCTCACATTCGGTTATGTTGAAATCCTTCAAAATATTTTTTGTTTTTTCAATATCGGAAGTTCTGACGTAACCGTATGTACTACATCTTTGAATAAGGTCTTCCGCTGTAAATTCATCAAGTAATCTTCCACCGTTAATAATTGCAAAAGAATCTGCAACTTTAACAAGCTCGTCAAGAATATGACTTGAAATTATAATTGTTAAACCCTTTTCCTTGCTCAATTTGCGTATAATTTGACGCATTTCTGCAATGCCCTGGGGGTCGAGACCGTTAATTGGTTCATCAAGCACGATGAATTCAGGATTACCAACAAGGGCAATCGCAATACCGAGACGCTGTTTCATACCTAAAGAAAAACTTTTTGCAACTTTCTTTTCAACATTTGAAAGCCCAACTATCTCCAACAAGGACCTGATATATTCATCGTCGTTGATGCCAAGGGACAAGCATTTGAGCTTTATATTTTTGAATGCTGTCATTTTAGGGAAAAGTGCAGGTGTTTCGATAAGAGCACCGATTTTGTTTCTATATTTCAAAAGCTCATTGCCGCTTTTACCCATAAAGGTAAAAGAGCCCGAAGTTGGAGTTGACAAACCGCAAATCATTTTTAAAATGGTTGTTTTACCTGCTCCATTTCTTCCTATCAATCCATATACTTCGCCTTTTTTTATATGGATGTTTATTTGTTCCGCAGCTGAGTACTTCCCGTATTTTTTTGTTAGGTTTTCTGTAGTTAAAATGTACTCCACACGCCCTCCTCTGTTTCTTTATCTTTGCTGTATGTCCTCTGACGTGGATGATTGTATCATATACTATGTTACACAAGTGTTACAAGATAATGACTTTTTATTTTTAAGAAAATCACAGTGGAAAACTGAACAAAAGTGCAGGCAAAAACAGTAAAAAATGAAAACTTTAGAAAAAGTCCCCGAATATCATCTAAAAACGATAATGTTCGAGAAATATCTTTAAAATAAAAAGTTAAAGAATTCCCTTAAATCCTATCACGGTTTAAGGGAATTATCAATATTTAAGAGCATACCTATTTTCTACCGAGGAATTTTTGTATCGCACAAGGTATACCGTTCTTCGCCTACAAGGGTTATGGGGATGTTGAAATTTTTTACCTGTTCCATAAATTCATTAACATACAGAGTTCCCCTGTCGCTTTGCATAAAGGTTATGGAAAAATCTTCGCCTATTGTCATAACCTCAATTATAATCATATTTTTCGTATATTTTTCTCCGATATAGGCGTGTAAATCTTCCACATATTGGTCCATACCGCACCAATCCAATTTTCCAACATAGCTGATACCGAAGGTTTTCCTGCTGACGCTATTTTCAATATTCTGTCGCATTGCAAGTTGTTTTTCCGATAAAGTCAAATTTTCATCCTTTGGGAAAACCGATACCAAACGGTTAACCGCCCTTAAATCGTTTTCTATTTCACTGCCTATTATAATTTGACCACGCACAATTGTGTTTTGCAGTTCAACATGGCGGTCTTTTATTTTGGTACAAAGCTCAACAGGAATATAACTCACCAAGCTGTCCTTGTTAAATGGTGCGTTTATTGAGGAACGGTATTGATGTTGCACATGGGCAACAATAGATTTGTCAATCTTCTCATCGATAGCGCATATGGCACGGAACAGCAACACAGACAAAAGGAAACAGGGCTTCCGTCGGAGGAGTTTGCCATACTCATCATGTTTTTTTGTGGAATATGCAAATGATAAGCATAAAGCCCCTTTTCGTCAAATGCGTTAGAATCAAGAGAAAATACCTGATTATGGATTTTTTCCTTTATTTTGGTGTTGATTTCAACAGGTTCTTCGGGAAAAGGATATGCGTATTCTTCGTCCGAAACAGGGCTGTCAGGCATTATAATCTTTTTTGAGTTTAAACCGTTTGTTTCATATTTTTCTGAAAAATAGAGGTATAGCACCGTCATTAGCAGCGGGCAGATTCCAACACCGTCTGCAATGTAGTGGCTGGCGTGAAGTATAATCCTTCTTTTTTCGCATCCGAAAGCCAATAAATGAAAGTTGCTTTCCTCTGTGCCAAGTACAACGCAACGACCATCTTCAAATACAGGAACAGGTGCTTCGTTGTGTTGCAGTTGTATGTCTTCACCGTTTTTTTGTGGGGAAACGCAAAAATAAGGGTATCACTTCATAGCTGAATTTACCGACTTAAGAAGAATATTATAGTCAACATCATTACGTATAGTAATAACCAGCTTGAAACTGCTTAAAAAGTCCTCGTGCGCTCCGTATATAAGGGGGTTGAGTCTGAAATTCATAAAATAATATCTCCCGATTTCTTAAAATTGGTTGATACTTTTTCTTTCAAATTAAATAAATCTATGTTTTCAACACTTTGCTTCATACTTCCGATGTTTGAAATGATTATGTTTAATTTATTATATCATAAACAATATTTATAAGTCAACAAAATATGAAAAAATGGAAATGGGGGATTTAATAGTTATCAAACAGATAAGCTCTTGAAAACAGTGAGTTTACATATGCTTTGATGAAATTTTTTCGTTATATTAGGAAGAATCTTTTTAAATGCCATTTTAAACATGTCAGTCGTATCAAATGTTGCAGTAATTCCAGTTGATATTTATTCCGCACATTTGCGTTATCAGTATCATTCTCTCCCGTTTGAATAGCCGCTCTATTAAAAACCATTATTATCGGCAAAATTTTTTTATATTCTTATCATATGAAATATAGCTTAATCCTCAAGGTAACTCACTAAAACTCATTTGATTTGAAATTGAAATTGTAGATAACGCAATTTCTTGTATCTCTCATACCATTCCGGCACGCTAAAAGGACGAGAACATTTACTACAAGGGTAATATCCCTTTAACTCGTATTTAAATACTTTGCGGTAAAAACCTCCTGAGCAATTGATATCATCGTGGTAGCATTGACCTGAATAGCTTACATATTTATATAGGTTTTCCACAGAACTTGCTATTTCATTGTTATCTAAATATATGTGTTTTGGTGCTTCGGCAATAATTAAAATAGTATTATTACTCAACAAAGCGTTTATCTGATATGAATATGTAAGGAACAATTCTTTAGCGTTTTTCTCTTGCACACTATCTGCGTCTTTAATTGACGACAATCTTTTTTTCAAAAGGATGCAAATTGCAGTCGAAGACAAAATACAAACAGAACCAATTACGCTCCATAAATATTGATGTTTGTAGGAAATATCCAATTCTCCAACACTACACTTAGAGCAATCCTTGTAGCCATTTCTTCTTGCATTAAATACTGTGGTTTTATGACTTGATGCATAGAGGCTGCCACAATATGATGCATGATAGCTATCTCCGTATGTAGTTGTGTAACAAACAGTGTTTGCACCTTTGCGTTCACTGACGAAAACGAACTCTCCAAGCAATAAGCCGATTACGATCGATACAAATATAATTACAATCATTGTCCATTTTGTTTTGACCTTGTAAATATTTTTGATACCGTAGATTTCGTTTTTATGTCTTTGATGTTCCTTATTACACAATTCGGAATATTCATCAAAAAGAAACATTAAATGTTGATATTGTTCAAGTCCACCCATTGAATCCTCCTTCCTAAAATGTCGATTCAATCTATAATTTGATAAGATTATACTTTTTTTCGACATGAAACAATACTTTTTTGTAAATTTATTTTCTGAACAGCTTAACCCTTGAACGATATAAAATCCGCCAATTCTGTCTCACGGGGCAGAAGATGGCGGATTTATCGTTTTTATAAGAAAAATCCCTTCAAAACAGCTGAAACAAGCGATAAAAGGTTAAAAATGTTCTATTTTTCGTATATAAAGCAAATTTTCATAGCCGAAACCCAATCGACTATGGAATCTTTTTTGTTGCTTCGAGGGGATTTTGGGGGAGAACTTTGTTTTTTTGCTTCGCTACCCCAATGTTCCGCGCTCGTTGGTCTCATAACTTTTTGCTTTTTCAATTTTTTCTTAGTCAAAATAAAACAGCACCCTTTTCAGGATACTGTTTCGTTCTGGCAAGTCGCACCGAAAAAAATACAACTAAAACATAAAGGTAAATGAGCCGTATATACATAGAAAAAATGTCATTATAAACCCGACTATTATATTTTTCTTGTACTTGTATCCCTTTGATTTTAAAACAAAGCCAAAAATAATTGATGTGATTGGAATTGGGGTTAATAAAAAGAATAACCACATATTTTCGGTAAATTTCCCATTTGCATCGGATACCGCCCCAACCAAAGCCAATGCACCTAATATTGATAGAAGAGAAGCAACGAATAAAATGATTGATATCGTTCTCCACTTGTTCGAAACTTTAGGTTCGATTATTTTCGATGGATTTTTATACATAAATGAATAAAAAGCAGAGTTTTCTTTCAAATCACTTTTTCTTATTATAAATGACTGACCACCGAATTGTAAGAAAAGCCATTTATCAAACTGAGAAATTTGCTCAATATCCGTAAAAAAGCATTTTGATTCGCAAATTTTTTCGTTTTCACGGTATATATTAACGCTTATACAATTTTTAAAAACTTTATATTCGTATATTGATTTGCAAATTCGTTCAGAGCTGTTTTTCCACGCTTTGCTATATGCTCTAATTCCTTTAATATGCGAAACTGCAACGATTAAAAACACACCGAAAGCAAAACCAATCATAATGTCCGGTGCATATGAACCTATAAAAAAAATAATCATCAAAACGCAAAGGACAGTAAAAATCATAGGCCTTTTGTAAATGCTTCTTCTTTGCAAACGATATATTTCATCTAATTCTTGCTTTGAAAAAGCAAACCGATATGATTCATTTGGTTGAATTTCTGTAGTTTGTTCTTTGTTTTCGGAATTTAATATTTCATCAACTGATATTCCAAATATATCACTCAGTCGCATTAAATTATCAATTGTTGGAACAGTTTGTTCTTTTTCCCATTGGCTGATCGTCTGTCGGCTTACAAGTAACTTTTGACCAAGTTCCTCTTGTGATAAACCAAGGTCTTTCCTATATCTTTTAATTTTTTCTCCAACTGACACAAAAGTCGCCCCCTTTTCTTGATATAATCATAGCAAAAAACTCCGCAAAATGCAAGAATATATTGCTTGATTTTGTCAAGTGGCACTTTCGATACAACTTTTTTAGTTCAATTCCTCACGAAAGGTTGTTTTAGGGAAATGATATTTTTTAAATTTCACCTTGAAAAATTGCATAACAAAGAACCGAACCCGATGTAGTTTCGTTTTATTCGAACCGATATCTAAATCGGTTCGCATCGTTGGTTGATTCGGTGAGATTTTATACCTGCGTAACTGCGACCTTTTGCTTTTTCAATCTTTTCTTAACCAAAATGAAACAGCACCCCTTTCAGGGCACTGTTTCGTTTGGGGTAGAGGTGTCAAAAAGATTCCAACATTATGGTTTATTATTTGTCATTGGTTAATGTCGAGCGAACGCATATGAAATTGAACACGAATACTCCGTTTAAATTTGGAACGGAATTCTTTACGCATTCTGCTTTGTAGCCGATAGGTAAGCCCGAGTCAGGTCTCGTTAAACTCCCCTGGTTTGAACAGACAGTAAAAACCGAGGGAATTCATTTTTTCATAGTGAACTTGATTTTTAGTTTTGGGGAGAATCTGCCCGTTTTTTGACATTGCATCGCCTATCATCTTATCGTCACCAGGTTCGTAACGATATTCCTCTCCAAAACAATCTCCCATACGCCTTCTTATAACCACTTAGCACAGTATCAATTCATAGTCGCGCTCAAAAATTTTGTTTTCTTCTAGATTCGTAAGAAGATGATAGCTATAGCTATGATTGTCATAAATTCTTTGATTAAACGCCTTGCCTGCTGCTGTATTATGTGCAATTTTAGGTATCCGTATTAAGTGCTTCATACCATACGGATACCAGAAATCAGCCGCCGAAGGATGGGCAATCATAGATTTTTCATAGTTTACGCATCCACACCCAACTATGATAACTAAACCTCCGGAATCCAAGTGATCCTTCCACCATAGTCCTGCATTACTTCGTTTGTCCAAGTAGGGTTACCTAGAGGGTAATAGGCCGTAATCTTTATTCCAGAAAAGGCATCCTCCTTAAAATCCGGTGCATCGCCGACAAAACGGATACTGTCTGCATTGACACAATGACTGAACGCATATCTTCCAACAAAGGTTACACCATTTCCCACTACAATTTCCGAGATGCTGCCGGAATAATCATACCATGGTGCCGGAGTGTATGGATAGCCATTCATTTCTCCTGTTCCAACAATATTCAACGTGCTTCCATCAACCATCCAGTTTAATTTACTTCCGCAAGTATAGCCGGTTCCCGAGGAATCGGGACCGTAAGATACACTAATATGCATATCATCGTGGATAACAATCCACACATCCTTCCCGGGCACAATCGCAAGGTCAGCGGTTTGGAGTCCATCTGCGGAAGCATCGTTACAATCATTGATAATGATTCTTGTCATATCTTTAGGAATTTGGACTTCAAACCATATTCCCACAAGGTTCATCTGAGATCCGGGCCATACTCCCAGTGGTTCATCATAAACATAACCGGTTGCATCCTCATTCCATGCGTACGCCCACACATCTGTCCAGTATTTAGGAACTTGAACACGGACTGTAACCATATCGTTTGTAGGCCCTTCATCATCGGTGTCATTGGGATCATCAACATCATCAGAACCATCGGTGTCACTAGGATCATCAACATCATCAGAATCATCGGTGTCATCAGGATCATCAACATCATCAGAACCATCGGTGTCATCAGGATCATCAACATCATCGGAACCATTGATGCCAACATTGATTCTTACCACACGGGTATCAAGGAAGTATCCATACACCGCATAGCAACTTTGAGAGTTAAAGAAATCTTCTAAATTAGAGATCGTTGTTATCGGGTCTATCGTTATGTAAATCAGTACTGTGAAAGATTCTGGTGCTCCTGCTTTCTTTATCAAGTATCCATTCTCTCTTCGATACACCAAATAATCGCATGGGGTTCCATCCTCGTTTCTTACATCGATCGTTATATCTATAGAGGATTTGCCTTTGATTGAAACATATCCCGTTTTCTTCTCCATTGTGGATAGATCAAGAAAGTTAGCTTTCAGTAGATACTCAATATTCATAAAGGTTTTATCATCCCATTCCTCCAGATTCAAAACTGTGTTTTCCTCGGAGAAGGAATAATATACCCGATCATAACCCCATTTGCACATAGGGAGCCGCTTTTCGCTCACAATGGTGAATGCATTATCAAAACACAATATTTTCCAGTAACCATCAATTTTGACATACAGCCCTGCTTCAAGTCTGGCGGCACAGAAGCTGTCCGTTTCTCCACCCAAGCTCCCACTGACATGGAATATACCAGAGAGATGGCCATATAATCCCACTTGCCCGCTGATCCCAATGTGAGCGGCCGCCTCCAATCCCACCGGATATGCTTTGATCGTCATGGCTACTCCAAACTTGATATCTGCCTCTCCTAAGAAGTCAAGCGTATAGTCAATCGGTTTAGAAATTTCTAAGTTATAGGTTTCGAAATTTTCTCCAACTGAACGAATGCCGTATATATTCCATGTTGATGCACTGATGGTAAGGTTTGCCGTTGCTTCCATGTCAAATTCGAATACAGGCGAAATGCCAATTTCAATATTCAATACGCCGGCAACATTTATAGGAACTGACAGCTTGGGATCTGTCACTGGCTTTGCATCCTTTTTTCCGATGGCATCCTTTAATTCTTCCTTCACGGATTTGATTTGTTTCTCCCAATCACTTCCTCGTATAGCATTGAGCATGCGCGCATCAAAATCTTGAGTCTGCCTGTTCTGTGGTTGACAATCTTGACAATTGACGAAGGCAGATGTGTCGGCTGGATGAAGCGTAAATAGGTTGCAATCCTTAATACTGTCAACATGCCTGCAGTTCATACAATGGAGGACTCCAGTGTTATTATTGAGCACATACGCTGTTGCGTCCATTCCTGTTACCGCAAGACAAACTTTGCACTCATGAGCTTTCATAAGCTCTTTATCACCATGATACTGCTCTGACAGTTCCTGAAGCGTAAAAGATTTAATATTAGCTTTATTGGTTTCCTTGGTTGCAATACGGCAGGTGGAGGTGTGGATTTTCTTAGTATTTGTGTTAAGTAGGAATTTTGTTTCATACTCATAATTGTATTTTAAATTGAATCTAAGGTTGAAATTGAGAGTGGTTGTTGTATCATTGCACAAGTATAGATTCACAGATTCCATATTCCTGTAATGACCGCCTGCTAAAATGGTGGAACTTATTCCGGCTTTGCAAGTTAAAGTTACGGAGCCGCGTTCTTTTCCACTCTTGTCCTTTAAAGAGATTTTGTATGTGATTGTTCCTTCTAACTCTAACTGACAGGCGTACTTTTTCGGAAGCTTTTCTAGACTGTGTTTAGTTAAGTCGAACTTAATATTGTTCTCCGAGATTGCCGATAAAGGTTCTACAACCAGTCCGTGTTCGCCTGCATAGGAAACAGCAGCAAGATGCATCGCCGTTGTATATTCTGTAAAGCCATCAGACGCAACCAAGGCATTCATAAAATCTTGCTCAATTGCTTCATTGGCAGCAAAAGAATCTCCAGGAGCATCACCGGTAAAATACAGATCTATCTCATCGAAAACTTCCGACACCTGTGGGACAGACAGTTCCAGCATTGTTTTTCCTTCAGCATTGTGAATGATTCTTTCCAATTTAGCAAACAACAAATCCCTCGAACTGTCCGCCAAAATTTCCTGTGTATCAGTATAATCTCCAATTACAATGATCTTACCTATCATTGAATCGGTAACCACGCTCGACTTAACAAATGTCAGGAAATACCTCTGTGCAGCTTCGTCCCAATCCACTTCATACAGACCATAACTACCATATTGTTGTAATTCAAGTGTTTTCAGGAAGATTAAATCGTCATTGTTAAACACCACTGTTGCTCTTTCAGATCCAATTATGCTGAACGTAAGCTTTTTTGTGTTGTACTCGGCAAACATCATTTCGCCGGACACACTTGCACTGTAGGATTGATATTGCTGATATGGTATTACTGGAGAAATTCGGTACCCTTCGTTCACCGGCGTTACAGTATATTCTATATTTCCATTCTCTCCCGTTAGAGTCAACTGCGAACGCAGGTATGCTTCATCCCCTGTGAAGCTCACAATGAAGGAAAACTCAGGATCACGGTCTGGTAGGAAGACATATTCTCTGACTTGCTGTTGTGGTAACTCGTCTTGCTGTAACGCAATTCTGTCTTGACATATCGTACAAACATAAATGGCCTTTTCTATATCCAATTCATCATTTAAGGAGGATAAAGCATATCTGTGTCCGCTGTGATACAATGCACTTTCTGTTGTCAGACCACAGCGTTCACAGGTCTTACTTTGCTGACCGTCCTCGGTACAACTCAGAGGCTTAATACAAATCGGTTCTGCCCACTGATGTCCAAGTGCATTTTCCATATAGCTCAGGTATGTATATCCGCATTTTTCACAAATGTTGGTAACATAACCTCTTTGCGTGCAGTTGGCTTGAGTTGTGGTAGACTGAAATGTATGCACACTTCCGTCTAAGCAATATCCATGATTCTCGGAGTCATCAATCACATCTGCCATTCCAGACTGCGTGGATCCAGTCGATGTATCATTCGATGGTTGGAAGAATCTCAAAATAAGGCATGCACCAGTTAAAGCTATAACCACCGCTGCGATTAAGAGTACGATACACAGACGTTTCTTTTTCGGGATGGAAATGCGCTCAGAATTGCTTTGCTTACTTGCTTTCTCTTTTATTTTTTTCATTTCATACACCACTTTCTTTATTTTACTGTCTACAATATAGGAATAGCAAATATCAACTTGCTAAATTGTACTTCATATAACGCTATATAAATTATACAATAAAATTTATTACTTTTCAATACCATAAAGCAAAATATACTTTTTCAATATTAATTCAGACAATACTTTTTAACTATTCACTATTCACTATTACTTATTACCTTCAAAAACCTTCGCGGACGTTTTAGTGAAAAGTGAAGGATTTGTGGGGCAATCTTGGGGTTATTTCTTCGCTAACCCAACGTTCCGCGCTCGTTGGTCTCACAACTTTTTTGCTTTTTCAATCTTTTCTTAAACAAAATGAAGGGGCTGTTGCAAATGCGAAGAAAAAAACGCATTTACAGCAGCTCCTTTTTACCCCGATATCTAAATCGGTTCGCATTGTTGGCAAGTTGCACCGATTTAGATATCTTTTCAATCCTTATTAGTTGCAATGATCGTTTTGCTCTTATTTGCATACCGTATTTCTATTTCAATCGGCTCACTGCAATACGCGGTAACAACGGGATCCTCTTCCTGATTTTCTCGTTTTTCACAAATCAAATCGAGGTTGAGCTCGCCTAACGGATAACGATTTACACCGTGCTTTTCCAACAAGCGGACATCCCACACGATTCTGCGCTCTCGCGCAAAGGGATGGATGCCAAAAACGTATTCAAACAGAATACTAATAGGGAAAAGGCCAGACCAACCGACAAAATCTCTTTGCGACGGATTTCCCGCATTAGCGCTTTCAGGCGCATAGTTCTCGAAAAGTGTCGCCTCTTTTTGGAATACAGTAATCACGTTTGAAAGACAATTTTTTGCAATATCATGTGCAAGATCGCTGTATCCGTTTTTTTCAAGTCCTTTAAGAACCATATAATTTGTGGGAGCCCATACTCCTCCACGCCAATATCCACCGTCATCGCTGTATTTGGGATGATCCGCTGACAGCGTGGGGATCCGAACCGAACGCTTAAACTCGTTTTCGTTGTTCAGATGAGCCACAAATCTCTCAAGTCTCTCAGGAGGTATGATGTCGGCCAAAAGCGCCCAATAAGCACCCACCGATTTTACTTTGTTAAACTCGCCGTTTTTCCAAAGATCGTAGAAAAACGCATCCTCGTCATCCCAAAGTTTATTGTTGATCACGGAGGTAAGGTGTGCAATCTCTTCTTTGAGCACGGATACGTTTTCGTCATCGGAACAACCGATGATTTCTGCAATCTGTACTAATATCTTTGCAGATAGCACCTGATGAATGCATGCATCTATCCACACCATATGTCCGTGTGAAAAGGAAACGCTATATCCGTTCTCGAGACGCGGTTGGTTATCCATTCCGCATCCCCACCCCGTTGACCAATACGTGCCATCACGCCATGTTCTGTATTCCTTGAGCCATAAATGATAAGCAAGAAGAGGGTGAAAAATGTTTTTAAGGCGATTTGTATCGCCTGTTTGACAATAATACTCCCACTCTGACCAACCGAGAATATTCGGTCCTGTCGATGACGGATCGTGTCTTGAAAACATCTCTCCGGGCTCATCTTCACATAATTCACGGCATATAAAACCGTCCATATGCTGATGCGAATAAAAATTATCAAGCGTTTTTTGGAAGTTAAATGCGTGAGCTCCGTATTTGCCAAACATAACTATAAATGAGGAATCCCACATAAAAAGACAGCCGTTGAACGCTGTGTCTATATAGTTAGAAACAAAATTAGAACTACCATTTGCTCTTTTGAGATTCTTAAACGCTGTACGCCACGCAAAATCATGGCAAGAAATCACATCATCATGTCCTTGCCAAACAGGAGACGGCAACAAATGGGATATTTCTTCGTATTTCGGGAGCGCCACATCCTCAGCAGGACGACTGAGAAATATATTTTTCTCAACAAGAGTGGACTTTACATATGTTATATCTGTATTTATTTTAAATTTAGGCATAGTTGTCATCATCTCCTTTCACAGAAATTATATCATAGCCCCTATGGATTGTCAACACAGAAAGCTGTTTTCGGCGCAGGATATCTACCAGGTTTTGCTACAAAAATAAGACGAAAAACGGCAACCGTCATCATTTTATCTGCGCTCAGGAGCATGGCGTGGGATTTGAGTTGTTTACCCTGTGAGATCATAACCGTGTACTTGTGGTAGCGCAAAACCCATGAAAATGCTAGCGCATTTTCCAAGTCCGTCATCGCCAACTCACAGTGTTTTTGGTTGCGGAGGAAGGAATTTGTGGGGCGACCTTTGGGTTATCGCTTCGCGCCAGTCACCGTCGTTGGTCTCATAACTTTTTGCTTTTTCAATCTTTTCTTAAGCAAAATGAAACAGCACCCTTTTCAGGGTACTGTTTCGTTTTGAGTAGAGGCGCCGAAAAAGATGCAGGACTTAAAACCTTTTTCACCCGATTATAATAAAAAATGCTTTTTGCCTTGGCAAAAAGCTACATCTGATACCTTTTCACTATTCACTATTACTTATTACCTCCAAAAAAATTCCTCGCCGGAGGGAGAAAAGTGAAAAGTGAAAAGTGAAGAGTGAAGAGTGAAGAGGTAAAAAAATATCCTCGGAACAAGTCCGAGGAATTTTTTTGGTTGCGGAAGTGGGACTTGTAACCACCCATTTGCGCGCTTTATTTGGTGCGATAATTCAATTTGGCGGTCGCGCGCAAATTTTTTGTCATTCGCAAGCGAATGACAAGGTGGTTTGGCGTCAACTTCGGGAATGAAAAACCAAAGGAGCGAGCAAGCTCACTCCTTTGGTTTTTGTGTAAGGGCTA
>JAZNIJ010000070.1:0-41721 GCA_045577455.1 Eubacteriales bacterium
CTTGCTCTCCATATGCACTTCAATTGCCGTTATTACCGCTTTTTCGATGAATATAAATCTATAGTTCATCATCAAAATTGATAATATGAAACATCCCGAATTCAAGCTAATTCGGGATGTTTTCGATTTGAGATAGGAGACTGGGGAGACGGATTGTCAACTCTAAAATCTACTTTTTCAGTGGTTTCGAACCGTCCCTTGTCTCAGAGTATGGGAAATCATAATTTTCAATACCACCTATTGTCATATTAACCGAATGTGATGTATAATAATATCGGACAAGGTCTTATTGGCTACAATATGTTTGCTTATTGTGGTAATAATCCTGTGATGCGTTTTGACCCTTCGGGAGAATTTCCGTTTGCTATACCTTTTCTTGTAAAGGCTGTTGGAGTAGCCGTATACCTTTTCTTGCAAAAGACAGGGGACGGTTCTCTGTCAGAAAATTTAAAATAAGCATTATTCAATATTGACATGGTACGTTAATCGTGCTACAATGAAAAGGGTGATAAAAATGCCAAGACAAGCACGAAAGAAAGCTAAAAGCCAAATGTATCATGCAATGATAAGAGGAATAAACCGACAGCAAATATTTGAAGATGCAGAGGACTATAGCACTTTTATCAAAATACTTGAAGAAGTACAGGAAAAAAGTAAATTTGAATTATATGCATACTGTTTAATGGGCAATCATGTCCACCTGATGATAAAAGAGGGTGAAGAAAATATAGAAACCATATTCAAGAGAATTGGCGGTAAGTATGTATATTATTACAACACCAAATATGAAAGAATAGGTCATTTGTTTGGAGATAGATTTAAAAGTGAGCCAATTGACACGGATTCATATTTCAGGGTGGTGTTAAGGTATATACATCAAAATCCAATAAAAGCAGGGATATGTTCAAAAGTCGAAGATTATCCATACAGCAGTTATGCAGAGTATACTCAAACAGCAAAAATAGTAAATGTAGAATATGTGTTTAGTATACTGCCCAAAGAAGAATTTTTGGAATTTATAAACGCTCCCAACGATGATATATGTCTTGAAATCGAAACAGAATATCGAAGAGCTGTAACAGACGAACAGGCAAAGAAAATAATTGAAAAAGTTTCGGGATGTTCAAATGTAACAGAGTTTCAAGGTTTAGATGCAGACAAAAAGAAAAAAGCAATAAAAACAATTTATAAAAAAGGCGTATCAATAAGGCAAATAATACGTCTTACGGGAACGACAAAATATAATGTTGAAAAGTATATAAAATAAAAAATAAGGGGAAAAATCTTTGTCTTTAAAAGCCCTGAACTGCAATAAAAGTAGGTCTGAAAGCCATAAAAAGACATTTTAAGACGATTTATTTTCTGACAGAGAACCGTCCCCTGTCAGATTTTTGACAGAGAACCTTTTCTGACAGAGAACCGTCCCCTGTCAGACTGTTTTTTCTGACAGAGAACCGTCCCCTGTCAGACTGTTAAAATGAGTTTTAAATACTACGAACGAAAAGGATAAAAAGTACAAACATATGAATAAAACTATGAAATTAATTGTTTTTTTTAGCATTTTAGTTGCTTTATTTATAATCGCTATAATCATTTTCAAGGTTTTCAGTAAAGATAATCTATATTGTGACATTTTCATAAATGTAAATCAGTCATCATTAAGCGAAAATCTTTACAATGTAGAGAGAAAATGCGAATATGAAACAAAAAAAGTTGAATTTAGCACCAATGATAAAACAAAATATATAATTAACGACATTGATTATGGTATACATAGTATTTCTTCCAATTATTATATAAAAATTGATGAAGATAAAACTTTAAACTTGGAGCTTTATACAGATTATTTTCATTTGAGCCACAGAGATGCTAATTTGCAGTACAATATCTCAATCAACTCTACAGACACGGAATTGGAAATCGTTGTAAACATAAAGTGTGACCGAACGGGGGAAAAAACAAAGACATTTGAATCAACAAAAAAGATAAAGGTTTCCGACTTAACCAAACCTGTGAAGATGAATTTTTATTTCGGGTCGTAAAATCTGACAAACGGAAAGTTATCTGACAGGGGATGGTTCGAAACCGCTGAAAAAGTGAGATTTTAAGCGGGTTTTCTGCTCCGTCCAAAAAAGGGGACGGAGACAGGGGACGGTTCGAAACCACTGAAAAAGTGGGTTTTAAGCCAATACCTTACACTGCCTTATATTTTTTTTAAAAAAAATGAAAAAAAAAGAGACAGGGGACGGTTCTCTGTCTCCTACTTGACTTTTTATAGGAGTTAATTATGAATAGAAACATCCAATTAAATGTATACGATGATATAATTAAAAAAATTAAGCGCAAAAGAAAATTCATAGTAGTATTGACAATTATTGTCGTACTCATAACAGTTTTCGCTTGTTCCCCTATTTATATAGAATTTCTAAATGAAACCATTATCGATTATAAAGGCATCAATCCCATTATTACGGTATTTCTTGTCTTGCTGATTCTCTTATTTGAACTCATTGTATATGCATTTGTTTCAATTCCTTTGATTAACTCAATGGATATGGAGTGTAATCCTCAAAAGCATTTAGCTCTTAATGCTGCTCTTAATAAGCAAAAGAATATCGACCATATTTACGCTATTGATTTTATCTACATGGGAAATTTTGAAGAAGCACTACACTATGCAAATAAAATGATTGCCAGCAATAAGCCGACAACGATGATTATGGGTCTATTTAATAAAGCTCGTTGTGAGTTCTTTCTGGGTGATTTTGATTCCTTGAAAGCAACAGTTGAGCAATACGAAAGTGCTTTGAATAATGAGAAAAAACTTAATCAAAAGGCGAAAGATGAATATAATAAAATTCTCAAAACAATGAATTTGTTGGTTGCAATATCTGAAGAAGATAAAGAAGGAATCTCTAACTTAGGTAGTGTTGAAGCGTGGAACAATTCAAAGGCAACTCAAGGATATATTAACTATCTTAAAGGGATTGCCGCATATATGACAGGGGACAAAGAAGAAGCTATCTATCGTTTTATGTCCGTTAAAGAAAATTGCGAAAAAACAGTTTTTTCAGAGAAATCACAACAATTTCTTTCAAAATTGAATGCCGACATCTAAATACTTTTTGTTTTGATGATGGGAGACACGGAACACGGTTTGAAACCATTGAAAAAGTGAGGTCGATATGTCAATTAATACTCAAAAAAAATTTTTGTATTTTCCTATATTGAATTTTATTATTATAGCTTTTTGTTTTTTAAAACAGTGTTATTATTACAACGCATCCAAAATTTGGGTTTTTAAAAAAGTCGGCAAAATATTTTTGGGATTAATATTTGTCACGATATTAAGAGCAGTTTTAGCATGGGCAATTGATAATGTACAAATCAACAATGCTATGTTCTATATAGATGTATATTTGAGTTTCCTCATAATTTCTAAAGTTTCTCTTGATGCACAAATAGAACTGAAATCCAACGCTCAGAAATGAATCGTTTCGGACATGCCCCTGATGGAAAAGTAATGTTTTATGCTGATGTTCTGTCGGATGTCAAATTTTCTAAGGTCAGAGGAGAGAGAAACATTCCCTTTTAATTCGTCTTGAGAGGTATTGGCTGTGGAAAATATAAAAAAAGTATTGAAAGAAATTAAAAACAGACCCGCCGTATATATAGGGAATTTATCCTTGGAACGACTATCATTATATTTAGCCGGATATGAACATGCTTGTGATAAAATAACAAATCGAAGGGCGTATTTTAATTCATATTTTCAATTGTATGTTCAAATAAAGTATAAGCTTAACTTGACTAAGCATTGGTCAAAATTTCTATCAGAAGGCGTGAGCGAAGAGCAAGCGTTTGAATTATTTTATAATTTAGTTGAAGAAATGTTTTGCGAATGGGCTGAATATTTTCAAGAGGACCGTATTGATGACGATACACTAAAAACTTTATCCATATTGGGGGATGAATTGGCTTTATTAACAAAAGAAATACCTATTTTGAAGTGTACTCCAAAAGACACAGAAGTCGGTGTTCGATATATTATAGAGGGGGCGGGGGATACTCTGTACACTTTAAACGAGATAGGAGATATTCTTGAAAATAAGTCGAAGGACAGTTCCAAACCGCCTAAAAAGGTGTGATTGCGGCAATTTTTGATTATACAGGCACTTTGATTTGCGCTTTGGGGCTTGAATGTGTTCAATTGATTAACTTTAAAAAACCATTGACAAATGTTGTATGCTGTGCTAAAATATTGATGTTGAATAAGATAGACAAAAATTGACCCGACTTACTATACTTAAGGGGGGACAAATATATGAGACGAGATTCAAAAAACGCAATTGAGTATACTGCGTGGTATACAATATTTGTTTGCGCTGAGTTTTTATTTCACTACATTTTGTTGTATGCGCAACAGCAAAGTCAAACAGAGTTTTTTTACAGGAATATTGTTTCCTCCAATGTTACCGGTTGTCTTTTCTTAATTATTTTTGCGATATATCCATATGCGGTTTGGAAAATAATTGAAAAACTAATTCTTAAAAACAAATTAAACAACAGAGAAAAAATAATATCATGGCTTTATATAATTGTAATGGGGATTTTGGTTATTTTGGCAGAAATGTTTTGTGGCTTGTTTTCTGCTGTTGTGTCTGATTTTTCATATAAGGATCACTCTTTTACCACGAATACAATTATGCTTTTCTTGTTGATGGGAAGGATTTTCGTAACCGTTGTTTTACTGTCAATCCAAACAATTGATGTATTTGTGCGTGAACGAAAACTTGCAAAGCAGCCAAAAAAAGATGGATAACTGCTCCGAATCACTGAATAAGTGAGCTTTTATCCGCCAAATATAACCTTTTTTTGCTATCGTTGCTCAAAACAATGGACACTCTGCACATTTCGTTACAGAGTGTCCGCTTTTTATTGCCGCAACAGTATTTTGTTTTAAAACCAATTAAACATTATCATCTTCATTTTCGTAAAAATCTTGCTCACCAACGATGGCGAAAAGCTCATTTTTGGTAAGTTCTTCATCGAGGGTTGAATATCTTATATGCAAAATATCGTTTGCTTTTATGTATTTTCCGCCGTGCTCGTCTATTTCAGCATTTGATTTTTCTGAATGTTTTATAGACAGAACAAAGAGGTTTGCAGGCCAGAAAATGTCTCGGATTTGTTTTCCAACTGCGAAAGAATCCATTTGCACAGTTACGAAAGTGTCTATAACTTTTGAGGTTTTATTTTTGTTTTGTTCTTCTATTTTATTGTGAAGCACTGTATCGTTTATTGACTGTGTATCAAATATTTCTGTCAGAATAAAAGCAGAAATTGAAGCAGTTATAACAAATAAAATATTGTTGTAGCTTCCCAGTGCTTCAACGGAGAAAGCAATTGCAGTAAGTGGCATTTTCATCATTCCCGATATACAAGAGGTTATTCCGAGAACGAGTATAATTGAATAATATTCCTTTTCCAAACCGAAAAACGATTCTGCAACATTTGCAAAGAGAGCTGCTAAAACAACACCTATAGTTAAAATTGGAATAAAAACTCCACCTGTTATTCTGTTGGAGTTTGCGCCCAAAGTTAAAGTTGAACGCACAAGGAGTAATAAAACCAAAGTAAGAATAGGGAGCTTATTTTCCATAATTTCCAACATAAGCTCATGACCTGTTGATATATAATCGTATGAAAAAACACCTGCAACCAATGTAAGCAATAAAAGTATAAAAATCTTTACTGCGTGGGGGATATCCTTCAACAGTTTGTTGAAAAATGCGTTTACTGCCTTATAGTAGTTCAGGAAAAGGACTGCAAACAACCCTGATACAACGCCTATAGCCAAAGGAATCCAAATATCATTTATTTTCAATACGGACAGTGCAAGAGTTGGGAACAATTTACTGCTAACTGAAAAAACAGGGGATAATAATTCAGCAGTGATGTGTGAAAATGTTACAGAGGTTGCGGAAACGATAATAATCATTGGGGAAAATCTCTGGTGCGCTTCTTCAAGGGAGAATAAAATACCCGAAATAGGAGCTCCTGTTGCAACGGAAAACCCTGCACAAGCTCCGCTTGTCATTGAATATCTTTCCCACGCTCTATGCTTTTTGGAAAAAATGCTTGTGCTTCCTTTACCAACCGATGTTCCCATTTGTACGGATGGGCCTTCTGTGCCAAGGGGAACTCCTGTGAAGAACGAAACAAGGGATAAAATGAAAACTCCGAAAAGACTAATTACCCATCTTAAAGGGACTATTCCACGCAAAATACCTATAGAGGTTGGGATTCCACCCCCACTCAGATTTGGGAATTTTTTATAAATCAAGGAAAAAAAGCAGGCAACTAATGCAAAAACAACAATAGCTACAGGAATAAAAGGGAGATTATCCCCTAAAAATTCATAACTATGTTCTGAAAACAGAATAATTTTACCTGCACAAACTTTAAATAAAATAATTATAATTGCTGTAAATATGCCTGTTAATGCCCCAAAGAATACAAGCGGAATAATGGAATTGATAAAATTGTTTTTATGATTTTTCTTCATAAGTTTACCCTTGAAAAACTTCTTATTTTTTTGAAACAAAACCAATTATACATAAAGGTATTGGAAAAATCAACAGTAAATTGAAAACATTTATGTGTTTTTAATTTTATTTAATTACCCAAAATTAAAATTGCCCCTTATGAAGCCGTTGTCTTATTTCATTCAAGGTGTAATCTTTAACCAGTTTTCCGTTTGTGTTATCAATATTTCTTACAACATCAAGCTCGTTTATCTGCCCTTTTACTAAGTTTTTTCCTTGTTTGTTATTTCTGTTTTGATTATATCACAAGGATAATAACAAGTTAAAATTTTTTGTTTTCATAGTAAAATAGTTTTAAAACGATTATAAAAGCGTATTTCATTGTTTTTGTTTGAAAATGGGTTGATATTTCCATAAATGTGATGTATAATACAAAAAATGGATTTAAAAAGGAGACAATATGAAAAAGGAAATATGCCCAAGCGAGCTTAACGAGCGTATACAGCTTAATTTCAACCGACTTGAAAGCGACCCATATTATCAGATTGAAAATGTTTTTTCTCCTATGAGCTACGATTGGTATGGAGACAAAGAGGGAAGGGCGATTCTTGCTTTTGTTTCCCATTATAAAATAAGCGGAAAAATTATTCCCTGCTTACCACTTATCATAAAACAGCTTCCCGAAAAGCTCAATTCAGAGGGATATTTTGGAACAGTCTATAACGGTGAAACAATTCACGAACAGCAGTTATCGGGACATTCTTGGTTTTTGAGAGGGCTTTGTGAATATTATACGGCTTTTTCGGATGAATATGCTTTAGAGTTGATTAAGAGTGTTTCTGAAAAGTTGTTTTTGCCTATTTGCGATAGAGTTAAAACATACCCTGTTATAAGGCAAAGCGAAGGCGAAGGGGATGTTAGCGGTAATTCTTCAAGCAAGATAAACGGCTGGGAGCTTTCAACGGATATCGGCTGTGCTTTTATGAGCATAGACGGGCTTTCTCACGCTTTTGAAATAACAGGGGATGAGAGAATAAAAGCGTTGACAGATGAAATGATAAAAGTTTATATGGGCATTGATAAGGTGAAACTTAAGGTGCAAACTCACTGTACCCTCACTGCCGCAAGGGGTATGTTGAGAATGTATAAAATCACAGGGGAAGAAAGATATTTATCCTTTGCGAAAGAAATATACAATTTGTATGTTTTTGGCGGCGGAGTTACATATACTTATCATAACCTTAATTGGTGGGGACGCCCTGACACATGGACAGAGCCGTGTGCTGTTGTTGATTCTTTAATGGTTGCAACGGAGTTATATAAAATAACGGGTGATGAAGAATACAGAACCTTTGCTTCCAGGGTATATCATAATGCTTTTGCATCTATGCAACGCTCTAACGGAGGAGCGGGAACAGATACTGTTGTTTGTGAAAACAGTCCTTGGAATTATTTGCAAATTCAGATGTACGAAGCATTTTTCTGTTGCACAATGCGGCTTTCCGAGGGACTTTGGTATATTTATGAAAACAGGGAGCTGTTATACGCAAACTACAGCGGAGAAGTTTCCAAAAACGAAAAAGGGATGTATGTTGACGGGGATATTATCTACTGTGAGATTGACGAAAAATTCTATGGCTTTGCAGATGAAATTAAAAAATGTGATAACTTGATTCTTTGCCCTATAATTAAAATGTGGAGAGTTCCAAAGGATATTGATACGCAAATACAGATGAAAATTGTTTTTTGAACTATATTCACCCTTGCCTGATTTGTTGATGAAGCAATAAATGAAAAATTCAAAATCTCCCTGGTGGAAGGAGAAAGAAAATGACATACGATGAAAAAATAAAAAAGCTATCCCAAATAATTAAAGACAGCAAAAGAACTGTGTTTTTTGGTGGGGCAGGAGTTTCAACGGAAAGCGGTTTGAAGGATTACAGAAGCGAAACAGGGATATATAATACGGTTAAAAGCTACGGTGTTTCTCCCGAAACAATTTTAAGCCACAGTTTTTTTCTTGATGACCCAAAAACCTTCTATAAATTTTACCGTGATTTTTTCATCGGTGATGTTAAACCAAATATGGCTCATATTTCTCTTGCAAAATTAGAGAATACAGGTATGCTTTCTGCAATTATAACTCAGAATGTTGATAACCTTCACCAGCTTGCAGGGTCGAAAAATGTTCTTGAGCTTCACGGAACTGCTGAAAAGTATTATTGTTGCAGATGCAAGAAAAAATACACCAAAAAAATATTTGATGTTAATTGGGGTGAATTTTCACAGGCAGAAACAGATTTTTCTGCTGTTAAACAAAGTGAAAACAGCGGTTTGGCTGAAGAAAATGTTGACTTTACTAAGGAAAAACAAGGGGGACCCTCAAAATATTTTGACGGTGAAAACTGTTTTTCCGTTTGTGGCGGTGTTCCTCATTGTTCTTGCGGTGGAATAATACGCCCATTAGTAACCCTATATGAAGAAGCACTTGATGAAGCCGTTACAGACAGAGCAATAAGTGAAATATATTCTGCTGATACGCTGATTGTTGGCGGTACATCCCTTGCGGTCTATCCTGCGGCAGCTTACCTCGGTTATTTTAAGGGTGAAAACCTTATAGTTATCAATAAGCAGAAAACTCCTGTTGATTCCTCTGCAAACATTGTTTTTTATGAAAACATAGGAAAGGTGTTGGGGGATGTTGTTTCTTGTATAGAGCAAAGTTAAACGGTGATTTCAGATTAAAAGTAAAATAATAATTAACATTTGATTTTTTAATCTTTCTTTAAGGTATTTTATGGTATAATGCGTAAAAAATAAGAGAGCTTGAAATAAATCCAAGTTCGTGTTTTATAATTTTTTTCAAGGGAGAAAAAATGAAAAAGTTTGCACCTGTAATTATATACTCCATTGTTCTTGCGCTTTTTACAACATATGTTGCGCTTGATACTTTTGTTATTCCAAAGGCAGTTGAGAATGTTGAAAATCCAGAAGACGATTTTTCCAAAGGTGGGAATATTATTGATTTGTCGGGAATATTTGAAGATGATGAATCGGGAGAAAACCCTGATAATACATCTGTTGAAAGCCCTGAAAATTCAGAAGAAAATTCCGAAAATACATCTGCTGATAGCTCTGATGTTTCGGAAGAAGTCAGCATTGAAACAATAATAACCGAAGATACATATTATGATGGTTATATTTACATAAAGATTACAGAGTATGTTGAATATGATACGGTTATTCATGTTGCCGATATTAAACTGTCATCGCCTGAATTGCTTAAAACCGCATTTGCCAATGATAAGTATGGCAGAAACATAAAGGAAAAAACCTCTGAAATGGCAGAGCGCAAAAACGCAATCCTTGCAGTGAATGGAGATTTTTACGGTTCTCGTGAAAAAGGGTTTGTGCTTCGTAACGGAAAGGTATATAAAACCTCTGCAAGTTCATCAAGGGAAAACCTCGTAATATACGGAGATGGTAGCTTTGAAATTGCAAGAGAAAAAGACCTTTCAGAAGAAGAACTACTTGCAAAAAATGCAATGCAGGTGTTTACCTTTGGGCCGGGTCTTGTTGAGGGGGGAGAAGTTACCGTTAGCAAAAACGAGGAAGTTGGTCAGGCAATGGCAAGTAACCCACGAACTGCAATAGGTATTATTGATGACCTTCATTATGTTCTGATAGTTTCAGACGGAAGAACGGACGAAAGCGAAGGATTATCCCTCTTTGAACTTGGCACATTTATGCAGTCAATCGGAGTTAAAACAGGGTATAACTTAGACGGCGGTGGTTCTTCAACAATGTGGTTTAACGGTAAAATTGTAAATTACCCAACAACAAACGGTAGTTATAAGGAAAGGAGCGTAAGCGATATCGTTTACATTGGATATGAATACTGATACAAATAAAAAAGCAACACACGAAAAAGCCCTGAAAACGGGATATACATATCTTATTGTTACAATATTTGTGGCTTTTGCAGGGTTTGTTTATGAGCGTTTCAGCCATAATGTGTTTTCATATTTTATGCTATATGCCTTTGCGTTTCCTTTCTTGGGAGCGTTTGTATACCTCACATTGGCAATAGCAAAAGTGAAATTCTATCCAAGCGTTGTAACATCCCAACTCCTTGTTGCAACAATTGCAACATTTTGCGTGGGCAGTATTATTATGGGTGTGTTGGAAATATACGGAACAACAAGCTATCTTGCGGGAACTTATTGGTGTGTTGGAACAGTTTTATCGTTTATAACGGCTGTTGCATTTATATTGGATATTGTTAAGAACAAGGAAAAAAAGTGAAAATATAACCCTATGGCAGAAAAACGCCATAGGGTTATTTAAATACAGTATACAAAATGGGTATATCGACAAAAATCGATATACCCATTTTTATAAAAGATATCAGTTTCCAAGAATCATTGCTTTTATTCTTACATAGTCTGTTGAGTCAATTTTACCGTTATCGTCAACATCACCTGCTTTGAAATATGCGCCTTCAAATGTGAAGTTTCCAAGGAAAAATTGTTTAACTCTTACATAGTCTGTAGAATCAATTTCTCCGTTACCGTCAACATCACCTTTGATAACAATGAAAAGGGAATCCAATATTTCGGTATCGTTCATAAGGCAAATTTTATACCCTGTATAACAGAAGTCCATATCCTCGGCAGGTATAGAAGCGGATTTAAAAATGCAAACTCTGTCATTTTCAAAGGACAGAACTATGTCTTTTGCCGTTGTGTTTAAAGATACGTTGAGCAAAAATCCGTCCCTAATTATGTATGGTGAGTTGTCTTTAAGAATCAGCTTTGAATGTTGTTCTTCTGTTGAAACAATATCAAATGTCTGTTTGCCATTGTTTTCTGCTTCTGCTGTAACACCGTCTGTCAATGTGATAAAGCCGGGGTTAATTGCACATTGGATAATGTAACCATTTTCGGTTTCGTATATGTAAAAGCTCTGGTTCTTTTTTCCGTTCTGCTCGGAAAGAATTATGGAAGCACCAAAGGATGTTTTGCCATCTGCCAATGTCCAAAGAAGTCCATCTGCATTTTTGATTGTATAAGAGCCGTCGAGTTGCTTTGCAAGAATCCATTCTGCTTTCTCTGTACCAACAGATGTATTTTCTCCATTGAAACCGATGTAATTTTTAGAATCTTTGGCTTTAATAAACGCTGTGAAGTATGATCCAAAATCGGCAGGAGTTTTTCCACTGTGTGATATTTTTGCAATTGAGAAACGCTTTCTTTCGGATGAATCTGTATCATACAGATGAAGGGTTTTGTTGTCCCCTGTGTCAAGGTCAACTAATTTTGCCGTATAAACAGGGCTGAAATAATAATAGTTATCTTTGGCATAAATTCTGAATTTTTGAGAAACAGAATCGTTTAATGGAGATAAAACTAACTTTGCTCCGTTGCTATCAATCGTGTTTTCAACAGTTATTGCATTACCCGATTCCCCAACTATTGTATATGCATTATAGGTTGAATCGTATGTAAATGTGAAAATCTGGTTTTTACTCCAGACAGGAAGTCCGCAATAAACGCTGTTGTTTTCATCTGTGATAATTCCGCCTGTTGAGAGGGCAGATATATACCCCTTGAATTCACTTCCCATATAAACAGGGTTTGCACCGTCTGCCTTTTCGGATATTATCTCAAATTCCTGAGCGGATTTTTGAGTTTCTCCCTCTCCGTATGGATAAAGATGAACATCAAAATTGTTTCCGTCCATATCAACAATGTTGTTTGTATAAATCGGCTTAATTATAACAGAACCGCTGTTTGTCTGAAGGAAATAAAAGCTCTGTGCTTTTGTTCCATTTTTTTCGTAAAGTATAATATTTGTTCCTTCGTCAAGGGATGCACAGTCAACATCAACCACTTTGTTTTCTGAAACTGACATAATTATGTGAGAGCCGTCTTTGTTCTTTGTTATTTGCCAAAGCTGATTTATTGAGTATGTAGCATCAGTAAATAAAACAGAATCACCGTTTGCTGTAAGAAGTTTTCCCGATGCGTTATTTCTGATAAATGCGGTATAGCTTTCGCCAAAATCTGTAACAGAGCAGTTATAGTTATCAAGTGAACGCTTTAAAATTTCAAATTTTCCACCGTCTGTTATTGATGTAAGCAAGCAAAGGTTTCTTTCACTTTGGTCAAGTGATATAACTGTGTTTGATGCAACAGGGGAAATGTAGAAATTCTGATTTATATAGTAAATATAAAATTTCTGTGCATCTGTGCCGTTGGATTGATACATACCAACGCTTCTTTCGTCAACATATATTGCTTCGTCAACATCCCAAGCGTTATTTTCAAAATGTGAAAAGATGGTGTATGAGCCGTTATTCTGCCTTACAAATCTGAATACAGATGAATTTTCGTTAAATTCACCCTTCGTTGCAAGGTAACCGTTTTCTTCTGTTACAAAAAGCCCTGTTTCTGTATGCTTTACAGAAGCGAAAAACTCTGTTCCCAAATCAATGGGAGAATGTTCGTCTAAAGTGGTTTGGTTTTCGTTCAGTTGCCACATTGCGTAAGCGGTTATTGTATCACCGTTTATTGATGTGAGAGCATCAACATTTTCCATATCGGAAAGCAATGCTTTATGTGTTCCGTATGGCATTTCAGTTTCAAAGAACCAATCAAGGGTGTTATCGCTGTTTTCACAAAGCCATTTTCCATCTGATTCTCTTTGGAGATACCATCCCTTAAAACTGTAACCCTCTTTGCTGTAATAATTCCAGCGAAGGTTGGATGGAATTCCGTTTATGTGAACAGTGTCCCCTGTGTGCCCATATGTGCTTGTGTTTCCGTTGTATTTTATAGTGTATATAACAGAATCTTTTGTTGCAATGCTTTGAAAATTTTCCTTGTGGCGGTTGCATCCAAAGGAATAAATGCCCTCTTTATCTTTTGAAGAATCAACATTGAAATAAAGATTAACATCTCCTCCCATGCCTTGACCTGTTCTGAAGCCAACAGAATTTGCTTCAAAAACAGGGTTGGTGTCGCTTGCTATGAAAGACAGCTTTGCTGGGAAAATTCTTGAATCTGTATCTTGTAACATCAGCAACCGTTCTTCTGTGATTATGCCGTCAAGATTAAAGGTAACAATTGCGTTTTGGTTATATGTAGTGTGGTCAAAGAGAACGGTATACAATATCTTGTTTGTTGCATCGTACTCAAACCCGTTGTTTGTCCAACCTTCAATTCCAAGCATAGTTGAACTCCCACCGCCTTCTGTTGCAAAAAGTGCGTTTTTAACAAGGGCTTCAAACAGTTTATAGCAAACGATTTGAGGTGAAGCGTTTGCTGTCTGTGATATTTTTGCAAAGTAATATATTTCTCCGCTTTTCAAGAGAAAATAATCAAACCCACTCTTTTCGTAAACCCATCTGAAAGACGAAAAGCCAATTGTTTCTCCCATGGTGTCAACAGTGGAAATTGTTTCAAGGTAATAAAGGTTGTTTCCGTTTATCAGTAATTTAACTAAGCTGTTTCCTGTTGAAACATACATATATGTTTTGGATTGACCAGATGATGCAACGGAGCGAACAACAATTTCAGAGGCATTTCCTGCAATGGTGCAAAGAGAGGGCGAAGTTGCAGAGGTGCTTTCATAATAATTCATTGTTTCAATTGTGTTTGTTTTTGTTGTAACACGAATGAAAGCACAACGATTTTTCTCGTTGTTTACCTTTGCTGTATAAATATATGTTGTTCCTGGGTGCATACCCTGTAAATCGGTGCAAAGCGTTCCATCACTCAATTTAACATCAGGAATGTTGTATCTGAATGTGATGTCTTCCCTTGTGTATGTCTTGTTATCTCCGCTTGTATATGCAAGTGGCTGGAGCTTAAGGGAAGGGGAGATGCTGATTTTTTCCTTTACATCGGGAGCTTTCCCATTGTTTTTGTTTGCCAAAAATGGGGATATAAGCATTGTTGCCGAAAGTGCAACGGCTAATATTTTGTGGCTTTTTTTCATTCTTTTCTCCTTTTGTTGTTGAACTTTTAAAAAATAGCTTGATAAACGGAAAATGACATTCTTTTTATTTTTAAACGACATTATAAATATAAAAAGTTATATGCTTTGACATACATTTTATCAAACATATTTGATGTTGTCAACGAATAAATGTAAATTTTTCGTTTTTTCGTTTCGGTAAAAATCTGTTTTTATTAAAAGTTCAAGGTATAAACAGAAAAAGGTTGTTGCAAATGGGTAAAAAACGACCTTGCAACAACCTTGTTTCTATTAGCTTAAAGAGAGAAAATGTGATTTTAGCTTGATATAGTCTGTAGAGTCTATCCGATTACTGCTGTCAACATCCCCAGCGAGGAAATAGCTTCCTTTAACGGACTGTGTGCCATAGAAAACCAACTTGATTTTCAGATAGTCTGTAGAGTCAACTTTTCCGTTTCCGTCAACATCGCCCCAAACAACAATTTCGGCTGAATCTATGGTTTTTCCGTCTTTAATCAGGCAAACCTTGTATCCTGTACCGCAGATATCACTTCCCGAAACAATGTTTCCAAAATTATCCAAAACAACAACATTTTGGTTTTTGAAGTTTGAAACTATTGTTGAAGCAGGAGTTGACTCGCCAACATTTGTTAAATATTCTCCATCTATAACCAAAGATGAATCACTGTTTAAAATCAGCTTTTCTTCTTCGTTCTGGGTGATATCAAGAAGGGCAAAGGTCTGGGCTTTTTTGTTTGTGTCGTGGTTTTTGGGGGCATAAATATGTAGCTCTTTGGAATTTTGGTCCATATCAATAACGCACATGGTTTTTGCGGACATAAGAGCATACCCACCGTTATGGGAATAAATGTAGAAGCTCTGTGCAAGTGAGCCGTTGGATTCCCATAGCTGAACAGCTGTTCCCTCTGCAATAAGTCCCGAATAAACATCGATAGCTTTTCCGTTTGTCTTGCTTTCAATAATATACGCTCCGTTTGGCTGACGAGTGAATTTCCAATAGGTTTTTGCTGTGGAGCAAGCAAGAGCGCCTGTTTCTTTATCGTTTATATAAAGTCCGCTTGCCTTGTTTTGGATTGTTGCGTTGAAGCTATCTCCCAAGTCAAGGGCATTGTTTCCATCGCGGGAAACAACGGAAAGAGAAAATCTTCTGTTATCTTTGGATTCAACACCAAAAAGCTGTAGCTTTGTGCCTGTGCCTTCATCCACATCCAAAACTCTCTGTGTGTGAGCAGGGCTTATGAAATAACCGTTGGTTGAAGGGTAAAAACGGAATTTCTGATAAGGAGTTTGGTCAGAATCCCTGGTGGAAACCGTTGCTCCGTCTTTATGATTTCCATTTGCAATTTCAAGAACTTTTCCCGATGAAGATGTTATTGTATATGCTTTCCATTCTCTGTCATATGTCATTGTCCAAAGCTGAGTTGAGCTTCCTGTATTATCAGCCATAACAACGCCATTGTCTGTTGCGGTAATTGATTTTCCGTCTGTCTGACTTGATATATAAACCTTAAGGGTATCACCGAAATATACAGGGTCTCTTTTTTCAAAGCTTTCATTGGTGTAAAATTCTGTAACCATTTCAAGAAGTTGAGCGTCCAGACAACTTTGAGATGTTCCAAAGTCGCAAGCGTTTACCTTGAAGTTTCCTGCATCCATATCAATAACCGTATTGGAGTATGAGGGTTTTATATAGAGCTTGCCATCGCCTGCGTTTATAAAGAAGAAATTCTGTGCCTTTGTTCCGTTTTTCTCGTAGAGCCGAATGGTTGTTTTATGGAGAATACTACCAGATGCAACATCAACAACCTTTCCATTTAAAACAGATTTCAAAGTGTGTCCACCATATTCGTTCCTTGTAACAATCCATTTTTGAGCATCACTGTATGTTGGCTCTCTGAAGAAAAGGTTGTCCCCCTCTGCTGTGAGAAGATATCCTGATGATGAGTTTCTGATAAAGCAACTGTAGTCGCTGCCCAAATTCAAATTCCAATCCATACTGTCAAGATTCAGTTTGAGAATCTCAAAAGAACGAGCATTAAACGATGTGGGGTCTGTGTTTTTGCCACTTATACCTGTTGAGCAATCCCAAATTTGTAAATTTTTGGTTTTTGCATCAATATCAAGGGTTTTATCCCCCCTTGCGGTTTTGAAATAATAGTTTCCGTCTATATAATAGATAAAGAATCTTTGAGCGTAGCTATTGTTTTTTTCATATATCTGAACATTTGTTCCGTTGTTGTAATTTGCCCCAACAACATCAAGTGCGTATCCGCCTGATTGTACTTCAATTGTGTAAGCACCTTCGGGTGTGCGTATGAAATGCCATACCTGAGAGCTGTCAAATGTTCCATTACTTGCAAAAGCGTTGTAATTTTTGTTGGTGAGATAAAGCCCTGTTGCTGTCTGCCTTATGTGAGCATAGAAGCTGCCACCAATGTTAATTGGCTCATGCCCTTCAAGGGTGGATTTAATAGGAGGGCGTGAAACCCTCACCATTGATTCAAGGATGTATTTTGTGTTCCGTTCAAGAGTTTCCCTTGTTATATAACCGCTAACATAAGCTCTTACAACCCTGTCCGTGTCGGGGTTTGCGCACATAACATTGTTACCGCCAAGAATGGAAAGGGTGTGATTTATGTCGTTTCCCCAGTCGGAAATAAGCAATCCCTTATATCCCCATTCGTTTCTCACGATTTCAACAAGGAGCTTGCTGTCGTGGGCAGTTTCAACACCGTTAATATAGTTGTAAGAAGTCATAACGGTTTCGGGAGCAGAAAGAGTTATGGCAATTTCAAATGACTTTAAATATATTTCTCTTAAAGCTCTTTCGCTTACAATGGAGTCTGATGCTGTTCTGTTATCCTCTTTGTTGTTTGCCGCCAAATGCTTAATAGAACATCCAACGCCTTGACTCTGACAACCGTTTATAATATTTGCCGCCATAATTCCCGAAACATAAGGGTCTTCGGAAATGTATTCAAAGTTTCTTCCGCAAAGGGGGTTTCTGTGGATATTTGCGCCCGGTGCAAGCCAAACGCCAACGCCTGCGGCTTTCGCTTCTTTTCCAACTGCTTCCCCAAATTTGTATGCAAGTTGAACATTCCATGTGGAAGCAAGGAGAGAAACGCAGGGCATATATGTAAATGCTTCTCCTGTGGTGCTTCTGATACCTGCAGGGCCGTCTGCTGTTGAAACAGGAAGTAAACCGTATTTTCCCGATGTGTAGTCCTTTTCAGCCGAACCGTAGCCCCCTGTTCCTGTTCCCGAACTGTCAAGGAAACCGTAAAGCCCTGCCATATTTGCCATTTCTTCAATTGAGAGCTGGTCTATAAATTCATCATAAAGGTCATTGCTTTCGTCTGCATCCCTTAAAGAATCGCAAAGCTGATTGAATGTAATTGTAGAATATGGTATGTTCCCCAAAAGGTTTGGAGTGTAAAAACTGCTTGTGTTGTCTTTGTATACAATATTGTTTTTGTCTGTGTTTATAATGAGAGAATCTAAATATCTCAATGCAGAAGCTCTTGTTCTTGCGGTGAGGGTTATTTTGTTAAGTCCCTCTTTGAGTTTAATTTCAATACATTCGCCTTCTGCAAAACGGGATGTTTCGGAAGCATCTGCAACAGATTCATCAAACCCTGTCCTGAGAAGTGAAAATGATTTTTCGGCAACGCTTCCGTTTACATCGAGGTAAAATGCATTTTCAACCGCACCAGTTGTGTTGGAATAAACAAGTGAGAGGTAATATGTCCCTGCTTTTTCAGCGTTAACTGTATAGGAAACGGAGTTTCCTTTTGTTAAGCTGGAAACACCGTCAAAAATTCCAACAGTTGCTTTTCCCCCTTCGTTGTTTGTTTCTGCTTCGATTATGGTTTTTCCATCGGGAGAAACATTGTTGTTATATATGTAAAAGTGGGAAATATTTATTTTGTATTTGCATTGTATTTTAAGCTCAACATTTCCCTGTGGAAGTGTTATTTCACATGGTTCGGAAAGTGAAAAAGCAGACCATCCGTTACCCTTTGCGGAGAAAGATACATTTTGACGGTTTCCGTTTATGTAAATGTCGCAAACACTGGTTCTATCTGCATCGCTTGCGATGGAGAGGGAAATATAATATTTTCCTGCTTTTTCAACCTGAAGTGAATATGTTGAATATGAAACAGAAGCAGTACGATATCTTAAATACTTTTTTGTTGAAAATCCTTCAAAATCCCATTTAACAACGGTGTTGCTTTCTTTTTCCTTGTATTCAGTTGTTTGAATATATGTAGAGCCGTATGGATTTACATTGTGAACTGTTTTCGGTGGGGTTTCAAGATTTTCAAATGTTCCGCCTGATGTAAGGCGTTTGTCTAATGTTGTTCCGTATTTGAAACATTCTTTAACAAAAACATTTTCATTTACTTCGTATGTTCCAACAACGCCCTTCTGATGAGCATTTTTAATTGAGTTTCCAATGTATAAGGAGTAAACACCTTTTTCAAGCACCCAATGGGAAGCTTTTATTTTTCCTGTATCGTCATAGCTTGCCATATCGTTTATTTTGAAAGAAAGATTAACCGTCTGGCTCTCACCGGGAGCTAAAACCTTTGTTTTTGTAAATGCGCCAAGCTCTTTGCCTGGATTACCTAACTTGCCGTCAGGAGCGGAATAATAAAGTTGAACAACTTCCTTACCACTGTATTTGTTACCTGTGTTTTTAACGGTAACGCTTGCTTTAACATACTCACCATCTGTGGTGATGCTGTTTGTTTTTATGTCAAAACTTGTGTATGAAAGCCCAAAACCAAATTCATAATTAACCTTTTTGTAATCGGGGTCAAAGGTTTCAAACTGTCTGTATCCAACAAAAATATCTTCGTAATATTTAACTTCGTAGGGGTCTGAGAAATATGCAGATGACAAATAATCGTTATAATCCTTTGCCCATGTATCTGCAACTTTTCCCGATGGAGTTACCCGTCCTGTCATAAGATTTGCAAGGGCAATGCTTCCCATTGAGCCACCAAGCCAGAGAAGAACAATAGAAGAAACACCGTTGTTATTAAGCCATGTTGTGTCTATAATACCTGCAACATTAAGAACAACGCAAACTTTCCCCGGGTATGATTTCACCAATGCGGAAATATCGCTTTTTTCCTGCTGGCTAAGATAGTAATCACCCTCAGTTGCAGTCCTGTCTCCGCCTTCGGTTGAGTTTCTGTATATAAAGTATATAACTCTGTTAAAACCTGTTTGATTTGGGGTATACATTGTTGATGCAGAGGCAATATATCCCTTGTTTACTGCGTCTTTAAAAGAGTCAATTGGCTTGTTGATAACATCGGTGTTTACCCAGCCCGAGCCAAGACCGCCTGCAACATAATTTTCGTTTTGTCCGCTTCCGTATAATCCAACCTTTGTTGATGAGTTGAAGGGCAGACAATTATTTTCGTTTTTCAGAAGAACAATTCCTTCTTCGGCAACGCTTTGTGCAATGCTGTCATTACCATCGAGTTTTACGGCATATGTGTCTTTGGTGAAAAACGTGCCAAGTCCTGTTATAGCTATAGCCAAAGAAAGAAGGAAAGAGAGAAATTTAGAATAATTGCTTCTTTTTGTTTCTCTGTTTTGCTTAAAGTTGTTTTTGGCGGTGCTTAGTTTGGAATCCATCTGAGTTTTGCCTCCTGATTTTTTTAAAAGATGCTTTTAATGTGCATTTTGTTAAATTCACCAAAATTGAGGAGAATTGCACACAATTGTCTGTATATTATATCAAAAAATACCCACTCTGTCAACGAACAAACAATGACAATAAGGGTAAAAAGTATATCTTTTTTGAAAACAATTGTTAAAAAACGCACTTTTTATGGTGTTTTATTGTTTTGAGAGGTGATGGAAAATTCTCTGAAAGTATTGACAAATAATAAAAAAAGAGTATAATACCCCTTGTGGCGATGATTTTATCATCGTTAGCAAAATAATAACCATAGAAAGGTTTGGTATCGAATTATGAAAGATTTTTTCAAAAAAGGTCTTAGTGTTCTTTTCGTAGCAGCTCTTGTTTGCACGATGGCATCCTGCGGCGGTAAAGAAGAAAGCAGTGCTGTATCTGATGCAGCATCTCAGGTAACTTCCGAAGCAACATCCGAAGTAACATCTGAAGCAGCATCCGAAGTAGCATCCGAAGCAGCATCCGAAGCAGCATCCGAAGCAGTTTCCGAAGCAGTTTCCGAAGCAGTTTCCGAAGCAGCATCCGAAGCAGTTTCCGAAGCAGTTTCTGAAGAAACATCCGAAGCAGTTTCTGAAGCAGTTTCTGAAGAAACATCCGAAGCAGCAGATGGTGAAAAAGCTGAATTTTCCAATGAATATATTAGCTTTAACTATCCTGCATCTTTCACAAAAACAGAGAATGCCGGCATTATTATGCTTATGAATGAAGCAACAGGTGATAACATTTCTATCACAGTTGAAGATGAAACAACTCAATATGACACAATGACCAAAGAGGCATTTGAAGCACAGTTGGCCTTAACAGGTCTTGATGTTGAATTGCAGGAATTTGAAAATGAAGTTCTTGACCTTGCAGAAGGAACAAAGTTAAGAGCTATCAGCTATTCATTTGAATACATGGGAATCACTATGGAACAGGCAATGCTCATTGGAACAGCTAAAGGTAAAACATTCTGTGTAACCTTCACAATCGTTTCCGGAAACGATGATTGGGCTGTTGAAACATTGCTCAGCATTAAGTTGGCAAAATAATTGTTGTAAAAGGCAATAATAAACAAATCCACCTTTCGGGGTGGATTTTCTCTTTTTACTTTGATATAGGTTTGTTTTTTTCATTGCGTGAATTCCTGAGGTGAATTTCATTTCTGAATTCTCCCTTGTGGAATTTGCTTTGAAAATTTACCTTTTCGCATTGCATATAATGGAAATAAAAGAATATTGACATATTTATTTCCCTGTGCTATAATCCCTGTAGCAAAAAGTGTTGTTATACAAGAACAGGAGGAAATATGAAAAAAATAAAATTATTTTTACTTACTTTATGTGTTGTTGCATCGGCAACAATGCTTTCTGCTTGTAGTGATGAAACATCGTCAAGTGATGCCACAGGTTCAGACATATTATCGGGAGATGTTGTTTCCGTTGAAAGCGAGGCATCGACTGACCTTTCCAAAGAAACATCTTCTGAGGTTTCCGCAGAAGAATCCACAGAAGAATCCACAGAAGAATCCGAGGTGGCATCAACTGAAGAATCTGCTGATGTTTCTAAAGAAGCATCTGAAGAAGCATCCTCAGAGGTTTCGGCGGAAGTGTCCGAAGAAGCATCTTCTGAAAGTGCTTCAAGTGAAGAACCCGAAATATCAGAGGGAGACCAAGGCGCAGGAATGGATATGTTCGTTTCTATTCTTGATGCAATTCCCGAAGAACATAGGGGCTTAGACGGAGCAAAATCCGTAGATTCATTTATTAAAAAATACGGAATAAAATCTGTAATTTCCGTAAAAGGCGAAATCGATATGGGAACAGCTAAAATGGGAGCTGAATACATAATGGCTATCGATTGCACAGGCGAAACCGTTAAAAGCTCGGTAAGGGGCATTATGTCTATGTCGGGTGCTGTTATGGCTGATAATCAGAGCATTTTTATTGAAGACAAATCCATTCAGATAGACCATATTCAGAAGAATTATTATTATTCTGATGAAGGTGTGGATTCAATTATTGACCTTAGATTTTTGGGAAAAGATATTACTGTTGAAACCAAAAACGAGCTTGTTGGAACGGATGTTTTTGTTGCCGATTGGTTTAAGAGCGCAAATGGTGATATTGGTATTTACACCAAAGACGGAGTGCTTAAATATTTCTGTGCAAGAATCCCAAGTGCTCAAGGCGTTATGGAGGTGTTGCTGAAAATAGATGCATCTGAAACGGTTGATAGCAGTATTTTTGAAATCCCTGCTGGCTATACCGAAGCTAATAACGGTTAAACACCGAATCAATAACAGTTTAATACCAAAACTGCAACGGTTAAACACAAAAACAATAACAGTTATTTCATAAAATCAAAAAGTGCTATTGCAATTGCGATTTGGTTTCGCTTTTGCAATAGCCCTTTTGTTTGTTATTTGTTTCCGTTTGTCTGATTTGAGAGTGGGAGAGTGAATGTGAATTCGCATCCCTTGCCTTTACCTGATTTAACGGTGATTTTTTCTTTGTGGCTGTCTATAACTGTTTTCACAATAAACAAGCCAAGCCCCATACCGCCTTTGTCAAGTCCCCTTGAACGGTCGGATTTGTAGAATTTTTCAAAAACATGGGGAACTTCTTCTTCGGGAATTCCTTCGCCATCGTTTCTTATGGAAATCACTGCTTTGGAAATAGATTCATCTTTGTTGATATCGATAACGAGAGAGCCACCCGTGGGTGAGAACTTAACCGCATTATGTATAAGGTTGTAGAATACCTGATGTATTGCATCCTGGTCAGCATTAACCCAGATTGGTTCATCGTTTGTAATTTCCACATTAAGGCATTTATCGTCAATCTGCCCTTCAAAAGTGAATAGGGTTGATATTGCCTTGTCTGTTATGTTGAACGGTTTTGGCAATATTTTCTGATTTTGCATTTTTGTTGTTGTCAGCAGAGTTGAAATCAATCTGGAAAGGCGTTTTGTTTCTTCGGAAATGGTTGCTAAGTATTGATGCTGCTTTTCGGGAGGGATAGTTCCGTCAAGTATACCGTCGGCAAAGCCGGATATTGTTGTCATTGGCGTTCTTAGATCGTGAGCAACGCTTGCAAGGAAGGTGTCTTTGTTTTTGTCGTCTCGCTCTATTGTATCCATCATTTCGTTAATTGCAAGAGCAAGCTGACCAACTTCATCGGTGGTTGTAACTTGTATCCTCACTGATGTATCACCCTCGGAATACTTTGCAATTGTTTCGCTCATATTGCTGAATGGCTTTGATATTCGTTTTGCAACGATAATTATTGAGAAAGCTGTACCGAGAATAAGCCATATGCAGGTTGTTATAATTGCGCTTATAAGTTGTGATTGAGCTTTTGAAATGCTGTTACTTGACGATGATACAACAATATATCCAATGCAGGAATTTGTGTTTTCATCGACAAGCGGAAGGGTGAATAATGTGTCATTTGAAGCATCCTCTAAATGAAAATGAGAGTTTGAATAAAAGCCCTCTGTTTCACCACGAGCAATCCGTTCATCTGCCAACTCTTTTAACTCAGGAGAAAATGGTTCTGTTCCCAGACAATGAGGGGTTGCTGTGATAAACCCACCGTCTTTATTATATATGTGAACTCCGATACCGTCTTTGGAATACTTTTCCATGCTTTGCGCAAACTGAATTGGATATAGCTCCGTGATTACCTTTTCAGGCGTGCAGTATGTTTCTTGATGTGCGTCTTGGGCAAGCACTGTATATCCAATAACGGTTTCAGAAACGCTATGGGCGGAGAGCTTCATTGCTGCTCCGTTCATATCTGATGAAAATTTGTAAAAAATACTAAAGGTAATTACCGTGAATAACAGTATTCCTGTAAGAACTATGAACGAAAAGGCAATAATAATTCTTGATGAAATATTTTTAAACATAGCTTCACCTCATTCCAAAAAAATGCAAAGGCAGAAAATTGCTTGAAATGTATTGGAAAAGAAATATAAAGGCAACCAATTTTAGAGTGTTTTGTATCTTTCCTCGGAATTTGCGTTTCAGTAAGCGGGGGAAAAAACTATTTTTCGCATGCGCTTATGAAGGTTTTAAATATTTTTTTAGCTCCTTCGTCTGTATCAAACATATGTTCGGGATGCCATTGGAGACCAAGGGCAAATGGATAGTTTGGAAGCTCAATTGCTTCAATTGTTCCGTCGGGAGCATATGCAGAAGCAATCCAACCTTTTGCAACTCTTTTTACTGATTGATGGTGCATACTGTTGGTTGCGTAATCTTTTTTTCCGATGATATCAAAAAGCATAGTGTTTTCAACAATTTCAACGGGATGGGACGGGGTGGAATATGGCGGGGTTTGTCTGTGGGGCGTTTTCTTGGAAAACTCAATTGGAATATCCTGATAGAGGTCTCCGCCGTATGCAACATTGAGGAGCTGAACTCCACGGCAAATGCCAATCATTGGTTTTTTCATTTTGATTATGAGATTTGCGAGGGGAAGCTCAAAAACATCTCTAACTCTTGCAAATTCTCCAAAGCCCTCGTGGAGAGTTTCTCCGAAGTAGCATGGGTCAATATCGTCCCCACCTATGAAAACAAAACCGTCTGCAAGTTCGGCGTACTGGGCAATAAGCTCAGGGTCTGATGTAAGATTCATAATAAGAGGTAAGCCACCGCTTTGCTCAATGGCGTTGAGATATTTTTTTGAGCTTATAATCCAATCATCTGTGTATGAAGGCGTTAAGGCAATTATTGGTTTTTTCATAAGATTCCCTTTCTTTGCTGAAAAAATATATGTGGTCTTCCTCCTAACTGCTGTTTTGATAAATTTGCAGTAAAAATAAAAAAAATGCAAAAAACAGTTGAATTCAGGAGAAAATAATAGTATAATAAGGAAGAAAAATACAATTATGCTTTTGGTGTTGAGTTTAAAATAAAATGATGAATAATATGAGAGTATTATAGACGAATTTTGTTTAAAATTCAAGTGCTTTTTTCAACTTTTAAAAAAATAGTGAGGTTTTTGATGAAACTGAAATTATTAACAGCAAAAATATTAACTGCGGCTTTAATACTGTCTTTCCTTTCATCCTGCCAGCCGAGAAGTGATGGAGGTGATAATAGCTCTGATGATGAATCAACTGTCATTTCGTCGGGAGAGCTTTCTCAGGGTGAAAATAACGACTTAAGTGAGGATATATATTCATCAAATGTCAGCGAAGATATCTCCGAAGATGCGTCTTGGGATTTGGATGTTTCAGATTATCCGTCGGGGGAAGTTTCATCTGTAGAGCCAAACAGCTCCGATGAATCTCGGACAGCATCAACGGAATCTCTTGATAGCGATTCTTCTGATGTTTCGTTTCCTGATTATAGCTTTGATGACCCATCTCAAGAGCCAACAAGCGTTTTCGTTGATGTTACAGATTACGGCAACGGAAATATGCTTATAATAAGCGAGATTATGGGTAATAATGATTGCTTGTGGCAGTATAAATATGAAGATTGGATAGAAATTTATAATCCAACCAATTCAACCATATCCCTTTCAGATTATCGCATAAGTGATGACGAAAAGGATTATCAAGAAAACGAGTTTCCGAATATGGAGATAAGCCCAAAGGGATATGCAACATTCATTTGCTCACAGCTTGGTTTTTCCATAAGTAAATCGGGCGAAACACTTTATTTGTACAGTGTTAAGGATGGAAAGCTATCTCAGAAGTTTTCCTTCGGAGCTTGTGAGAAAAATACATCCTACACAAAGGATGGGATAAATAAGTATCCTTCTCCAGGGTTTGAAAACACATATAATGGATATAAAAGCTATAGAAGCGGTTTGTATCAGAAGTTAGTTATAAATGAAATAATTGCTTCCAATTCAACGGTTTATCCTCAGAACGGCAAGTATTATGACCTTATAGAGCTTAAGAATATTTCATCTGAAAGCATAAACCTTTCAAACTATTATCTTTCCGATAAAAAGAATGAGCTTTTTGCTTATAAGCTCCCGAATGTAACATTAAACAGCGGTGAGTTTTATGTTATTGTTGCCGATGGTGTCAATACACCCTTCAAGCTGTCCGCTTCGGGAGAATGTGTTTATCTCACAGAGAAAAGCGGAGCTTACGCAGATGCACTTTGGTTTGAATCCTGCCCTGCAGAGGTGAGCTACGGAAGAAGCGGAAGCGAATATCTGTATTTCACATCACCGTCTTTTGGCAAGGAAAACGGAACGGGAGGAACGGAAATCGTATCAAATCCTGTACCGTCAGTAAAACCGGGTATCTATAACAACGCTTTTTCCGTCAGCTTCACAGGAAGCGGAACTATGTATTATACAACAGACGGAACAGAGCCAACAACATCATCTGCAAAATATACAGGTGCAATTCCTGTAAATAAGAATATTTCAATCAGAATAAGAGCGTATGATGGAAATAAAATTCCAAGCAAGGTTGTAACCTGTGCGTATTTTATTAACGAAACTTCAAATCTTCCCTTGCTTAAGATGTCTTGTAAGGATTCCGATATATGGAGCACATCTTCAGGAATTTACGCAAACCCAACAAAGAGCTGGACAAAGGAAATTAACCTTTCTTTCTTCGTTAATGGCAGAGAAGAATTCAGCATAGATTGTGGTCTTTCTATGTTCGGTTCAACAGGGCGTTACGAAAGTAAAAAGAGCTTTAAGGTTAAGTTTAGGTCAGAATACGGTGCGGCTTCCCTTAAATATAAGGTTTTTGAAAATCTTGATATAGATTCCTTCACCGACCTTGTTATAAGGGGCGGTTCTCAGGACTGGTATTTTTCAGGAGTGAGAGACGAGCTTGCAACTTCTTTAGCTCTTTCGGCAAACTCCAAATTGCTTGTTCAATCTTACAGACCTGTTATTCTGTATATCAACGATGAGTATATGGGCATATACTTTATTCGTGAGAGAATAAACGAGGATTTTGTTGCTTCTCATCACGATACATCCCCCGATGATGCCGCAATTATCCGTTACGGCTATCGCCTTGAAAAGGGAACAGAGTCGGATTTGGCAGATTGGAACTCCCTTATAAACTTCATTAAAACAAAGGATTTGTCAAAGGCGGAAAATTACGCATATGTGTGTGAACGCCTTGATGTTGAGTGCCTTGCAGATTGGTATATATTCCGTGGCTATGCAGGAGATTTGGATATTGATAATATCCGTTATTATAGGGAAAACAAAAACGCAAAATGGAAACTCATTTTCTTTGATTTGGATTTGGGATTCTTCGGAACAAAAAGTCCCCTTACAAAAATAACAGGTTCATCGAGTGATTACAGCAGTTACAATGTGCCTGTTAGATATCTTAAGAAAAGCCCCGAATTTTGCAAGCTGTTCATGGATAGAATTTATTATCACAGCAAAAACACCCTTGCAGATGAATATGTTCTTGCAAGAATAGATATGTTTGAAGATATGCTTGAAGAAGATATTCCTGAAAATAACGCTCGTTGGGAAGAAGCATATATTAACGATGGAAAGGGGCCGTATTTCAATTATAAATTCTGGGTATCTATGATGAATTACCTTAGAAACATTGTTAAAAAAGGCGACCATAGCAGAATAGAGCTTCTTATTGACGATGCGGAAAAGGTTTTTGGTTGATGTGCTGTTCATTTTATAAAGTTTTTAGTCGGCAAACGAGATGGTTTATTCAAAACAGGGGGGTGCTTGCCCCCTTGTAAAATCTTAATTAACATTAAGATAAAACTGTTGTTACAAATATATGTTGAATAATTCAAAAAAAACTGTTATTCTAAGGTGTTGAATAAAAAAATGAAGAAATTGTTTGGAGCAATTCCGAAAAGAAGGTGTATTTACTATGGTAGAAGAAACACAAATCGCACTCACAGCCGCGGCATCGGCGGTGGGGGATGTAGCTGAAAAAGCTGCTTCAAATTCAGATGCAAGCATGCAAACTCTTTTCAGCTTGGCAATAGCAATTTTAGCAGGTCTGCTTATGTCAAGAGTTGTTAAGGCATTGAAAATGCCTGCAGTTACAGGTTATCTCATTGCAGGTGTGCTTATAGGTCCGTTTTGTCTTGGTAGCTTAGACATTAAGGGTATTGGCTTTATAAATCACGCCGATGTTGTTCATTATGATATATTGAGCCAGGTTGCTTTGGGCTTTATTGCTTTTGCAATAGGTAACGAGTTCAGATTATCTCAGCTTAAGAAAACAGGTAAGGCGGCAACTATTATTGCAATAATTCAGGCATTGATGGCAACTTTACTCGTTGATTTAGGTCTTATTGGGTTGCATTTTATATTGGGCGAAGATGTTTTACCTCTCTCTGCCGCAATAACCCTCGGTGCAATCGCAACAGCAACAGCACCTGCGGCAACATTGATGGTTGTTAAACAGTATAAGGCAAAAGGCCCTCTCACAAGTATGCTTTTGCCTGTAGTTGCTTTGGACGATGCTATTGGTCTTATAGTTTTTGCCGTATCCTTCGGAATTGCAAAAACCTTGAATTCGGGAGAGTTCAGCGTTGTATCTGTTATTGTTAACCCAATTGTTGAAGTTGTTGCCTCAATTGTTGTTGGTGTTGTTATGGGTCTTTTGTTCACAGCTTTGGAAAAATATTTCAAATCCAACAGCAAAAGACTTTGTCTCTCAGTTACTTTCATAATGTTAACCGTTGGTATAACAATGAAAAAGTTCCAAATTGGAGATGTAACAATTGGTTTTTCTTCACTTTTAACTTGTATGATATTGGGAACAGTGTTCTGTAATATATGCGATTTTTCCGAAGAACTTATGGAAAAAGCAGATAAATGGACAGCTCCGCTTCTCGTTTTGTTCTTTGTATTAAGCGGTGCAGAGCTTGACCTAAGCGTGTTCACCAGCATAACTATCGTCGGAATAGGCGTTCTCTACATAATAACCCGTTCTATCGGTAAATGCTCAGGAGCATATCTTGGTGCTAAGATGACAAAATGCGACAATAATATTGTTAAATACTTAGGTGTTACATTGCTGCCACAGGCAGGCGTTGCTTTGGGAATGTCTTTACAGGCGGCGAATGAGCTTGGAGATGCTGGCTCACTTATCAGAAATATTTCACTTTTTGCAGTTCTTGTTTATGAGCTTGTTGGTCCGTTGCTCACTAAAATTGCACTTACCAAAGCAGGCGAAATTGTTCCAAAGGCAGTTGTATCAACATCCGATGACGAGGATGACGAATAATAATAAAAATAAAAAATATATAATGAGGAAAATAATATGGAATTTTTGTCGCTCAACACAATTCGTGAAAAATATTTAGCTTTTTATGAAACAAAGGCACATCTGAGATTACCTTCATTTTCCCTTGTACCACAGAATGATAAATCACTTTTGCTTATTAACGCAGGAATGGCACCTTTGAAAGCATATTTCACAGGAGAGCTTACACCCCCAAGAAAGAGAGTTACAACTTGTCAGAAATGTATTCGTACACCTGATATTGACAGAGTTGGTAAAACAGCTCGTCATGGCACATTCTTTGAAATGTTGGGTAACTTCTCATTTGGAGATTATTTCAAATCCGAGGCAATTCCGTGGGCTTGGGAATTCTTAACAAAGGTAATGGAAATTCCCGAAGAGTTGCTTTCCGTTTCTGTTTATCTTGATGACGATGAAGCAAAGGATATTTGGATTAAAACAGGTGTTCCTGCGGAACGCATATATAAAATGGGTAAAGAAGATAACTTCTGGGAAATCGGTTCAGGTCCATGTGGCCCTTGTTCAGAAATCTATTTTGACAGAGGACTTGCCCACGGATGTGGCTCACCCGATTGTAAACCCGGTTGCGATTGCGACAGATTTATTGAAATATGGAACATTGTTTTTACTCAGTTCGATAGCGACGGGAACGGAAACTATGCAAGATTAGAGCATCCCAATATTGATACAGGTATGGGTCTTGAGCGTCTTGCTTGCGTTATGCAGGATGTAAACAACCTTTTTGAGGTAGATACGATAAGAAATGTAATGCTTAAAGCGTGTGAAATGTCTGGTAGAGAATATACCGGTTCCGCTGATGAACACGATGTATCTTTGAGAGTTATAACAGACCATATCAGAAGCTCGACCTTCCTTATCAGCGATGGCGTTATGCCTTCCAATGAGGGCAGGGGCTATGTTCTTCGCCGTCTTATCAGGCGTGCCGCAAGACATGGCAGACTTTTGGGAATAAAGGGTTCATTCCTCACAGAGCTTTGCGAAACAGTTATCAAAGAAAGCAAGGAAGCATATCCTGAGCTTGAAAGCAAGAGAGAATTTATAAAGAGTGTTCTTTCTGCTGAGGAGGAGCGTTTCTCCAAAACAATCGATTCTGGAATTAACCTTCTTGAAAAGATTATCGATGATGTTAAGGCAAAGGGTGAAAAAGCCGTTTCGGGAGCTGATGCATTTAAGTTGTATGACACATTTGGATTCCCTGTTGATATAACAAAGGAAATTGCAGAAGAAAACGGACTTTCTGTTGATGAAGATAGCTTTACTGCATTGATGAAGGAGCAGAAAGAACGCGCAAGAAGTGCAAGAGCTGCTCAGACGGGGGATGCAGGTTGGAGCGATGATTCTGCCGCATTGGTTAGCGGACTTGATGCAACTGTTTTTGTTGGATACGAAAAAGAAGCAATTGAAACAGAAATAGTTTGCATTATCGCAGATAATGAGGCAGTTTCCGAAACTATGGGAGAAGCATGCATTGTTCTTAAGGAAACACCTTTTTATGCTGAAAGTGGCGGACAGGTTGGTGATATCGGATTTATTAAAACAGAAAGTGGTTTGTTTAAAGTTACCGATACCAAAAAGGTATGCGGCGACAAGTTTATGAGCGTTGGATATGTTGCAGAGGGAACAATTTCTCAGGGTAAATGCTATGCTGAAATAGATTCAGTTCGCAGAGCAGCAATTAGGCGTAACCATTCCGCAGCACATATGCTTCAGGCAGCTTTGAGAAAGGTTCTTGGCGACCATGTTGAGCAAAGCGGTTCTTATGTTGACGATGAGAGAGTTAGATTTGACTTTACTCATAATAAGGCAATGACAGCAGAAGAAATTTCCACTGTTGAAAATATCGTTAATGATTTCATTCTTAAGGCAGAAACAATAACTTCAACAGAAATGCCAATTGAAGAAGCAAAGAAAACAGGAGCAACAGCATTGTTTGGCGAAAAATATGGTGAAGTTGTTCGCGTTGTAAAGATGGGCGACTATTCTGTTGAATTCTGCGGGGGTACACATCTTAAGAATAGCGGTGAAGCGGGATTGTTCAAAATAGTTTCCGAAAGCTCTGTTGCCGCAGGCATTAGAAGAATTGAAGGTATTACAGGTAAAAACATTGTTGCAAAGCTCAATAATGACGGAAATACAATCCAGAAGATAAGAGCAACATTGAAGCTCACAGGCAGTGATGATGTTGCAAAGCGTTGCGGAGACCTTTCTGATGAGCTTAAGGCAATGAAAAAGGAAATAGATGCATTGAAAACAAAGTTGGCTTTGGCAGATGCTTTGAAGAGCTTTGAGGATGCAAAGGTAGTTGGTGCATATAAAATCTGCACCGCAAGATTTGATGGCGTTGCTGTTGATACGTTGAGAAATGTTATAGATGATATTAAGGCAAGAGACGGAAAGGCAGTTTGTGTATTTGCGTCTGTTGTTGGTGAAAAAATAACATTTGCCGCAGGTTGCGGAAAAGAAGCTGTTGCTTCAGGCGCACACGCAGGTAATATTCTGAAACAGCTTTCAGCTATAACAGGTGGCGGTGGCGGTGGAAGACCCGACAGCGCAACAAGTGGCGGTAAGGATGTTTCTAAGTTGGATGAGGCGTTAGCTGCTGTTGAAAAGATTTTGGGCTAATTTAAAAAATCTTTGTGAATGTTTTCAAGCGGTAATCGTTGACCGAAAAGGTAATAACGGTTTGTGAAAAAGTTAATATAGGTCAAAGGGTGGGAGTGGCTTTGAATGTGCCTTTTCCCACCGTTTGACAAAAACGGAGGAGCAAAATATGTGTATTTTTTGTAAAATAGCAGCAGGCGAGATTCCGTCAACAAAAGTGTATGAGGATGATTATTGTTTGGGCTTTAAAGACATCAATCCCCAAGCACCTGTTCATGTGTTGCTTATTCCTAAAGCTCATATAGAATCTGTTAATGAGATAAATGATAGCAATGTAAATATTATAGGGGAAACAATGAAGGCAATCCCAAAAATAGCGGCTTCAATTCCCGAGCTTAAGAATGGGTATAGAGTAATTTCCAATTGCGGGAAGGATGCGGGTCAAACTGTTTTCCACCTTCATTTTCATATTGTGGGCGGAAAAGAAATGAATGAGCATATAATCTAATAAATGTACATGAACTTGTACAAATAACCCTATATAACGCGTAGCGAAGGAAAGTTTTTGGGTTTTTGAATTTGTACAAATAACTCTAAACACCGCGTAGCGAAGGAAAATTTTTTGTTTTTTGAACTTGTACAAATAACCCTATATAACGCGTAGCGAAGGAAAGTTTTTGGTTTTTTGAACTTTTACAAATGACTCTAAACACCGCGTAGCGAATGAAAGTTTTTGGGTTTGGGTATTTTTTCAAAAATACCCAACAAAAATACCCAAGGAAAATACCCAACGAAAGTACCAATAATAATATTTCAAGGAAGGAAAGTGTTATGACAGATATAAAAGATATAAACTTGTGGGAAAGTGGTAAGCTGAAAATAGATTGGGTAACTAAATACACATCACTTCTCAACAGTATAGAAGCAGATTATAAAGACAGTAAACCCTTAAAGGGAAAGAGAGTTGCGCTTTCAATCCATCTGGAAGCAAAAACCGCAAGACTTTGCCAGGTTCTCAAGGCAATGGGCGCAGAGATGTATGTAACGGGCTGTAACCCCCTTTCAACCCAAGACGATGTTGCGGCTGCTTTAGCACACGAGGGCATGAATGTGTTCGGCAAACACGGAGCAACTGCAGAGGAATACGAAAGCCATATATCGGCAGTAATTGCCGCAGAACCTGATATAATAATCGATGATGGTGGCGACCTTATCAACTGTATACATAGTAAATACCCACATTTGATAGATAGAGTTATTGGTGGTTGCGAGGAAACAACAACGGGTATACACCGCCTTGAAAATATGGATAGAGACGGTAAACTCAAATTCCCGATGATAACCGTAAATAATGCAAAATGTAAATACCTTTTTGATAACAGATACGGCACAGGTCAGTCTGTATGGAACGGAATAAACAGAACAACAAACCTTATAGTTGCAGGTAAAAATGTTGTTGTTGCGGGTTACGGATGGTGCGGTAAAGGCGTTGCAATGCGTGCAAAGGGCCTTGGTGCATCGGTTATCGTGACAGAAATAGACCCGATAAAAGCAATTGAGGCAGTTATGGACGGCTTCAAGGTAATGCCAATGGAAAAGGCGGCACCTATTGGAGATATATTTGTAACAGTTACAGGATGCAGAGACATAATAACAGAGAAGAGCTTTGTTAAAATGAAGGACGGAGCAATACTCTGTAACGCAGGTCATTTTGATGTTGAAGTTGATGTTAAGGGCTTGAAGGAAATGGCTGTTAAGTCATTTGAAGCAAGACAGAATATAATGGGCTACACTTTGGAAAACGGTAACACCTTGTATGTTATTGCAGAGGGACGGCTTGTTAACTTGGCATCAGGCGATGGACATCCTGCGGAGATTATGGATATGAGCTTTGCAATTCAGGCACTCAGCGTGTTGTACCTTGCAACAAACAGAGATAAGATAGTTGGTAAGGTTGTTCCTGTTCCTGAGGAGATTGATAACGATGTTGCAAGAAGAAAGCTCGCATTTTTGGGCGTTGAGCTTGATGAACTGACAGACGAACAGAGAAAATATTTGAATATGTAAGGAGTAAAAAATGAAAGTAACTGAAATAATCCAAAAAATCAGAGAAAAAGAATACGATAGCATTTTTAAGACCCTTTACACCCAAAAATCCCCCGAGGATGTTGCAAACAGATACATATATTTGCTTAACTCTTATAAGGATTTGTATGGAGACGAAGAAGTTTCTGTTTTTTCTGCTCCCGGCAGAACGGAGCTTTCGGGCAACCATACAGACCATAATAACGGAAAAGTTCTTGCGGCGGCTGTTGATATGGATATAATTGCAGTTGCAGGCAAGAGAGACGATAAATTGATGCGCCTTCGTTCCGTTGGTTACGATAGCGAAAACACTGCAAACCTTGATAAATTAGACCCCAAAACGGCTATGAAGGGAACATCAAATGCCCTTCTTGAAGGAATTGCAGACTATTTTAATAAAAACGGATATAAAACAGGCGGTTTCAACGCTTATACAGAATCCAGAGTTGCAACAGGAAGCGGACTTTCTTCATCAGCCGCTTTTGAGGTTGTTGTTGGTGGAATCATGAGTGGACTTTATAACGATAATGTTGTAACACCTTATGAGCTTGCAGTTGCAGGTAAGTATGCAGAAAACGAGTTCTTTGGTAAGCCATGCGGACTTATGGACCAAATGGCAAGTGCTGTTGGTGGCGTTGTTGCTATCGACTTTGATGAGTCAGCAAACGGAAAAGCAACAATTGATAAGGTTGATATAGATTTTAATAAATATGGATACTCTCTTATCGTTGTAAACGCAGGTGGAAGCCATGCGGATTTAACAGATGAATACGCTTCTATCCCTTATGAAATGAAGTCTGTTGCAAAATATTTCGGCAAAAGCACTTTGCGTTATGTTGATAAAGAAAAGTTTTATAGAGAAATCGGAACAATCCGTAAGAAAGTTGGAGACAGAGCAACCCTTCGTGCTATCCATTTCTTTGATGAAAACGACCGTGTTGATGCTCAGAGAGAAGCACTTAAAAACGGTGATATAAAAGCATATTTCGAAGGCGTAAACGGCTCAGGTCGTTCTTCTGAATGTAACCTTCAGAATATCTATCCTTGCTGCTCTGCGGCAGAGCGCTCTATTTCACTTGCTATAACTCTTGCAAATAAAGCAGGTGCAGAAGTTGTTCGTGTTCATGGTGGTGGATTCGCAGGCACAATTCAGGCATATGTTCCCCACGATAAAAAAGATAAGTTTGTTGAGGAGATGGAAAACTGCTTTGGTGAAAACTGTTGCTTTATCTTGAGCATTCGCCCGTTTGGATACTATAAGGTGATATAATGGGTATCCTTGAAACAAAAAAGCGATGCGGAAAATTTATTTCGGGTTGTGCAGAGGTTCTGAAAGCTGTTGAGGATGAGTTGGAGCTTAACCTTGATGATGGTTTCTCTTTGTTTAAGGGAACAAAAAAATCGGTTGGAGAGCAACATCAAAAGAAGTCAAAAAATACCGTCGAAATAATAGACGAGCTGTTGTATGACCTTGTAATTGCGGCAAATAAGCAAAAGAAAAGGGTATGCCAAAAAATCTCTGAAACGAGGTTAGTGAAAGAGGTTGATAGTACCCTTGATGCGTATATGGCTCGCGACCCTGCGGCAAAAAGCAAGTTAGAAGTTTTGCTTTTGTATCCGGGTGTCCATGCTATACTTGCTCATAGGTTGGCTCATAAGTTGCATAAAAAAGGACATTGCTTTTCTGCGAGATTTATCTCTCAGCTTTCGAGATTTATAACGGGTATAGAGATACATCCGGGTGCAACCATAGGAAAACGCTTTGTTATTGACCACGGTATGGGCGTTGTTATTGGCGAAACCGCAATAATAGGCGACGATGTGCTTATATATCAGGGCGTAACCCTTGGTGGTTCGGGTAAAGAAAAGAAAAAGCGTCACCCAACTATAGGTAACGGAGTTTTGGTTGGCTGCGGCGCTAAAGTGCTTGGCTCTTTCTCTGTTGGGGATAATTCTCGTGTTGCTTCAAACGCAGTTGTTCTTAAGGAGATTCCCGACGATGCAACTGCTGTTGGTATACCTGCCAAGGTTGTTCGTATTAAGGGTGAAAAACCCGAAGAAACCCTTGACCATATTCATATCCCAGACCCTGTTTCTGCTGAGCTTAACGCGCTTAAAGCACGCCTTGAAGCGTTGGAAGCAAGGGGATAATTGCCGTTTTTCCCTATGTGAAAAAACAAAATTTTTGTTGAATTTCAAGATGAGATAACGGCTTTGAAATAAATATTTTTAAAATCAATTCCCTTTATATGATGCAGAAAGATGAATCATGTAAAGGGAGTTTTTGTATAACAAAACCCGATGCTTGATTCTTCAGGCATCGGGTAATTTGGTATGTGAACAATTGTTGAGAAAATATCGTTTCAAAACTAAAAAACAGAAAACCATACAGAAAAATAAACTAACAATATTAAACCTGTGAAACAAAAGTAAAATACCGCCAAGTTGTTTTTCTTGGCGGTATTCTGTAAAATTGAATTAATTTTTAACTATCAGTCACAGCAAGGGTCTATCGGTGTTGGTTTTTTTGCCTCGGGTGCAGGTGAAGTTGTATCACCAAGCCCTGTTGTTTCTGAGAAGATAACATTGGATTTTGTCATATTAACCGCATCTGTTGGAACGATGATTTTTGAAGCTCTGCCGTTTGACATAGCAACAAGTGCTTCGTACTTTTTAATTTCAAGCACCGCATTGTCTGCCCCGGCCGCTTTGAGAGCCGCAAGACCGTCTGCTTCAGCTTTTTTAGCAAGGAAAATCGCTTTTGCTTCACCTTCTGCTCTTGCAATTCTTGCATCTCTTTCGCCTTCTGCGGCAAGAATCATTGCCTGCTTATCACCTTCTGCGCGGGTTATAACAGCGGCTTTGTGTCCTTCTGCTTCAAGCAAGGTTTCTCGTCTGTCACGCTCTGCCTTCATCTGTTTTTCCATTGCGTTCTGAATTTCAGAAGGGGGGATAATGTTTTTAAGCTCAACCCTGTTAACCTTAATGCCCCATTGGTCAGTTGCGTTGTCAAGAATCTCTGTCATTCTGCTGTTAATTGTGTCTCTTGAAGTTAATGTGTCATCAAGCTCCAATTCACCAACGATGTTACGCAAGGTTGTTGCCGCAAGATTTTCAAGGGCACTTATAGGTCTTACAGCACCGTAGGTAAATAAATTTGAATCAAACACCTTGAAGTAAACAACAGCATCAATTTGCATTGTAACATTATCTTTGGTGATAACGGGCTGTGGGGGAGAATCTAAAACCTGTTCTTTTAAAGTTACCTTTTTTGAAATTCTGTCAATAAAGGGTATCTTGAAATGTAACCCTGCCGACCATGTGCTATGGTATTTTCCAAGTCGCTCAATTACATATTCAGTTGCTTGGGGAACAATTTTTAAGTTCGCAATAATAACAACGAGAGCGATAACGCCAATAATAATTCCTACTTCCATAATAATCCTCCTTTGATTTTGTACATATATTATACCATTGTTTTTTTATTGTGTCAATATATCGTTATAACAATTACATAATATCCAAAAGCATCATCAGGGCAAAACCCAAAGTTACGGAAATAGTCCCAACTCCAACTTCATCGTGGGCTTCGGGAATCAATTCTTCTGCAACAACATAAATCATAGCACCTGCCGCAAAGGAAAGTAAATAGGGGAGAAGCGCTGTAATGTATGAAACGAGAAACAGGGTGATAATTGCACCTATTGGCTCAACTACACCCGAAAGAAACCCTGATAAGAAAGCTCTGCATTTTCCGTTGTTCCTTTGCGGCAGTGAGATAATAGCTCCCTCAGGCATATTTTGAATTGCAATTCCAAGGGTGAGTGTAAGTGCCGATGCGAATGGTATACCTGTGTTTAGTGAAGCGAGAACAACTCCAACCGCCATTCCTTCAGGTAAATTATGGAGGGTAACCGCAAAGGCAAGCATTGATTTTTTGTTTTTCTTCTTTAGCTTTAAAAGAATAAAATCAAGAAGAATCATAAACAAAGCCCCTGATATAAACCCAACAAATGGGGGTAACCATTTGGGATTTTCAGACATTTCTTCGGCTGGAATCAGTAATGACCATACAGAAGCCGCCATCATAACTCCTGATGCAAAGCCATATAATATTTTTTCCGTTCTTTTTCTTAAAGTTTTAAAGAAAAAAACGGTTGATGCGCCTATAGTTGTTCCCAAAAAGGGAAGTAGGGCGCAAATTATTATTTGTGTATTTGTATTATTTATATTCATAATATCCACCTTTTCAGTATTCCATTATAAATATATTCTCTTGCTGAAAAATGGTGAATTTTTATATTTCGTGGGTAAAAAGGGGTTAGCGTTCTTGACAAAAAAATATCTGCGTGATAATATGTATTGTAGTAAAGGAGTGGGAATATGAAATTTTCTGTTAAAATAAAAAAAATTAATGATAATGCTGTTATACCAACTTACGGCTCAGAATTTTCCGCAGGTGCTGACCTTTATGCTTGCGAGGGAAAAGAAATAATAATACCGTCGGGTGAAACTTGTTTGGTTCATACAGGTGTTGCAATGGAAATTCCTTGCGGTTATGTTGGCTTGATATATGCCCGTAGCGGACTTGCAACAAAGAGAGGTCTTGCTCCTGCAAATAAGGTTGGGGTTATAGATTCAGATTACAGAGGGGAAATTATGGTTGCCCTTCATAATCATTCTGCAACAGAGCAGACAGTTTCAGACGGTGAGCGAATAGCTCAGATAGTGTTTACACCATATGAAACAGCGAGCTTTTCCGTTGTTGATGAGCTTGATTCAACTATAAGAGGCGAGGGTGGCTTCGGCTCTACAGGTAAATAATTGTTCGGATGAGATTTTGGTGTGTCTCCATGTGAATTTGTTGATTTAAACTTAAAATATTGATGAGCTTTTGGTGTGTCTCCATGTGAATATATTGCTTTAAACATAAAATACGCCTATTTATAAAAAATGCAATTATCGTTCTGACAGAAAAAAGGAGACGGAATTTTTTCCGTCTCCTGATATGTTAGTTCGCTTTATGCAACATTAAGCCAATATTTTTTTTGGATGTAAAAATGAAATGCGGTAGTGATTACCTGTTGTGAGATTGGTTGGCGTTCAACATCAACATATGGTGTGGGGTTGTATTCTTTCTTGCTTGAAATTTTTCCTCCACCTGTTATGTTTCCAAACATCTCTCCCCATCCACCGTAATAATTCAGATATTCCTGAAAATCGTTATAGTGGTTATATGTATAAAACAGGTGAAGCTCTCCTTGGTCATAAACTCCGTCTTTGTCAAGGTCGCATTTTCCATAAACAATTCGTGCCGCACCTCTTGTGATTTTCGTGCCGTCATTGTAGAGCTTTGGAGGATACGCAGGGTCGCAGTCTGTTCCCGTTGTTCCTATATCAAGCTCATAATATTGTAAATCTCCACCACAACCGGTGATGTTGGGAAGCTCCGGTTCGTATGGATACTTTGCTGTGTTCCCTGAAAATTTGGTGTGGTTAAGTCGGAGATTCTCACGCCAGATGCTTGCTTGCGGTTTTTTATTTTTGCCTGTTACATAGTTTGGAGGTACTTGACCAAAAGCGTATATATATGCCGCAACTTCCTCAAGGGCGATATATCCTCCACCACGATAAACCCGAAACACCTCGTTTCCGTGGGCATCCACAACAGAATATGTATTTTGGTCAATAAAGTTGAAGGTTGTATTCAATATGTATTTTCCGTCTTTCATTGGACGGTATTCTGAAATATATGGAGCTTGGTCAGGCACTGTGGTACTGCCTGAAACGACCCCTTTTTTTGAACGCTCCAGTGCTTCTTCTCGGCTTGATGCCGGCTTTCCGTCGTTTGGCTCGTCGGGTTTATTTTCGGGTTGCTTTACAGTTATTGTAACAGAATCATTTGCTTTCCCACAACTTGCGGTAACAACGGATTGTCCCACCTTTACAGCGGTAACTACCCCTGTATCATCCACATTAACTGCATCACCTGATGCAGACCATTTTATTTTATATTCTTTTTCTTCAACCTCTAAAAGGAGAGTTGAACCAATTGTCATTTCAAGCTGGTCGGAATTCTTGATTGTTATTATCGGGGTAGAAGAACACCCGAAAAGTATGCATAATAATAGCAGAATACTAACCAAGGATAAAAATTTGTTTTTTATGCTGTTCATATCATTACCTCACTTCTGAACAGTATTATATATCTTTTATGGCAACTTGTCAAGAAAATTGTGTTTATTCTTTTTTGATAATATTATCCCTTTTGTAAGTAGTTTTGATTATTTATAAATAATTGTAAATACTCCTTGACAAACCAACTCTAATGTGTTAGAATAATGTTGCTCTAATGAAATAGAGCTAAAAATACTTTTTATGGTTTTGAAAAATCTTTTTACGGCTTGTATTGTAAAATGGATTATAAAGGGGAATAATTATGAACCGTGTTTTTCTTGAAATTCTTAATATGAGTATAATTGCAAGCTGGATAGTGCTTGCGGTTTTGCTTCTCAGGATACTACTTAAAAAAGCTCCTAAATGGATAAGAATTGTTTTGTGGGGCATTGTTGCGTTTAAGCTCATTTGTCCTTTTTCTATAGAAAGCGAACTATCTCTTATTCCACGAAAAGAAATAATAAGCAGTAGCATATTAGATGCAAACAATGATAATATCATTGACATCCCAACGGTTGAAAATCCGTCAGTAACCCAAAACAACCCAACGGTTGAAAATCCGTCAGTAACTCCAAACAATCCAACAGTTGAAAATCCACCTATAACCCCAAACAACCCAACGGTTGATAATCCGCCTATAGCCCCAAATAACCCAACAGTTGAAAATCCGTCAGTAACTCCAAATAAACCAACGGTTGATGCTCCTGAAACAAATAACCCTATAATTAACGGTGAACAAAGCTCTCAAACGAAAAATATGTGGGGAATTATTAAAGCAACAATTCCGATTGCATCAAAAATTTGGCTTATCGGAATCGGAGCAATGCTTTTATATTTTGCCGTAAGCTATATAAACCTTTATAATAAAGTGAAAACCGCAGTTTTGCTTAAGGACAATGTTTTTCAAGGCGAAAATGTTTCATCGCCATTCATCCTTGGAATTATTAAGCCGAAAATATATATCCCCTTCGGTTTGGGTGAAAAGGAAATAAATTCGGTTATATCTCACGAAAGAGCGCATTTACAGCGCAAAGACCATTTTATAAAGCCATTTGGATTTTTACTTCTTACAATTCATTGGTTCAATCCCTTTGTATGGGTTGCATTTATTCTTCTTTGCAAGGATATTGAATTTGCCTGTGATGAAAAAGCAATAAAGAGTATGAACGATTCGGAAAAGGCGGATTATGCCCAAGCGTTGCTTTCTTGCAGTGTTAAAAAAAGATATGTTTCCGCTTGCCCCGTTGCATTTGGCGAGTCGGGAGTAAAGGGGAGGATTTTATCTGTGATTAACTACAAAAAGCCCAGCTTTTGGATAATTGTTGCATCAATTATCGCCTGCGTTTTTGTTGCTGTTTTCCT
>JAZNIJ010000071.1:0-5012 GCA_045577455.1 Eubacteriales bacterium
CAGGTGTCAAAACAGGTGTCTTCAAAATTACAAGAATTTTTGAGATTGGAGGAAAAAATATGAGTAAAGTTTTTATATCTACACGCTACTGCAAAACAGGTAAACCTGTCGGCGGTGGGTTCACGGAATATATTTCAAAAAGAGATGGAGTTGATAAAACAATTAATACAAGGTGCAGGTCGGAGGTGTTCACTCAATATGCTGCCGAGAGACCTGGGGTTGTAAAGATGGGCGAACACGGTTTGTTTGGTCAGGAGGATTATGTTAATCTGCATAAAGCATCGCAGGAAATATATCATCACAAAGGAATTGTCTGGGAAGAAATCATATCACTCAGGCAAACTGATGCAGAAAGACTTGGATATGATACACCGGAGGCATGGAGAAATCTTCTCCGGTCTAAGCAGTTTGAGATTGCATCCTACCACAGAATTCCTGCTGAAAATATGAAATGGTACGCTGCCTTTCATAAAGAGGAAGGACACTATCATGTTCATTTTCTTTTGTTCAACAAGGAACCCGGTGGCGAATTTCTTTGTGCAAGAGACTACAACAGATACAAAGACTCATTGACAAAAACTATTTTCAAAGATGAGATGAAACAAATCTATGATGAGAGACAGTCTCTGCGTGATAAAATTGTTGAGTCTGTAAAAGAAAAAATGAATGAGTTTAGTGCAGACATTGGTGAAGCTCCCGATGGGTTTGCTGAAGCGTTTGTTGACTTAAAATTCTCTCTTGATGGGTACACAGGCAAGAACAATTATCAATTCATTTCCCGTGAGCAAAAAGAAAAAGTTGATGCGGTTGTAAAAATCGTTTGCAAGGATCAAAACCTGCAGGATTTATATCAACAATGGTGTCAGGTTCAGTTAGCTCTGTTGAAAACTTATCGCAAGGATCCTGAAGAATGTTTTGATAGCTTGGAGGACAATCTCAATCTCCATAAACGATTGGGAAACGCTGTCTTAAAAGCTACTTTCTATGACAATAGGCAGAACAATTTATATACAAATAAAGAACAATCTACCCCTGCCTATGGTGGAATTGTATTTGCTCTTTGTAAAATGTTTGAGCAGTCGATTGACTATGACATCAAGGAAGGGTTCACAAAATCAATTGTGGATTCAAAAGAAAGAACAAAAGAATACAGACGAGATGCATCAATGGGCATCCATCATGGAATGTAGTTAGGAGGTGAAAATATAATGAAGGAGAACAAAAAAGTAAAGATGACTTTCAATGTTAGGCCACAGGTCAGAAGACAAATTAAAAATTTGGTTGAGGACTTTGGCTACAAAAGTGAGAGTGCATTTTGCGGTGAAGCTATCGAAGAATATCTCTCAAAACTTCAATATGATAGCATAGGTACATACATGAATAAACTGTTGGTTCAGGCGGTGGATTCTACTATCGCCGGACATATCGACAGAATGGTTGATATGCTATACAAGTTAGCCGTCAGCATTGAGAAACAAAATCTTATCAGCACCGGCGAGTATGATGACTACTATGAAAGTTATATTGAAGAGCTTGCAGAAGAAAACATTCAGAAAAGACACGGACGATTGTAAAATCCTTCGTGGACTTCCTCTCTCTTCTGTGGTATGCATTGTGTCAACAGGAGGTGAAATTATATGGCAAAGCATACGAAAGTCTTAAGGCGATTGCATTTCGATTAACGAATGTGCAATCGCCTTTTAATATTCATATAAGCTGAAACATTGACAACCCTTATATATTTTATCGTTGGTGGTAAAATAAAATCAAAGGAGTTGTTGAATCATGAATGAAATTACTAAACGCACTATTGAAGACTACAAAAATCATTTAATTGAAGAAGAACTATGCTCTGTCACCATCGAAAAATATATCCGTGACATAACTGCATTTGTAAATTGGACAGAGGGCAAAGAAATTACAAAAACACTTGTGTTGGGGTATAAAAACATATTGATACAGCAATATGCTCCTGCAAGTGTGAACTCGGTCCTCTCTTCTCTCAACGGATACTTCAATTATACCACACAGTATACATATACCCTTGCAAACCTGCTGACAAGTTAGTCAACAGGCGATAAGCTCAGCGAAAGCTACACCTATTACTTAAACGGAAAACAAAAGACAAAAACATTAAACGGCAAAGCACAATTTATGAGTATGATGGGATGAACAGACTTACAAAAGAAAGCCTTCAGAAGCAACCACCGCAGAAATACCAAAAACAACTAACCCTCAAAACTTTTAAGCAAAATTGTACAATATGGCTATTATATAAGCATGGTTTTTTGTTGACAATTCATAGGATATATGGTAGAATATACATAATAAAAATATATAAGGTGGTGTTGAGATTGAGTACAACAAGGTGGTAAGGCAAAAGTAAACTCCGACGATTAAAATTGTCTGTTTTTACTTTTGCTTTTTTATGTGTTAGAACAATTAATACAAAACTTTTGGGGAAATGACTATAAAAAACAAAAGGCACAAGAAACGAGAATAAAAAATATTTAAACAACTTTTAGGAGGGCTACAAATGAAAAAAAGATTTAGATGCGTAATGGCGATACTATTGACACTTACAACTTTTTTCACAACATCGGCAAGTGCACTTGAGGGAGCGATTGAAAGTGCATCTCCGACGATAGCCAAGGTTGTAAACCTCGCCATGGATTCTATAGCAGAAGCGGGAAATGTCATAACTGAAAACATAGAGCTTATAGAAACTAATATTGAAGATGATGCAGAAATATTAGCACTACACAACAAATACAATTGGACAACAGAAGAAATTTACAAAATATATAAAGAAGGCTATGCACTGGATGATATTGGGAAAGCATTAGAGCTTGCCGAACAATTGGATGAGAAGCCATATACACTTTTGCAGAAAAAAGGAAAACCTCAATTGCAGGTTGTTGAAAACCCTCAGATTGCAGTCTTATCAGAAGGGCCTGAAGCAAATTCTACCGATACGGATGCAGAAGAATTTACGCTATATTATGCTCCGGAAAAGACTTGGGATACAGTTGTTGCTGAAGTGGTAAATGATACCACATACGACGAAGAACTGCAACAAATTAAGGAATATGGATTGTATGACTTCATTGATCCATCGAGTTTTACTGCCGATGAACAGGATTATTTAGATTTCCAGCTTAATTCAGGGATTAGTACAATGTCGATATCAGGGGATACAAGTGATAGAATTATTGATGTGTATAACAATATTGTTTTCCCACAGAGCAAATATGGTCAGTATAATACAAATTTGATAAAAGAGAGTAATGATGAGTTCATACTTAATGAATTGACTCAGAATTATACCATCAAAACAACTGATTTTAGTCTTAAAGGGAAGAATGGACTTGATTTAAACCTGACAAGAGTTAATTCGTTATCTAATACAGAAGTAGAAACCCCATATGTAATTGTTACACACTTGGAACAAGAAGCAGTAACGAAGCATTACTACTCCGTTACCGGATATGCCGATGTTACAGTTAAGTATAAAGAGCCGCTTCCAGACGGTAGTTATACAAAGACCTTTGTTAGTCAGCGGATAGTTATCAGACCATCGAAACAAGGTGATACGATTTATGAAATTGCAAGTAAAACAGCACTTGATAATGATAGGGAAAGGCTTGATGACGGACGAGCGCCAATAAGCATGTTTGATAGCCGTTCAAAAGCTGTAGCTGCTGCGAATAGTGCGATGGACGGTAAATATAACCGTAGATATGAGCTTGGAGATTACGGGAATATTGCATATGTTGAATTTAATGTCATGGATGATGAAGATATTATAGTAGTCAATGACGAAGGAACGCACACCATAACCCAAGAGTATACTGGTGCGGATATTTTTTGTACAACATATCATGACATTAGTTTAACTAAGAAATATTTTGATATAGGAGTCGGCTGGGAATTTGATTTTCCATATATTGAATATATATACTGTCCATATGATGGAGTACAAAGAGATGCAAAATATTTGCATTATGGCGACAAAGGCGTATGGCGAATTGTCGGGAATTCACTTGAGGGGTATCACCTTAACGATATAAGTATAAGCGGTGGCGGTTATTTCAACGGTGAATACTGTGCAGATATCCTTACAGAGAAAGACGGAAAAAAATATTATTTTGGTCAATATGGTCAGTTGCTTGGCATTGAAGACAGATTTGGTAACAATATAAAGTTTGAGTATAATACAAAACAAATATTAGGAGACACATACCCCAGCCAGCTGACGAAGATAACAGATAGCGTTGGCAGAGAAATAGTATTTAACTACAGTAATAGCTTACAAACAATAATTACAGTTATCGATAAAAATGACAACACAGAAAACAGAGTGTTGACATATAATAAAACACTTTGTGAAGGACGAAGCGATGATTATTTACTTTCATCTGTAGTTGATTTTGAAGGAAATCAGACATCATATACATATAAAGAGAAGGCACTCAAAACATCTCTTACATCAAAAACATTTGAGGATAATGATTACGCAGATATAACACACTTCTATATAACCGAAATCCATAAACCAACAGGAACAGTTGTAGAGTTTGCTGTTGGGTGGAGTCGGGGAAATTGCGGAAGTGACGGATTAGCATATAAGTTACAATGTGATAGCTACCAGATATCTGATCCCAAATTAGACGCCCCGGACCAACTTAGAAGAACCTATGGGAAATCAGTAAATTATCCATCTGCATCTTTGAATAATACAGATGCAATACACTATGACGGATATCCAAGATTCAGGAATATGGAGGAAATACCAGAAGAGATTCAAATAGGTGCAACTTCAAGAGAAAATTTCTTCCGCCATACAGACGAAATTTACACTAATTATGTATATTCAAGGTCAAACGACAAAAGAGATTGGTTGTGTACTGAAAAGACGATTATTCGAGAAGATTATCGCTTACAATATTCTCCACTTTATCGTGAACGAATAGACTATACATACAACAGCTTCAATCAATGTACTAAAGAGA
>JAZNIJ010000072.1:0-7700 GCA_045577455.1 Eubacteriales bacterium
ATTGTTACTTTTATCGCCCGAGAAGCCGTTACCACTGTTACCTCCCGAATAACTGTTTCCACTGTTTACATTAGAGAAGCTGTTGTTATCATTACCGCCCGAGAAATTATTGTTACTTTTATCGCCCGAGAAGCCGTTACCACTGTTACCTCCCGAATAACTGTTTCCACTGTTTACATTAGAGAAGCTGTTGTTATCATTACCGCCCGAGAAATTATTGTTACTTTTGCCAGCCGAGAAGCCGTTACCACTGTTACCACCCGAAAATCTGTTTCCGCTGTTTGCATTGGCGAAACCGTTTAGAGAGTCATTGACAGCAATTGTTTTTTCGGCATTGAAGGCGTTTTCACCACCTATTTTGCCTTTTTTCAAAGCTATTTTGGCACTTTCCAAAGCATCATACAACTCTGCAACAGTTGAAAATCTGTTTTTTGGGTCATAAGCACACGCCTTAAGAATAATTGTCTTCAACTCCGAAGAACCGTGGGCAGGAGGTGGAATTTCACATCCACCAAGTCTTTTTAGATTTGCCTCCTCATTTTCAGCCGTTCCCGGAACTGCTGGCGGCAAAGGAAGAAACGGCAATCTTCTTTCGTTAAGAAGCCAATACAAAACCAAACCAAGGGAATAAATATCCGTTGAAAAACCATACGCTTTTCCATGGTATATTTCAGGAGCAATATATCCATATGTTCCTATCTTGGTTGCTCTCGTTTCGTTTTCCATAACTTTAGAGACGCCAAAATCTCCCAACTTATAATTTCCAAAACGATTAACGAAAATATTTTGGGGTTTTATATCTCTATGAACAATTTTTTTCTCATGGCAAAGCTCAAGCGCCTTGCATATATCCATTCCTACCTTTATTATTTCCGATTCAGGCAACGGAGACTCATTATTCTTTTTTGCAAGAGTTTCAAGCAATTCCATTTTTATTAAAACTCTGTAACCGATTCCCCTCGGAATAACTGCGTGTCCTTCAAAATGAACAATATTGGCAGCACCCTGAAATTTAAACATCATTTCAGTTTCAGCAATAATATTGTTTACTTTAGATTTAAAAAGTGTGCTTATACTCTGCTCATCGTATCCTTCTTCCAAATATGAACGGTAATCACTTTCATCCTTTGGTATATCTATAACCTTGAGAGCAGAATACACCTCTCCCAAATCGTTATCAATCCTTCTGATTTTATAAACTTTTCCAAATCCACCGCTACCTAAAAGTTCGACGGTTTCCCATCCTTTTATAAATTCGGGATATCCCATATACTCTCTCCTTATCAAGACAACATAAGATATAAATTTGATTTTTTAAAACTTCACCATTTTTTTCAACGCTGAAACAATTAAGGGAACTAAAATAAGATGGATTGCGATTCCGGGAAGTGCAACAACAAATCCAGAACTGAGCCATATTTCAAGCGAATACTTTCCAACATTGAATATAAGAGCTTTTGAAACGCCGGAAACTATTCTGCCAACAATCATTGCACCGCATAAACAAACATACATATTCACCAAATAATATTTTGTTTTTACAAATTTTGACAACAGACCTGCAAAAAATCCATATGCAAACAATTCAACCATCATTGGATAAAGCATTTGCGAAGCAGGCATTCCCGTTGTTAAATGGGAAACAACAGGTCCTACGATACCACAAATTCCGCCATAATATATTCCGCAAAACATACCGCATATCAAAACGGGAATATGCATTGGGCAGAACACTTTACCCATTTCTGCTCCGCCAACAATATGGAAAGCTAATGGAACAATTGCACATAAAGCAATGAAGCTACCTGTAAAAACCATTTTCCTAAGATATATGTTTTTCATAATACTATTTCCTATGTAAAAGCAAAACATCAGTTTGTTTTTGCTTTTTTCAAAAGTGCTCAACACTATGTGACGAGATATACATCATATCGAAAATGCGAAAACTTATTAACCGTATTATATTACGTTAAAAAATCTCCTCAGCAGATATAACACTTCTTCCGCAATCCCAATCTCCCAAAAACAGGCCTGCATCTTCAAATTCCGCTTCTCCGCATTGGTTATCGTATGGGTCGCATCTCATAAAGAATTTTGGCGGCTCAAACTGTTTTTGAAAATCGTTGCAGGTAACAGTTCTGAATGGGTCAAGGTTACCAAAATAATGGTTATACAATATTTTTTCGTTGTTTCTTGCGAAAGATTCACCCATAGAAAGGTCAGCATACAACCATCCAAATGGTTCTACATAGAACATAGCCCAGTCGTGGCATCCAATTTCATTTGGTGCCGTATAAAGTCCTGACTGCCATTTTGCAGGAACACCCAAAGCACGGCAAAGGGTTATAAACAGGGTAGACATAACGCCGCAGTCTCCCCTTCTGTTAACCGCACAGAATTCCGAAATATTTTCCAAGCAGGCATATGGTCTCATATAGGAATATCCGACCTCATGAGTTACCCATTCATAAGCACGGCGTGCAAGAATTAACGGATTTGTTTCATCCTTTTTCAATTCTTTTGCAATCATCTTTATGTATGGAGTAAATCTTACATGAGGATACTGTTCATCCAAATAGAAACCTGGGTTTCCTTCTTTTGCATAAAGAGGGTTTATATCCTGATAAATTGCTTTATTGATATAGGAATATTCAACAAAGAATTCTTCGCCGGGAACATATTCCTTTTCAAAGAAAACTGTTCTCTGTTCTGCTTTTGAAATATATGGATTTGCTGTTGATGATAACAGCTTTATATCCATTTGTTCGGGACATTCTGCGGGAAAAGGAAGGTGAACACGAATGAGCTTTCCTGCGTATTCATCAGAAACTGTCGGCTTTATCCACTGGCGCACAGTATATCTGAACGCTCTTGAGCCCTTTTCTTTCATGATTTTGCAGTTTTCTGCTCTCAGCTCAAAGTTTTCCTTATCATTGTAATTTGGGTCTGCCAATTTACGAAGGTAATCGCCTTTAATTTTTTTAAGATTTGAATATGCGCCTCTTTCAAAACAGCGTTTACCATTCTTAACAATATAATCCCCATGGCCATCGTTTATAAAAGTTTCCAACATCTCAGGAGTGAGGTTGGGGAATTCTTCTTTTAAACGATTGTATATTGTTTCAAAATCAGTTTTATAATTTTTATTCATTTCTCCCGAGATAATTCTTTCAAGAATAAGTCTTGAAACCAACGAGTTGGGTAATTTTTTATTTTTAAGATAAGCATCAATTACATTTATCTCACCCTCAAAATCTCCTGCATATTTATAACATTTTACCTCCAAAGGAAGCTCAAGAACAAGGTTTTCCAAATCAGAAAATTCAAATTTTTCAAAAAGCATAGTAACCTCCCAATCTATTTTTTAAGTGAGAAACAATGTGAAAACATATTCTCTCTCAAAAAAATAAAATTATATAGTTTAATTATACTCTATTTTAATAATTTGTCAACTATATACCATCAAATAATACAAATAAATTCTTGACAGCATAAGAAAAAACATATATAATTAAGAAACTGAATACTACAGATTCAAGAGGTGCTAAATGAACAGATTATATACAAAAGAAGGAGAATCCCTTTCGGGAATTCCCCACAGCGAATACCCTCGCCCAACAATGATAAGGAATTCATACATCAATCTCAATGGAGAATGGAGCTTTGGAACTTGCAAAGAAGGGAAAACGGTTAGAGAGTATGGAAGAATAACCGTACCTTTCCCTCCCGAATCCATTCTTTCCGGTGTGGAGAAGCATTATCCCGACGGTACCGAGCTGCATTATAAAAAGAGCTTTACGCTTCCCGACGGTTTCAAAAAAGACAGAGTTTTACTTCATTTCGGTGCAATCGACCAATGTGCAACGATTTATGTTAACGATACAGAAGTTGGTTACCATATTGGAGGTTATGATGCTTTTTCCTTTGACATAACAGAGTGCTTAAAGGATGGCGAAAACAACATTCATGTTTGCGCAACCGACAACCTTAACACATTGCGACTTCCATACGGAAAACAGCGTGAAAAAAGAGGCGGTATGTGGTACACACCTGTTTCAGGAATTTGGCAAACAGTATGGATTGAAAGCGTTCCTGAAAACCATATTCAATTTGTTAATTGCAAAGCAGACAGTAAGGGAGTTGATATATACATAAATGAAAACCTTAACGGAAAGGCATATATTGAAACTCCAACAGAAATAAAAGAATGTGATATTCACAAAGGACACGGAAGAACAAAACTTCCGTCTCCTATATATTGGTCTCCTGAAAATCCGTATTTGTATAATGTTACTATAAAAACCGATTCCGATGAGGTTAAAACTTATTTTGCTCTTCGCACCCTTGAAATAAAGGAAGTTAACGGATTAAACCGTTTATGTCTTAACGGAAAGCCATATTTCTTTCATGGACTTCTTGACCAAGGTTATTGGAGCGACGGTATTTTCACTCCTGCATCATATCAATGTTTTGAAAACGATATAATGACAGCTAAAAATCTTGGCTTTAATATGCTGAGAAAACATATTAAAACTGAGCCAGAATATTTTTACTATCTTTGCGATAAGTTAGGAATGGTTGTTTTTCAGGACATGATAAACAACAGCGACTACTCTTTTTTCAGAGACACTGCACTTCCAACAATAGGAATAAAAAAACGCAACGATAAAAAAATGCATAACAATCCCGCGGAAAGAAAAGCATTTTCTGAATGTAGCGAAAAGATAATTCTTTCACTGAAAAAGCATCCTTGCGTTTGCCTCTGGACAATTTTCAACGAGGGTTGGGGACAGTTTGAAGGAGAGCTTATGTATGATTTCGCAAAAGCTCTTGACAACACAAGGTTTATTGATACTGCATCGGGATGGTTTACCTGTGAAAAATCCGATGTGGACAGCATACACACTTACTTTAAAAAGTATGTTCATAAGAAATCTGAAAAACCCGTTATTCTATCTGAATTTGGGGGCTATTCCTACAAACTGAAGGAACATTCATTCAATACAAAAAAAACATATGGGTATGGAAAATTCAAGACAGGAGAAGAATTTACCGAGGCAGTTAAAAACTTATACTACAACGAAATTATCCCCTCCGTTAAAGAAGGACTTTGCGCAACGGTTTACACCCAGCTTTCAGATGTTGAAGACGAAACAAACGGAATTATGACATATGACAGAAGGGTTCTAAAACTGTCTGAGGAAACAATGCTTCCTATAAGAGATGCTTTATTTGCAGAGCTTGAATAAATACATATACAGCTTTTTACAAGAATAATATACTATACTTTATAAATTTCATTAAAATTATTTACAAACTATTATATTTTATCAGCAAGAAATTGTCTAAAAAAATATGTTATTTTGCACAATTTTTCTGAAAATGGTATTGTATTTTTTGTTTCAATGTGTTATAATCAAAAAAAATAAATACGAAATACATTTTTTTTGAGGAGAAAATATGTACAAGATTACTTTTATGGGTGCAGGTAGCACCGTTTTTGCAAAAAATGTTTTAGGAGACACAATTATTGTTCCTGAGTTTCACGATGCAGAGTTAGCTCTTTATGATATTGATGCTGACCGTCTTGAAGAATCATATATCATAGTTGATGCAATGAACAAACGCATTAACGAGGGCAGAGCAACAGTTAAAAAATATTTAGGTGTTGAAAACCGCAAAGAAGCATTGAGAGACGCAAAATTTGTTGTTAATGCAATTCAGGTTGGCGGTTATGACCCATGTACCATTATTGACTTTGAAATTCCAAAGAAATATGGTTTGAGACAGACAATTGCAGATACCTTGGGTATTGGCGGTATTTTCAGAGCTCTCAGAACAATTCATGTTCTTAAAGATTTCGCAAAAGATATGGAAGAAGTTTGTCCTGATGCTCTTTTCCTTAACTATACAAACCCAATGGCAATGCTTACGGGCTACATGAACAGATTTACCAAAGTTAAAACCATTGGTCTTTGCCACTCTGTTCAGGCATGCGTTCCCGGTCTTTTTGAAGCCCTTGAAATGAAAGAATATCTTGCAGACGAAAAACATACAATTGCAGGTATTAACCATATGGCTTGGTTGCTTGAGATTACAGACGGAAAAGGAAATGACCTTTACCCTGAAATCAAGAAACGCGCAAAAGAAAAGAATGCAGGTGAAAAGCATTACGATATGGTTCGTTATGACTATATTGATAAGCTGGGTTACTACTGCACAGAAAGTAGTGAACATAACGCAGAATACAACTCTTTCTACATCAAGCCGGGCAGAGAAGATATTATTGAAAAATTCAACATTCCTCTTGATGAATATCCAAGAAGATGTATCAACCAGATTGATGACTGGAAGAGAAGAAAAGACGAAATTCTCACATCGGGCGAGCTTGACCATACAAGATCACACGAATATGCATCCTATATTATGGAAGCAATTGTTACAAACCGTCCATACAAATTTGGTGGTAACGTTATTAACAATGGCATTATCACCAACCTTCCCCGTGAAGCATGCGTTGAAGTTACCTGCTATGCAGACAGAAACGGCATAACACCAACATATTTCGGTGCTTTGCCAACTCAGCTTGCAGCAATGAACTCAACAAATATTTATCCTCAGCTCCTTACAATTGAAGCAGCTGCAACTCAGGATAAGAGTAAGATTTATCAGGCAGCTATGCTTGACCCTCACACAGGCGCAACTCTCAGCACAGACGAAATTGTTGCTCTTTGTGATGAACTTTTCGAAGCTCACGAAAATGCGGGCTATCCAATCTTCTAATTAAACAATCCTACCAATATTCTAATTTAATCAAGGGTATAAGAGTGAATGCTTTTATACCCTTTTTCTTTATTACAAACCAAGGATATAGAAACGATTTTTTTATTGCAAACCAAGGATATAGAAACATATGCTTTTTAAAATCAAGGATATAGAGACGATTTTTTTATCCACAAAACAAGTTTCTCTTTTCCTATATTGAATTTTAATACATATTAGCAAAAACAGAGAATGATAGCATTCGCCTTCACCCTCTGTTTTTCATTTAATATAATTTATTTGTTATAGATTGATAGGATTAGTTTTTTATACCAAGGAAAGCTGATTTGATTTTAAGATAGTCCGTTGTATCAATTGCACCGTCATCATTCAAGTCAGCAGCAATAGCATATGCACCTTCAACGCTATATCTTCCAAGGAATTTTCCTTTAACTCTAAGGTAGTCTGTTGTGTCTACCTTACCGTCTCCGTTAACATCGCCTTTTATAACGATTTGAACAGAATCTTTTTCCTCACCATTTACAATAAGCTTAACGAAATAACCTGTACAAGCAATTCCATCATCAACAGCTTCACCATCTTCATTAAATACTAAAGCAAACTTGTTTTCAAAATTAGAAATCAACTGAGGAATAGTCATTGCATCGCCTACATTCAAAAGATAACCTTCTGATTTTTCAAGGGATGATTGAGCTTTAATAACAAGTTCTGTTTCAGTTACTTCTTCTTCAACGAGCGCAAGAACAGTTCTTGTGTAACCGTCATAGCTTATAGCGATTTCAGAAACAACGCCTGCTTTTCCAAAGTAATAGTTTGTGAGATACTTATTATCTTCAAGTATTTCTCCGTTAAGAGTTACTTTTACAGTTGTTCTGTCGAATGTTGAATTAAAATAATATGTTTTTGCGTTATAACTT
>JAZNIJ010000073.1:0-1583 GCA_045577455.1 Eubacteriales bacterium
ATCGCGAACCAGACGGAAGTCTTCCTTGCTCGCGCGGATCCAGCTGGTAATCTCGGGGAATTTAAGGTCGAGAGCCATGCATTTTTCAATGGCTTCACGGTCTTTTTTGCTGTAAATGAAGAACTCTGTCTGTCTGATGATACCGTAGGGACCGCCGAGGCGATTGAGCAGCTTATAGATATTTACTATCTGGTCTACGGTGTAAGGCTCAACGGACTGCTGACCATCACGCAGGGAGGTGTCTGTTATCCATATCTCTTCGGGCATGTTCATGGGAACACGGCGGTGGTTGAATGCAACCTTGGGAATGGAGCCGTAGGAGTACAGGTCGCGCTGCAGGTTGGGTTCGGCAACATCCTGCAGAGAATATTTATAGGATTTCTGCTCCAGCAGATTTGTTTTTGCAGATATTTCAAGCATATTAAAAACCCCTTTCAGAAAAAGCATGTATCATTGTATACAATAATACACGCAAACATTCTAGTGTCAATACTTTTGCGAAATAAATCGCAAAATTCTTTTTGTGGAGGACAAAACCAATGGTGATGTGCGCAAAGTGTGGACGCGATGATGCGAAAATGAAATTCTATAAATCCAATATTTCAAAATAGTGATATGTTTTGCGCAATCAGCTGCAAATATGAAAGAGAAAGGCTGGCGCACTTGCAAATGGGTGCGATTATAGAGTGGATATAAAAACGCCGCACCTTTTTTGAGGTGCGGCGTTCTTTAAGCGGTGAAATCAAAATTTACAAAGCATTTGTTTCAGTACAATTTGCTGTCAGCTTTGACAATAAATCACCCATTTGGGTTGGGAATAAATAACAGCCGAGTGTCTGCATTTTCTGGTTAAGGCTGTGGCATATAATAAACCTCTTTGAATTTATATGCTTTGCAAGTCCGTAACCAACCTTTTCGGGCAATGCCTTGAACTCATTGGGAACAGGTAGTGGTGAAGCGGATTTTGTTCTGGTAAGAGGCGGATGCATAATATGAAATGAAATATTATCTTTTGCATACTCAATTCTCAAACATTTGGCTAATGCTTCCAAGGCACCCTTCGTCGAACTGTAAGGAGAAATATTCATAAATCCCGTTACTCCAACACCGGAACTCGTGAAAATCACGCGTCCCTTTTTCTGGCTGGTCATATAGGGGATAACACTTTTCACCAAACGTAATGCCCCGTAATAATTGACATCAAAAACGTCTTTATATGTATCAAAATCCGTTTCGCATTCACTTTCAAAGGTGCATTTGCAGGCATTATGAACAGCAATATCAATACTTCCAAACTCAGAAACCGTTTCGGCAACTGCCCTGTGCACCTCATCATAGTTTCTCAAATCCACCTTATGAAAAATAAGGCTGTTGTATTGCTTTTTAAGATTTTCAAGATTATTCGTTTCAATATCCAAAGCTGATACCTTGTTGCCCTCTGCAAGTAGCTTTTCAGCCATATAATAACCGATACCTTGATTTACTCCTGTAATAATAATATTCTTAGCCATTGTAATCTCCCATTTCCATAAAAAATAACTGCATATGTTTGTATGCTTCCATACGAAACGATTCCTTGTTCT
>JAZNIJ010000074.1:0-17139 GCA_045577455.1 Eubacteriales bacterium
TCAAGCGTGTCGGCGTACGCTTCGCCGTTGTACCATGAATCTGGAACGTGAACTATCTCTGAATATACTTTCCACGCGCATCCTCGGGGAGCTTCGTTCTCGCCTATCATTTCGTAGCTCTCAAGTGCGCCATTCTCATCAAGGCAGATGTCGTATGTGCCGAGAAGAGTCGAGGTCTCGTGGGGAACAAAATCCTCACGGCAGGTAAATGTTATGTATTTCTGGCGGTATTTCATATTTTTTGTTACATATCCACCTGCCGCGCCCGATGGCCAACGGTCTTCATCGTAAAGCCACGCTTCAAGCCCGAATTCTTCGCTTGCATCTGCGGTTGAGTTGATTAAATCAAACCATTCTTCCCCTAAATATTCGGTTGAAAGTCCGCTTCTTGAATGCATAAAATATCCGCCGAAGCCCATTTCTCCCAATAGCTTTCCTTGGCGTATAAGCTCTTCTTTTTCAAGCTCTCCGTTCCACGACCAGAATGGCTTTCCACGCCATGTTGCATCTGGATTTTTAAATATGCTGTGTAAATCCTTTAATGACATATTTGCTCTCCTCGTGTTTGAGTTTTGTGTTTGTATGAATATGTTTTCAATATCTACTGGGGAAATTATAATATACTTTATTAGCTCTGTCAAGATATATTTATTTATTTCATAAAACGATTGATTTTTTTGTTAAAGTATAGTATAATAAATGTGCGAATTTCAAAAAATGGGGATTCTTTTTCCCCTGAAGTCGAAAGGATGGAAAATGATATGATAAACCAAAACAAGGTTAACAGCTTTATTTGTGAAGATAAAAAGAAGAAAAAAACATGCTTTTTCAAGCGTTCATCCGGGGTTTTGATGAATATTTCTTCGCTTCCCGGTGAATATGGAATAGGTACATTGGGAGCAGAAGCAAGAGATTTTGCAGATTTTCTTTCTGATATGGGTTTTTCTTATTGGCAGATACTTCCGATAAACCCTGTTGGAATAGGTAACTCTGCGTATTCAAGCGACGGTGCTTTTGCAGGAAACTATCTTTATATCGACCCGTTTGCATTGTTTGAACAGCGTCTTATTTCCCTCGAAACTTTGAAAAGCTGTAAATACAGTGGCTCACCTTATGTTGCAAATTATGAATTTGCAATGGAAACAAGAAAAAAAGCGTTAAACGAAGCATTTGGAAACGCTTCCGCTGAGCTTTTGGAAAAAGCAAAAAATTATGGCAAGGAAAACCCTGAAATTGAAAGATATGCAGAGTTTTACGCATTGTTTAAAAAAGCAGGTGATGCACCACTTTCAGAGTGGGAGAAGGTAGGTTACGATGAAAACGACAAGGATTACGCTTTGTTTGTTCAGTACCTTTTCTATGAACAGTGGATGGAGTTCAAGGAATATGTAAACAGCAAGGGCATCTATCTCGTTGGTGATATGCCTTTTTATGTGAGCTTGATTTCTGCCGATGTTTATTTCCATAAAAATCTGTTCAAGTTGGATGATGCATTTGTGCCAAGTCAGGTTGCAGGAGTTCCTCCCGATTATTTTTCAGAAGACGGTCAGCTTTGGGGAAACCCTGTTTACGATTGGGATGAAATGGAAAAAGATGGCTATCAGTGGTGGATAAAGCGTATTGAAAACAGCTTGAAGTTCCACGATATTGTCAGAATTGACCATTTCCGCGCATTTGCTTCTTATTGGAGCATACCTGCGGATTCTGAAACTGCAAAAACCGGAAAATGGATGAAAGGCCCTGGGATGAAGCTGTTCCACGCTTTAAAGGATGCTTTGGGCGAGCTTCCCATTATTGCAGAAGATTTGGGCGAGTTTGGAGTTGATGTTGAAACCCTTCTTGCCAAAACCGGCTTCCCAGGTATGAGGGTTGTTCAGTTCGGTCTTACTTCAACAGATGACAGCAGTCATTTGCCACATAATTATGTTGAAAACACTGTTGCATATACGGGAACTCACGATAATAATACCTTGTTGGGCTGTATTTTTGAGATGACACCTGAGGAGAGGGATTTTGCCCTTGATTATTGCTCTGCAAAGGGATTGCGTTGGGAAGAAGGTGGCTTTTATGCTCCTGCTTGCAGAAAAATCATAGAAACCGTTTGGCGTTCCGCTTCAAGAGTTGCAATTGTTCCCTTCCAGGATATTTGCGGATTTGGCGCTGATACAAGAATGAATATCCCAGGCACTCCCGATAACAATTGGGAATTCAGAACGACTGCAGAAATGATTGGCAGAGTTGATAAAGATTACTATAAAAATCTTAATAAAACTTTCAAAAGGTGATTGATATGGTAAAAGCAGGAATTGATAATATAGGTTTGACTTCTGTTTTAAGTGAAGGTCGCCTCGGGGTGCTTACATCTCCAACAGGCGTTGATTCCACCCTCAGACCCACTTATGAAATACTTGCTGAAAAATATAATGTAACCGCCCTTTTTGCACCCGAACACGGTATAAGAGGGGATATACAGGCAGGGGAACACGTTTCAACATATGTGGATTCTGAAACAGGGCTTACGGTTTACAGTCTTTACGGTGAAAATAAAAACCCAACAGAAGAAATGCTTGATAAGTTTGATATACTTGTTTTTGATATTCAGGATGTTGGTGCAAGATATTATACCTACATTTATTCACTCACCCGTTGTATGAAAGCGTGTGCATCAAAGGGCAAAAAGGTTGTTGTTCTTGACAGACCAAACCCTGTTGGTGGTATTATAACCGAGGGTATAACTCTTGATAAAAGATTTTCCAGCGATGTTGGAAAATATGAAATACCTGCAAGATATGCTCTTACCGTTGGTGAGTTTGCAACATATATAAATAAGGAAGAAAACTTTGGTTGCGACCTTACTGTTATTCCTTGCAGTGGTTGGAAAAGAAGTATGTATTACGATGAAACAGGTATGCCTCTTATACTTCCTTCTCCAAATCTTCCTTCCGTAAGTGCGTTTATAAATTATTTTGCAACCTGTTATTTTGAGGGAACAAATATTTCCGAGGGCAGGGGAACAACAATTCCTTTTGAAATTGTTGGCGCACCGTTTGTTGACGGTAAAAAACTTGCAGAAACTCTTAATGCAAAAAAACTCCCCGGTGTTATTTTCAGAAGTGCATATTTTACCCCAACTTTCAGCAAGCATCACGGTGTGCGCTGTGGCGGTGTTCAGCTTCATATAACAGACAGAAATGCATACAGACCTTTTGATGCAGGTATGCATCTTATCGCAGAATTGAGAAAATATAAAGAATTTGAATTTGTTGGCGGTGGAAATTTTGAAGCAAAGCTCTTTGGAGACGATTCCATCCTGAAAGATGATTTCTCTCTTGAACAATGTTTCAGCAGAGCCGCAAAGGATTGCGAGGAGTTTGCAAGGAAATCTGACGGGATAAGAATGTACGAATAGTTTTCTTAAAAAAATCAAAGTCAAAATGTTATGAAATATTTTGGAAAGTGAACGGTGAATAATGAAAACAAAACTTTCATCAAAATTCTGGGTTGCGCTAACTGTTTTCAGTTTGTTAGGGCAGGTTGCGTGGGTTGTTGAAAATATGTATCTGAATGTTTTCATATATAATATGTTCAACGCATCCGCAGGAGATATTTCTCTTATGGTAAGTGCATCTGCAGTTTCCGCAACATTAACAACTCTGTTTATGGGTGCGCTTTCAGACAGAGTTGGAAAACGCAAGGTGTTTATTTGCGGTGGTTACATTGCGTGGGGTATCTCAATATTCGCCTTCTGCCTTGTTCGTGAAGACATAATCAAGGGAATATGGGGTGCAACTGCTTCGTGGGCTTCAATTGGTGTTACAGCCGTTATTGCTCTTGACTGCATTATGACATTTTTCGGCTCAACAGCAAACGATGCCGCATTCAATGCGTGGGTTACAGATTCAACCGACAGCACAAACCGAGGAGCTGCAGAAGGCATAAATTCCATGATGCCAATGATAGCAATTCTCGCCGTGTTTGGCGGTTTTATGGCTTTTGACCTTGAAAAATCCCAAAGCTGGACAATGATTTTTGCAATTATAGGTATATTGGTGCTTGTTGCAGGAATTATGGGATGTTTCATCATTAAAAAAGATGAAATGCTTCCTTCCGAAAGCGGTTATCTGAAAAATCTTGTGTATGGGTTCAGACCATCAACAATGAAGAAAAATTCTTCTCTTTACCTCTGTCTTGTTGGGTTTATCATCTTTAATATTTCCATACAGATTTTTATGCCGTATCTCATAATTTATTATGAAAAAACTTTGAAAATGACAAATTACACCTTCATTCTTGCCCCTGCGGTTATTCTCGCTTCCGTTGCAACATTTTTCTGGGGCAGGGTGTATGATAAAAAGGGCTTTAATCCCTCTTTTTCCGTATCCTCAGTAGTTCTTGTCTTGGGCTATGTTGTTCTTGCTCTGTTTAAAGATACTGCACTTGTTTTTGTTGGTTCTTTGCTTATGATGTGCGGTTATCTCTGCACAATGGCAGTATTCGGAGCAAAAATACGAGACCTTACCCCTGTAGGAAAATCGGGAATGTTCCAGGGAGTCAGAATTTTTTCTCAGGTTCTCATCCCGGGAGTTATAGGACCATACATAGGTAAAACAGTTTTAGACGGTGCAGAACAGATTGAAAACAGTGATGGAACAACATCATTTTTGCCCAATGAGGATATATTTGTTGCCGCCCTTGTTGCCGTTATGGTTGCTATGGCTTTTACATGGATCGTATCCTGTTTGAAAAGGGAAAAGAAGTAAACAAAGTCCGTTATTGCCGTTGTGGAAATTTTTTCGATGATGGTTATTCGATAAAAACGCTATAAATGAAAGTATATTTCTTTTTATGTATTTTTATGCATCGAAATATAAGTATATGCATTTGTTGATAATTCGGCAATGACAAAAAAATTAAAAATTCGATTTTGCTATTGACAAAAAGAAATAAATGTGATAGTATGAAAATAATCTGTGAATATATGTTTTCAGGCGAATCATGAAGATGAACTCACAGAAAAGTTTTATATTATTTAATCAGGAGGAAAAAAATGAAAAAAAGAATTCTTGCAATGATGCTTTGTCTTGCAACAATTTGTCTTGCTTTCGCATCCTGCGGTGGCGGTTCTGAATCTTCCACTTCCAATGATGCAACAAGTGGCGAAGCTACAAGCAACGGAGCAACAAGTGAAGACGGATCTGCTGATACAAGTGGAGACGGCACAGTTGCTGATGGCGATTCTGTTTATCGCATACTTTATTCGAGTGAGCTTACAACTCTCAACTATCTTAAAACATCCAACTCCAATGAACAGGGCGTTGGCGCAAACACAGTTGATACTCTTGTTGAGTATGATGCCAAGGGTGCGCTTAAAGCCGGTCTCGCTGAAAGCTGGACATATGATGAAGCAACCTTTACATGGACCTTTAAGATTCGCGAAGGACAGAAATGGGTTGATAACACAGGTAAGCCGGTTGCTGACGTTACAGCAAACGACTTTGTTTCCGCTCTCAAATACACCTTGAATCCTGCTAACGAAAGCTCAACAGTTCAGGGTATTTTCGGAACAATCAAAAATGCGGAAGAATATTTCAACGGTCTTGCGTTCAAAGATCAGGGCGGTAAAGAAATTGATGAAGAAACAGGCGCAGAAATCGCAACATGGCCTGAAATCAGCTTTGACGAAGTTGGTGTAAAAGCTGTTGATAACTACACTCTTACATACACACTTTGCGATACAGTTCCTTTTTTCCTTTCTTCTCTTACATATGTAACATATTTCCCTGCATATGGCCCACAGCTTGAAGAATTGGGCACATCCTTTGCAACAGCAGCAGACAAAATGTACTACTGCGGTGCATACTATCTTTCTGAATTCGTTGCAAACGAAAAGAGAACTCTCAAGAAAAACACAAACAACTATGATGCAGATATCGTTTATATCGATGAAATCAGATATATCTACAACGCTGAAGCAGCAACAGTAGCTCCTGAAATGGTTCTCAGAGGCGATGTTGACTATGCAGATATCGATACAGACGTTGCAGACGACTGGATGGCAGACGAAACAAAAATCAAGTACATTAGCCAGAGCAGAACAACTGTTGACTACTCATACTTCTATTGCTTCAACTTTGACCCTCAGTTTGATGCTGAATATCAGCCAGAAAACTGGAAAATAGCTGTTAACAACGAAAACTTCCGTAAGGCAGTTCTTTACGCAATGGATAAGACAGACCTTATGGCTCTTACAGAAGCAAACACACCTGAAACATTTGTATATGATTCCATCACTCTTACAGGTTTCTGTACAAACGCAGACGGAAAAGACTTCTCAGCTCTTGACGCATTCAAAAACATTGCTGTAACAAAAGTTGACGATGCAGCAAAAGCAGCAGAATTCAAAGCAACAGCAAAAGCAGAGCTTGAAGCAGCAGGCGCAACATTCCCTGTAAAAATGCTCGTAAGCTACAACCCAAGCAGCACAAACTGGGACGCAGAATGCGGACTTCTCAAACAGCAGTTGGAAGGCACTCTTGGAACAGACTTCATCGAAGTAATCGTTGTAGCAGGCCCATCCACAAACTTCCTTTCTGAAGTTCGTCGTAGCGGTAAATATGCATTCATGAAATGTAACTGGGGTGCAGACTATCAGGATCCTGAAACATGGACAGATCCTTTCTATCAGGAATCCGTAGATGATGGTTACTCATACAACTTTATGTATCAGTCCATCGTTGATGGCGGAGCATCTGCAAGCGTTATCCAGGAATATTATAACCTCGTTAAAGCTGCAAAAGCTATCAAAACCGATGTTAATGCTCGTTACGAAGCATTTGCAAAGGCAGAAGCATATCTTATTGACCATGCATTGGTAATTCCTTACGGAACATCCCCTGCCGGCTATGTTGCCACAAAGCTTAACGTATATGAAGGTCAGTTCGCATCCTTTGGTGTTTCCACAATGAGATACAAGGGACAGAAGCTCTATGACCACTTCATTACTATGGAAGAATTTATTGCTAACAAAAACGCAGCAGAAGCTAAATAATCTGACTTGCATTTCTGTTAATTTAAAATAATTCTGTTAGTGCGGGGCGGGAAACCGTTCCGCACTAAATTAAAGTTTGGAGCTGTTAAACAAATGTTAAAATATCTTGCAAAAAGAATTGCGCGTTCGCTCCTGACACTTATCATAATTATCACTATCGTATTTATTCTTGTTCGTCAAATGCCTATTGAAGGTTATTTTGATAATTTTGATAAGATGACAGATGCGCAGATACAAACCAAGTTAGACAACATGGGGCTGAACGACCCTATGCCAAAACAAATAATAAATTTCTTCAGAGATGTATTCAGGGGGGACTTTGGGGTTTCCAACAAGATTCAGAAGGATGTTCCTGTAACTGAGGTTCTTGCGCCCAAAATTCCTGTCTCTATAAAGCTTGGTTCTGCTTCTTTGATTGTATCATTACTTTTAGGTATTCCCCTTGGAATACTTATGACAAAGTATAAGGGCAAGTTTTTTGATAAGTTTGGAACACTTTTTATAGTTTTCATTCAGGCAGCTCCTGCAGCTGTGTATTATCTGTTTATTCAGCATTATGGAACAAGGGCATTTGGAATACCGATGATATATGAAGAAGGAATCAGTCCGTTCTGGTGGATTCTTCCTGTATTGTCTATGTCTCTTGGAAATATTGCATATTACGGTATGTGGTTGCGCAGATATATGGTTGACGAGCTTAATAAAGATTATGTTCGTCTTGCGAGGGCAAAGGGCGTTTCCGAAAGTAAAATTATGTTCGGCCATGTCTTTAAAAATGCTTTTGTACCAATGGTTCAGTATATCCCAACCTCGTTCCTTAACACAGTTATCGGTTCTATTTATGTTGAATCCCTTTACAGTATTAACGGTATGGGCGGTCTTTTGGTTAAGGCAGTTCAGCAGTCAGACAACAATCTTATTCAGGCAATAGTTATGCTTTATGCAACTGTTGGTATTATCGGTTTGATTTTAGGGGATGTTTTGATGGTAATTATTGACCCCCGTATCAGTCTTGGAAAGAAAGGGGGAAGCAGATAATGAAAAAAATGTCTTTTCGTCTTAATAAGGAAGAAGAACTTGGAGATAAGCTCAACGAGGAGCTTAAGCAAACTCTTGCAGAAGGTGAAACTGTAATCAATTCGGCAGAACAGCTTTCAGAAGAAGAACTTTTTTCTCCTGCTCAATTTGATGAAGCCGCAGTTGAACGCATAGGATACAGTAACTATTCCTATTGGAGATGTACGTTTAACGCCTTTGTTAAACGCAAGTTTGCAATGGTTCTTGTTGCTCTTTTGGTTTTGATAGTTGGATTTGCCGTTATTCAGCCATTCCTCCCTAATCAGCACGACCCTAACTATTATAACTTTTATACAGACGATAAGGGTAGGGAAAAGCCAGCCCAAAATATTAAACCATATCTCAGCTATAAAATAAATTCTGCCCTCAATTCAATTGGTCTTGTTGACGATGAAAAACTCATTTATAGCGTAAACGGCGGTTTTGATATGTCAACAGGTAAAATAAAAACAATTAAATTAACAGGCGAAGAATATTTCCAGATGCATGGAAAATATCTCTTAGGAACAAACGGAAACGGTCAAGACCTTTGGGCACGGCTTTGGGCAGGAACAAGAAACTCCCTGTTTATAGGTGTTTGTGTTGCTCTTGTTGAAGCGTTCTTGGGAATTTTAGTTGGTGTTATCTGGGGATATGTAAGAAAGCTAGACTTTATTTTAACAGAAGTATATAATGTTCTCGATAATATTCCAAACACCATATTGTTAATTCTCATTTCTTATATTTTAAAGCCGGGTATCTCAACACTTATTTTTGCAATGTGTCTTACAGGTTGGATACAAATGGCAAGATTTATCAGAAACCAGATTCTTATAATCAGAGACAGAGATTATAATACCGCTTCTCGTTGCTTGGGAACACCAACTTACAGAATACTTTATAAAAACTGTCTCCCATATCTCGTTTCTGTAATTATGTTAAGAATTGCTTTGACAATCCCTGCTGTTATTGGTAGCGAAGTATTTATCACATATATCGGCTTGGGGCTTCCGCTCGATATCCCCAGCTTAGGCAGTTTAATAGACGAGGGAAGAGCTTTGCTCAGCACAACAAAGAGCTATCAGCTTTTCTATCCTGTAATTCTTCTGTCTTTCGTAACAATTTCCTTCTATGTTATCGGAAACGCATTTTCCGATTCAGCAGACCCAAAAAATCATCGTTAAGGAGGGAAAGCTGTGAATAAAGAAGTAAAAACAAAAAATAACGATGCTTTGGAGAATAGCTCCAAAGAAACGATTTTGTCCGTATCCGACCTTGATGTAAGGTTTAAGCTCCGCGGAAAAGTGCTACACGCTATAAGAAAAATTTCTCTTGATATATATAAGGGAGAGGTTATTGCAATAGTTGGAGAGAGTGGCTCTGGAAAATCTGTTTTCACCAAAAACTTTTTGGGTCTTTTGGATTCAAACGGATTTATTGCCGGCGGAAGCATCATTTATAACGGTATGGACTTGGCTAAGCTTTCTCCAAAGCAATGGAATAAGGCAGGTATAAGGGGGAAGGAAATTGCAATGATAATGCAAGACCCCATGACAAGTCTTAATCCTTTAAAAAGCATTGGCAGTCAGATTGCGGAAGCAATTTTAACTCATCGCAAGGTATCTCGTGCAGAAGCAAAGGAGATGGCTTTGCAGTGTCTCCGTGATGTTGAAATAGGCGATGAAGAAAGAAGATATAATCAATATCCCCATGAATTTTCGGGCGGTATGAGGCAGAGAGTTGTTATCGCAATTGCAATTGCCTGTAACCCCAAAATTCTTATATGCGACGAGCCAACAACAGCTCTTGATGTTACAATTCAGGCACAGGTTTTGCGCCTTATTAAAAACCTGAAAGAAAAATATAACCTTACAGTTATTTTTATAACTCACGATTTGGGGGTTGTCGCAAATGTTGCAGACAGAGTTGCTGTTATGTATGCAGGTGATATAATTGAGCTTGGAAACTGTGATGAAGTTTTCTTTGACCCTAAACATCCTTATACAAAGGCACTCCTTAAATCACTTCCAAATATCGAGGAAAAGGGTTCGGCGCTTTATTCAATTAAAGGAACACCACCAAACCTTTTCACAGAGATTAAGGGTGATGCTTTTGCTCCGAGAAACCCTGAAGCATTGAAAATAGACTTTTTGGAAACACCACCTTATTTCTATGTTTCAGAAACTCATAAAGCAAAAACATGGCTTCTTGACCCAAGATACGAGAAGTACAACAAAAAACAAGATAAATAAAACACAAGACAAGATAAAAAAACAAGATAAATAAAAGTCAGGTTTTGAAATTGTAAAATCAGTTGAAAGATAATATTTCAGCAAAGTATAAATGACCGTTTATAAATGCAAAACGGCATAACCGGAAAGGGAGCATTATGGACAATATAAGCTATAAAAGATCCATAGACAAAAGTAATAAAATTATTGAAGTTAGAAATTTGGATATAGCTTACGGTGAAGGAAAAAATAAATTTCTTGCTGTTAAGAATGCTAACTTTCACATATATAAGGGTGAAACCTTTGGTCTTGTTGGCGAAAGCGGCTCGGGTAAAACAACAATAGGCCGTGCAATAATGAGAATTATCCCAACTTGCGGCGGTGATATTATTTATAACGGCAACAAGATAAACGGTAAGATCTCGAAAGAGTTGGATAAAACCGTTATCAGAGAAATCCAGATGATTTTCCAAGACCCAATGGCGAGCTTAAACGAAAGAGCAAAAATCAATTATATCGTCGGTGAAGGCCTTAAAAATATGGGCGTTCCTGCAAAGGAAAGAGACAAAATCGTTGAAGAAGCTCTGCTTAAGGTTGGCTTGCTTCCAGAGTTTGCAAGCCGTTTTCCACACGAGTTTTCAGGCGGTCAGAGACAAAGAATTGGTGTCGCAAGAGCTTTGGTTATGAATCCTCAGGTTATTGTTGCGGATGAACCAATATCTGCCCTTGATGTTTCAATCCGCGCTCAGGTTTTAAACCTTTTAGCTCAGATGCAAAGAGAAAACGGACTTACTTATTTGTTTATAGCTCACGATTTGTCGGTTATGAGATATATAACAGATAGAATCGCTGTTATTTATAAGGGCGAAATAGTTGAGCTTTCTGAAACAGAAGAGCTTTTCAGACACCCAATGCATCCCTATACTCGTTCATTGCTTTCTGCTATTCCTGTTCCAAACCCTGAAACAGAAAAAAATAAAGTTTTGCTTACCTTCGTTCCCGAAAGAGACCTTTCTAACGAGGAAAAAGGTTGGATTGAAACTTTCCCTGACCATTATGTTTTCGGCGCATCTTCCGATGTGGAAAAATGGTCATCAATGTATAGATAAACCACTTTGGCTCAAGTCTTATAGATTTGAGCCAAATTTCATATCTATTGTAAAGTGTTTTGATTTCAAAATTAAATGAATTAAAATAATTAAGAGTTTTAAAATTAAAAAATAAAAGAGTTGTAAAATAGCTTGACTATGGAAAAGAAAAATGATAAAATAACATAAATGATAATTAAATACTATGTTTAAAAGAAAAATTCTGTTTTAAAATAGAAAGGAAACAATAAAATGAAAGTATATGAAAAATTGCAAAAATGCCTTGCTTGTGTAAGAAGCCAAACAGATTTTGAACCCGAGGTTGCTATAATTCTCGGTTCAGGTCTTGGCGCATTGGCAGACGAAATTAAACAAGTGGCAATAGTTGATTATTCTTCAATAGAGGGTTTCCCTGTATCAACCGTTCCCGGTCATAAGGGGCGCTTCGTGTTTGGATACATAGGAGAAGTTAAGGTTGTTGTAATGCAGGGTAGAGTGCATTATTACGAAGGATATCCAATAGAGGATGTTGTTCTCCCAACAAGACTTATGAAGCTTATGGGCGCAAAGATTCTTTTCCTCACAAACGCTGCAGGCGGATGCAACCCGGAATTTAACGCAGGGGAGCTTATGATTATTTCTGACCATATTTGCAAAGTTCCAAATCCGTTGATTGGCGCAAATGTGGATGAAATTGGAACACGCTTCCCCGATATGAGCACAGTTTATTCTGCACGGCTTCGTAACGTAATTCGTGCAATTGCAGAAAACAGCGAAATTGATATTAAAGAGGGCGTATATGTTCAGCTCACAGGCCCCAGCTTTGAAACACCTGCTGAAGTTCGTATGTGCAGACTTTTAGGCGGTGATGCTGTTGGAATGTCAACCGCTTGTGAAGCAATTGCCGCACGCCACGCAGGAATGGAAATTTGCGGAATTTCTCTCATCAGCAATAAAGGTGCAGGACTTTCCGAAACACCACTCACTCATGCAGAGGTTCAGGAAGCCGCAAACATTGCCGCACCGAAATTCAAAAAGTTGGTTAAAGATTCTGTTGCATACTTTAAGGAGTTTTTGGTATGATAGCCCCAGTTACTCTGTCGAAAGACGGCAACTGCGTTGAAATTATAGACCAGACACTGTTGCCCTTGGAGGAGAAAATAATATCGCTTTCAACTCCAAAAGAATTTTACGATGCAATATACTATCTCAAGGTAAGAGGCGCACCTGCAATAGGAATTTGCGCAGGTTACGCAATGTCCGTTCTTGCGAAGCAGATAAAGGATAACTTTATCCAAAACCTTCGTGAAGTGGGGGATTATTTAATAGAGTCAAGACCAACTGCCGTAAATCTCAGCTATGCTGTAAACAGGGTTTATAATGTTGCTTTTGAAAACAAAGACAAGCCGAGAGAAGAAATACTTTCTCTTTTAGAAGCAGAAGCAAAGAAAATTCACAACGAAGACATTGAAATGTGCCGTGCAATTTCCGAAAACGGGCTGACTCTTGTTAAAGACGGTTACACCATACTTACCCATTGCAACGCAGGGCCTCTTGCAACTTCAAAATACGGAACAGGGCTTGGAACATTTTTTCTTGCAAAAGAAAAGGGCATAAACCTGAAAGCATATTGTGACGAAACAAGGCCACTTCTTCAGGGGGCAAGATTGACGGTGTATGAGCTTCAGAATATCGGAGTTGATTGCACATTGATATGCGATAATATGGCGGCTTCTCTTATGAAACAGGGAAAAATTGATGCTTGCTTTGTCGGTTGCGACAGAGTTGCCCTTAATGGTGATGCGGCAAACAAAATCGGAACATTGGGCGTTGCTGTGTTGGCAAAGCATTTTGGAGTTCCTTTTTATGTTTTCTGTCCTTCCTCAACCGTTGATAAGAATTGTAAAACAGGGGATGACATTGTTATAGAGGAAAGAAAACCGTCTGAAATTTTCGAGATGTTTTATAAAAATCCTGTTGCAAGAGAAAACACAAAATGTTATAATCCCGCTTTTGATGTAACAAATCATGAGCTTATAACCGCAATTGTGACAGAAAAAGGAATATGGAAGGGAGAAGAAGATTTTGAAACGTTTTTACGGAGGAAAAATATTATTAACTGAAGGTAAATCCTTCAGAGTTGTTGATGGCGGTGAAGTTGTTGTTGACGGAAACAAAATCATCAGCGTTTCCGAAAAGCCACTGTATGAAAATAAAGGTTGTGAGGAGTTTGATTTAAAGGGCAATTTGTTAATGCCATCATTTAAAAATGCTCATACCCATTCTGCAATGACCTTTTTAAGGTCCTTTGCCGATGACCTTCCTTTGCAGGAATGGCTTTTCACAAGAATATTCCCTGCGGAAGAAAAGCTGAAAAATGACCATATTTACACATATGCAAAGCTTGCAAATATGGAGTACCTCCAAAGCGGAATAACTGCTTCCTTTGATATGTATTTCTTCCTTGATGACTATGTTAAGGCAAATATAGATATGGGTTTCAGAACCGTTATGTGCGGTTCTATAAACGGAGAGCCACACAGAGCAAAGGAGCTTGTTTCAAACTTTGAAAAATACAACGGCAAAAACGAGCTTATAAGCTATATTTTGGGTTTCCACGCAGAATATACCGCCAAGGAAGCGTTGCTTGACGAAATTGGCAAGGTTGCAAGAGAGCTGAAAGCTCCTGTTTTCACTCACAACAGTGAAACGGAAAGCGAAGTTAAGGAGTGTATAGAAAAATACGGTGTAACACCAACAGAGTTGTTTGTTAAAAAGGGAATATACGATTTTGGCGGTGGCGGCTTCCATTGCGTTTACCTTTCCGAAAACGATATGAAGCTGTTTAAAGACCATAATCTTTGGGCGGTAACTTGCCCTGCGTCAAATGCTAAATTGGCAAGCGGTATTGCAGACCTTAAAACACAGCTTGAAAATGGGCTTAATATGGCTATTGGTACGGATGGAGCTGCTTCCAACAACGCTTTGGATATGTTCAGAGAAATGTATCTTGCTTGCGTTTTGCAGAAAGTTACAAATAAAAACGCCGCAGAATTTGCGGCAGAAAATGCCCTTTGGATGGCAACCGCAGGAAGTGCGAAAGCCATGGGACTTTGTGATTGCGATAGCATTGCTGTTGGTAAAAAAGCCGATATGATTGTTATCGACCTTGCAACCCCAAATATGCAACCAATTCACCATATACCAAACAATATTGTTTACAGTGGATCAAAACAAAATGTTAAAATGACAATGATTAACGGAAAAATCCTTTATATGGATGGAAAGTTTTACATTGACGAACCTGCTGAAGATATTTATTCAAGGGCAAATAAAATGCTTGATGAATTAAAATAATGCTTTAATACTGTTATGAATAAAAAGAACTCCTTCGTTTACATCATGAAACGGAGGAGTTTTTAATATAGAAAAATGAAGCCCAAAAAGAGCTTCACGCAAATGATAAAAAGTATGTATGAGTAATTGATTTATATATCGCAGAGTGCCGCATCAAGAAATGTAAGGGCAACGTCCATAGCATCTAAAGCGGAAATTACATTTTCTGCTCTTTCGTTGCCCCCTAAAACAATTGAAGCGGCGGAAAAATTTTTCATTTCTCCCATATCTGATGATTCCAAAATAATACTGTTTTTATCAACGCTTAATGTGCAGCCGCATTGCTTTATGTCTTCAATAACAGAAGTTTCCAGCTTGTCTCTTAAGTCGTAGAGTTTCTTTCTTGTATCTTTTAGCTTTTTTATCGATTCTTTAGTCAATACATTACTCCTCCTTGAAAAAAATAATGGGTGCATTCGTTTAGAATGCACCCTAAAAAAGTGCATCTCTCCTTGTTGCTACACAATTACACCTCATTTATGCAATGAGCGGTGAGAGAAAACACTTCTTTTCAAAGTATTCTCACATAAATGAGATGTTATGTAATTATGTAGCGATAATATTATACCACCTTTGGGGAATTTGTCAATAGTTTGCAATAAGAAAATCTATAAATGGGAAACAAATTTTGTAAATTTTAATAAAATAGATTATCAAATATATAAACAAAAATGAGCAAAAATTATATATCAGTCGATTAAAAAAATATTAAAACAAAGATTTGGAAAATAAAAATAACCAATAATGCAGTTAGTGTAAAATAATTCTGGGAGAAATAAAAAAATAAACGAGGATGCCACCAAACGTGATATAATTTAATAGTCACAAAAAACCATAAACGAAAGGTGAATCCTCGTGGAAAGAATTATAACACAAATAACAGTAAAAGTGGTAGACAGAATTTTAAAAAATATCGAAAAAAATGGAATAAGTGAAATAGGCAAAACGGCAGAGTCATTTTTGAAAATATTAAAAGATGGAGCGTTGGAAATGTTATCCGCAGTGGTTGAAAGTGTGGATACAGCTATACTTCAAACAAAGAAAGAGCGAAGAAAAGATGGAATAACCGTTAAGCAAAGAAATGTATCAAGAACAGTTATCACATCAATAGGAGAACTAACATACAAGAGGACGTATTACAAGCAAGAAAATGGCTCAATGATATATTTAACAGACCATATTATCGGAATTGAACCGTTTGAAAGAGTGTCTAAGGAGCTTTGTGCAGAGCTTGTGCAAAAAGCTGCATCGATGTCTATGCAAAAAGTTGTAAATGTTTCTAATGTAGCTGTAAGCCGACAGACAGTAAATAACAAAGTGCTGTCTATGCATAATGCAGTAACCGAAATTGTGAACGCAAGGTCTACGCCGAAAGAGATTCACATATTTGCCGACGAAGACCATGTACATTTGCGCCCGAAAAGAAGTGCAATAGTTCCCATTGTAACAATAACCGAAGGTATAGACATTTCTAACGAAAAACGCCATAAAACCATAGAACCCGTTCATTTTCAGGGTTATGGAATGAATACCCATTCGTTTGTAGAAAATGTTGTTTCAGCAATACATCAAAAGTATGATATGGATAAAGTTGAAAGAGTGATTATCCATGCGGACGGTGGGAAATGGATAAAAATTTTAGGTGAACTGCTTCCAAATGCTGTTTTTGTAATGGATGGATTTCACTTGGAAAAGTATTTCAAAAAATTATTCAAGCTTAATGGAGCAGCTGCATATGGCGGAGTTATACATAAAGCAGTTAAAAACAACGATTTTGAATCGTTTGCAGTATATTGCAATTCTATTAAAGAAAAGCAAGATGAAATAGGGCTGAAAAAGCTTTTTGAGCTTGTAAATTATTTTCAAAACAATTGGGATTCTATTGTTGAACGTATGAATGGAAATCATTGCGGAAGTTGTACAGAACCTCTTGTTAGTCATGTTCTTTCTGATCGTCTGAGCAGAAACCCGCTTGCGTGGAGTAAAGAAGGGCTTGCTAAAATGGCTATGCTTCGTGTGTTTGAGAAAAACGGAGGCAAAGTTACATCTAAGCATATCCGCATTTCAAGGAGTAAGTTGGAAAGAAACGAGGACTATCATTCCTTGAAAAATGGGTTCGAGATATACAATAAATACGCTGAGCAGCATATCAAATCTTCTTTTGGAAATTATCACGATTGGAGCATTTTTGAGAAAGAATATTTTCCTTCCGGATTTTCTTCCGGAAAAGTTACTGGAACTTCCGTCCTTCTTAACGCTTGTTCTCATTTTTCTTCAAAATATTTCTTTTAAAAAATCCCAGAACTACTTGACACAAATA
>JAZNIJ010000075.1:0-12092 GCA_045577455.1 Eubacteriales bacterium
ATCTTCCCGCCCTTACCCTGTCTCACTCTGACACATGGGTATCCTGATTCATCAGTTACAAAATCATTACCATGAAGATTTTTCAATTCATCCCTTCTTATACCCACGCATTTTTGAAATTCAACGCTATAAGCATATTTCGGATTGTTTTCGTCACCGTTGGTGCGATAATGTTTTCTTTCTTTTCTTGAGCGAGTGTTGTCTGCAGTGTGTCTGATAGGAAGATTCAAAAGCGAAAGATCCACTCCATGGTAAAGTGCAACAGGAACAACATAAGTGTGAATCGTACTTGCACTTAAGCCTTTTTCAATCAGATGTTGCACATAGTCAAGTATGTGTTCCATACATTCTGCTTTGGTTTTACAACCGTAGTGTTCTCTACAGAATTTGATGAATTTTCTGTAGTTGATCTTGTAGTATTTACGAGTTACATTATTTTCGTAACGATCAAAAAATACACAAGCTTCGTCATAGAGTTTTCTTGATTTGCTTTGTTTGTAATGTTTCTTTTTCACGAAACATACCTTCTTTCTATTTAAATTTTATTTGGAAAGTTTCTGCTTTGCAACGGACTTTCCGCCGTCCACGCACAAGGCGAGTTAAACTGTCAAGGGCTTATTCTGAAAGCGATGTTTTCTGAACAAAAACATCCGATAAGGTGGATACACACCATATCGCCGAAATGATTTCTGAGTAGGAAAAATCACTCAAAAACCATTCATTCTATCCACTAACTGGTTATTCCAGCAATTTTGCCGTAATAACCATTAGTGGATACGGTTCTTTTCTTTCGAAAAGCTACCGTTTCCGTGATGAAAACAATTCAAAAATCTTCGTGTTTTCTCATTGTCTCCATCACACTTCCTTTCAGAAATTTGTTTGTTAGGGACAATTTTCTGAAAGGACATTGTCAATCTGAAACCCCTTTCTTCGTCCGCAAAGTGTTTTCAGGATTGACTTCTTTCTTGTCGCGATTCAGTCTGTATACTGAATACTATTCGGTGCATCAGATTGTTTTTCAGTAAAGGTCTGCGGATGTGACCTTTGATTTTTCTCGGTCTGAAATCTACTGTTTCGACCTATTTTGTTTTCCTCCTCTCAAATTGTCATTGAGCTGATGCAAGCTGACACATGACTCAGAAAGTAAGTTTTCTCCGCAACTTACTCTCCTGTCACAAGTTGCACATTCTGTTTTCAAACGTGCAACTTACATATATATAAATTTCTGTGAGTCGGAGACCTCACACTCTATACGCACAAACTTTTTGTGCATACAGGAAACTCCTATCGTCTATATTCATATCCAGTATGTAAGATTAACTAACCCAAAAAGATCAGCGATAGCCTAAAAATAGCAAAAAACGCCTGTTTTCAGACGTTTTTGAGTTAGTTTTATTTTGTTGAATTTTTTGGCAGGTAAAAGCGCACAAAAAATCTATTACTCATTTGTTGAAACAGCCAAAACACCTCTAAATCGCACTTTTGCAAGTGATAAATAGGCAAAAAGAAAAAGCCACCTGTAAAATGTGACTTTTCGTATACGAAAACATATTTTTAGGTATTTTTAAATTGATAGTTTTCGTACGGAATTTGTTTCTGACTTAAAAGGTCAGCAGACAACATCTTGACAGAACAATAACAATGTGATAAAATTTATAAAAATGAATATGTTGAACGAGGTGCTGAGGGAAGTTCGGTGCAAATCCGTCGCAACTGCCATTACCGTAAAAGTCGGAATACCTGCCTTGTTCGTTTTTTGTTGAAACACTTTTGGGTTATGAAAGGTGCGGTTATTTTGGTGTGCCTTTCTCTAAGTACGCTCATTTTTCCGTTCGCTTTCATCACCGCGATGAAGGCGGATTTTTTTTATTTGTTCGGAGGTGAAAACGATGCCTGATGAGAAAAATTTAACACGGGAATATTATCTCGGTGAACTGAAAAAAGTTGCCGAGAGAGAAAACAGACTTCCTAAAAAATCAGATTTTTCTGATTATGATGTGATGAAAATAAAAGGTTATTTCGGACCGTGGCCGTGGGCATTGGAAGAAGCAGGGCTTAAAGAGCCGAAAAAACAAAAGAAATTTGATAAAAACAGAGCAAAGCGTCTGGCAAGAAAGAAACGTTTAAAAGAAGAAAGAGCGCTCAGAGAAAAAATGAAAAATGAGGAGTAATCCTTAATATAAAAATTCGGTGAGTTCGGTGCAAATCCGTCGCAAATGCCATTTCCGTAAAAGTCGGTACGCCGTAGGAGGGAGTGAACAACATTGAAAAGTGGCAGAATTAAAAACGAAAGGAAAGTTATTTATGAAAAAATTATTATCTTTAATGCTGGCACTTGTAATGCTTGTTTCATTAGTTCCCACAGTGTTTGCAACTGACAGCAGCGTTACAGTAAATTTCAGCGCATCTGACGGTGCAACAATTATTATGAAAGAAAAAATCGCAGTAACTGACGGCCTTGCAGAAAAATACGGCTTTGAAGTGGCAGGTGCTGATCATAACGGTAAGGAAATTGATGATCCTACAATTTTTGATGCTATCGTTGCTGCTCACATCAGCCTTTACGGTGAAGCTTTCACACCTGAAACAGCAGGAAATTATCTTGTTATGACATACAGCTTTATCACAAAGGCTTTCGGCAGAGAAACTGCAACGCTTGGATTTTTTGCCAACGACAGAATGCCCAACGATGGCATTTACAACGAAGGCTACGGCTCTTACACAGGTCTTGCTTGTGATACTGCAGAAATTAAAGAAAATGACGAAATTGTTTTCTTCTTCTATCAGGACCAATTCTCCTGGGGCGATTACAAAGCCGATTTTGCAGAAGATGAAATCACTGTAAAGGTTAATGAAGATGTTACACTTTCTGCTACTGCTTTCAGTTCATGGTACGGAAGCGGGACAGAAGAAAATATTGCTATGAACTCAGTTGCAGCTGCAGGTGCAGATATTTACAGCTTTGATTCAGAAGGACAGGTTGAAAAAATTGCAACAACAGACGAAAACGGTTCTGTAAAACTTTCTTTTGATAAAGCGGGTGAATACACAGTTTTCATCGCAGGAAATGTAACAGATATGTACGGCAGAAATCCTCTTATCCTTGACTGGGCAACAATTACTGTTGAAGAAGATGAAATTGAAACTCCTACTGAACCTGAAGAACCCGAAAATCCTGAAGAGCCTGAAACACCTGAAGAGCCGCAGGAACTTACATTCTGTCAGAAGGTTGTAAATTTCTTCAAAGATATTGCAGATAAAATTGTTGCTTGTTTTGTATGGGTTTACAACGCTGTTATCAGCCTTTTCTGAGTAGGTGAAAAAATTGAGATTTATTAAAAAAACAATTTCTGTTATGTTAGTTGTTCTGATTGCGTTTGCTTGTTGCTTTGTGACAGCGGGTGCTAAAACAGTTGACTTCAGAACACCTATATCAACCGAACAAGCCAATCTCCGCTTTGCTCTGAAATTGGGCAGTTCTTACAGGGACGCTCCGTCTCCGCCTGTGTTCGTGGACGGATATCTCGTTGTAATGAGTGGCAAAACTCTTTATAAGATTAATGCAGAAAACGGTGAAACTGTAAAGATAGCCGAAATGTCAGAAACTCCATCTTTCAGTTACACCCCCATAACTTATTCTGACGGTGTGATTTATTGCCCTCTTGATAACGGTATTGTTCAGGCTTTTGATTTTAAGACGCTTAAATCAAAGTGGGTTTACAGGGATGCTCTCGGTGGTCAGTCACTGACGGGTATTGTTGTATCTGACGGCAAAGCCTATACAGGTTTCTGGAATAATGAAACTGAAAAAGCAAACTATGTCTGCATCAGCATAAAAGATGAAGATAAAAAATCTACCCACGAAGAAAAAGATGCTTCGTGGACTTATACTCACCAAGGCGGCTTCTATTGGGCAAAAAGCGTTGTTGTAGACGATTATATCATTTTCGGTTCAGATGACGGTACAGTTTATGACAATAAGGAGTCATCTGTTTTCTGCTTTGATAAAGAAACAGGAAAACTTGCTGATTCTTTGAAAATCATCGGAGATCAGCGTTCAGGAATCACTTTTGACAAAGATACTTCAAAGCTTTATTTTACAACAAAAGCGGGATATCTTTACAGCGTCAAAATCAGTAAAGGCGCTTTTGATGATTCGTCACTCAAAAAACTTTCGCTTGGCGGAGCTTCAACTTCAACACCTGCAATTTCTGACGGCAGAATTTATATCGGTGTTCAGGGAGAAAGCTTCGGCAAAGGTTACCTGAAAATAATTGATGCTGAAAGTATGAAAATACTTCACAGCGTATCTATGAAAGGTTACCCCCAGAATGAAGTTACATTATCTGTTCAGGATAATGAAACTTTTGTTTATTCAACTTACAATGCTTCCCCGGGCGGAATCAGCATAATTGATGTTTCTGCTGATAAAATTTCTGCAACTGACCTTTTTATACCTGATGAAGGAATGAGAAATTACTGCATCAGCCCTATTGAAGTATCAGAAGACGGAACTTTGTTTTATAAGAATGATTCGGGTTATATTTTTGCTGTTGAGAATACGGAAAACCGAATTGAAGAAAATGACTTCTGGTCAATACTGAAAAACATTTTTGAAAGTATTGTATCTTTCTTTAAAAGTATTTTTTCATTTATAGGAATTTAATTTTATGGCTACGGGATTTAAAAGTTATCACCCCTGGGTGAATGTAATGTTTTTTATAAGTGTTATTACTTTCGGGATGTTATTTTTACATCCCGTATGCCTTTTTGTGTCTTTTTTTGCATCGGTTTGCCTTGATATAAGATTAAAAGGAAGGAAAGCAGTAAAAGAAATTTTCACGTTTATTCTGCCTATGCTTGTTTTTGTTACGCTTATAAACGGAATTTTTAATCATTACGGAATGACCGTGCTTTATGAAATTTCCAACGGTAACAATATAACTCTTGAAGCCTATATTTACGGTTTTGTTTTAGGTCTGACAGTTGTAACAACTATGTTGTGGTTTTTCTGCTTCAACGAGATTGTAACAGCAGATAAAATAATGTTTGTTCTCGGAAAAGGTATTCCGAAATTGGCGCTTGTTGTTACTATGGCACTTCGTTTTGTACCTCTTTACAGAAGAAAATACACAGAAATTTCACAGGCACAGAAAGGGTTTATGCAGTCAGATGATGACAAGAAAATCTTAAACAGAATCCGAAATGCAGTTAAATCAGTTTCAATTCTTGTTACGTGGGCACTTGAAAACGCAATTCAGACATCCGATTCAATGAGAGCGAGAAGCTATGGCGAAAACAAAAGAAGCTTTTATTCAAGATTCCGTTTTACAAAAAGTGACGGATTTGTGTTTTTACTTATAGTAATTGCTGATGTTGTTGTAACGATATGCAAATTAAAAAACGGGCTTTATGCCTCGTATAACCCCTATGTGATTATAAATTCGCAAAAAGCTGACGGTATTACATATCTTATCAAAGAAATAAATATGGTAATAAATCCGTTGTCGGCCTTGGAAATTGTGACCATAGCAATTTATATTTTACTTTGTTTTTTACCCTTGATAATTGACCTGAAGGAGGAATTAAATTGGCGCAGATTGAAATCAAAAATCTGACATTCAGGTATCCACTTGAAGAAAAAACTGCACTTAAGAATATTTCTCTTTCAGTTGATGAAGGCGAATATGTTGTTCTGTGCGGAAAAAGCGGTTGCGGAAAAACAACACTTTTAAAGCACTTGAAAACAGTTCTTGCACCCAAAGGTAAAAAAGAGGGCGAAGTAGTTTTATCGACCGACAAAATAGGCTTTGTTATGCAGGACCCTGAAAATCAGATTGTAACTGATAAAGTGTGGCATGAGCTTGCTTTCGGACTTGAAAATATGGGCCTTAAATCAAATGAAATCACAGTCAGAATGGCTGAAATGGCAACTTTCTTCGGCATTGAAGAATGGATTGATAAAAAGACAAATGAACTTTCAGGCGGTCAGAAGCAGATGCTTAACCTTGCTTCAATTATGGCAATGCACCCTGAAATCCTCATTCTTGATGAACCTACATCACAGCTTGACCCTGTTTCTGCGGAAACGTTTCTTACAACTCTCGACAGAATAAATAAAGAACTTGGTGTAACAGTTATAATCACAGAGCATCGTCTTGAAGAAATTTTCCCTGTTGCAGATAAAGTTGTAGTAATGGATGACGGTGAAATAGTTGCAGTTTCATCTCCGTCAGAAATCGGAAAACTTGACATTATGAAATCTTCCCTGCCGAGTGCAATGAGAATTTATTCTGAAATCAGAAAAGGTGATTGCCCCGTAACTGTAAGAGAGGGAAGAAAGTGGCTCAGAGAAACTCTTGATAATCAGGTTGAAGAAATCAAAAAAGAAGTGAAAAAGAAACCTGATGATTTTTCTGTAGAAATCAGAGATGTGTTTTTCAGATATTCTAAAAACGGTGAAGATATTTTAAAAGATATCAGTCTGAAGATTCCCAAAGGAGAAATTTTTGCAATAACGGGTGGTAACGGTGCAGGAAAATCCACACTCCTTAAAATTATTGCAAAAACGGAAGTTCCGTATAAAGGCAAAGTGAAAAATTCAAAGAATCTGCAGATTGCATCTTTACCCCAGGATGTAAGGCTCATTTTTACAGAAAAAACAGTTGAACTGAATCTGAAGAAAATCTGCAATACAGACGAAAAAATCAGAGAAATTATACAATTAATGGGAATTGAAAACCTGCTTTCCAAACACCCTTACGATTTAAGCGGTGGCGAAAGTCAGAAAGCAGCAACGGCAATGTTGCTGCTCAAAAATCCCGATATTATGCTTTTTGACGAACCGACAAAAGGTCTCGATAACGATTTTAAAGAGGAGTTTGCAGAAATTCTCCGTTCACTTAAAAGTAAAGGCAAAACTATCGTTATGGTTTCCCATGATGTTGAATTTCTGGCAAAGCACGCTGACTACTGTGCAATGGTCTTTGACGGAAAAATTTCTTCCTACTCAGCTGCCCGTGAATTTTTCCTTTCAAATGTTTTTTATACAACATCTGCCTGCAGAATCGCAAAGGGCATAATCAGAAACGCACTTACTTGTGAGGATGTGATTGAATGCTTAAAAGCAAAATAACAACTTTTCTTTTAATTTTCCTTTTAGCACCTGCCCTTGTTTTAGTGGGTGCCTTTTTCCTTGAGGGAAAACAGTATTACATAACTGCAATTTTAATTGCCATTATGGCATTTGTGCCGTTCTTTCTTAATCTTAAAAAGAAAAAATTAGGCTCAAGAGAGCTTGTAATAATGGCATCGGTTTCTGCAATTGCAGTTGTTTCACGGGTTGCATTTTTTCAGATACCGCAGGTAAAGCCTGTGTGCGCAATACTGATTATTTCAGCCGTAGTTTTCGGTAAAGAAATCGGTTTCGCCCTTGGTGCATTGTCAATGCTTCTGTCAAACTTGTTTTTTGGTCAGGGTGCATTTACACCATTTCAGATGCTGGGAATGGCAATGGCAGTTTATGTTTCCGCATTTATATGTGAAAACAAAAGAATCAGAAAATCAAAGATTCTTATAAGTTTTACAGGGGGACTTGTCTGTTTTATAGTTTACGGAATTATAGTTGATTTCGGCTCGGTAGTGCTGATGACGAAGGATTTTTCAATCGGTTCAATTATATCAATTTATTCATCAGGAGTTGTATATAATCTTATTCACGGAATAACCACATTTCTGATTCTTTTAATAGGTTATAAACCAATTTCTGAAAAACTTGAACGAGTTAAAATTAAATATGAACTTTTCGGGGAGGGAGAAATTTGAAAAAGATAATGCCTTTGTTTCTATGTTTCGTTTTTCTTTTAGGCGGATGTGGTCTGACCGTTGAAAAGGTTGATAATTCTGCCACTACAACATTACAGGAAGAAACAACCGTTATAAATGAAACAACTTCTGTTGAAACTACAACAGCTCCTGAAACCACAACTAAAGTTGAAAAAACTGATATCACACAAAAACCTGAACCCACAACTAAAGTTGAAAATTTTGAAACTACAACAAAAACTAAAAAGCCCGAAACTACAACCCAAAAGCAAAACACATGCACTTTTGTTATTGAGTGCAAAACCATACTGAATAATATGGACAGTCTGAAATCAAACAAAAAAGAATTTCTCCCTGCTGATGGTGTTATTCTAAAAAAAACAATAGTTACATTTGAAGATGGCGAAACAGTTTTTGATGTGCTCAAAAGAATATGCAAAGAAAATAATATTCAGATGGAAAGTTCTTACACTCCCGGATATGATAACTATTATATTGAGGGAATAAATCAAATTTACGAGAAAGACTGTGGAACAAAATCAGGGTGGATGTATTGTGTAAACGGTACTTTCCCTAATTACGGTTGCAGTGATTATAAACTGAAAAGCGGTGATAAAGTAGAATGGAGATACACCTGTGACCTTGGCTCGGACATAGGAGATAATTCATTTTAAATAATTTCGGTGCTTTTTGTGCGCATTGCACGTTCATGTTTGAAAAAAGGTCCGAAAATTTCGTGCGCTATTACGCGTTGACTTAAGTGTTCGGTTGATGTATGCTTAAGACAAGGAGAAAAGTCCACAATACGAGATATACTTTTGTTCCTACACGATACAATAGAATAACAATTTTAAGTGAACAAGCAAACTTTCTCTCCTTAATATTTCAAAACAAAGGAGAAAAAATTATGAACGACGAAAAAAGATGTTCAACAGCAGAAATCCACGACCTTGAAGCAATGGAAATCATAAGCAACCTTATCACTTATTCAACAGGTAACACAGTTGATGTTTTCGCCCTTTCAGAAGTTCGCAGAAAATTTATGGGCAAAAATTCCGTTGAAGATTTGTGCCCGATTGGGTCAATTGGTTATTGTCGCGATTTACACAAGGACAACCCCGAACATACCGAAGGATTCCGTTTCAGAGAGATTTATCAGCGTGACGACAGTTTTGTGAACAAAGGAATCGGATTCGGTGATAAGGTTGTCATTGACACATCTGTTCAAAGAAAAACAGGTCTTGTTTGTATTCAGATTGGCGATTATCCGTTTCTCGCTTTTGCAAGGGAATCGGCAGACACAATGCTTTTCACTTTCCCCAATCCTTTCTTCAATTGCTTCACCTGCTTAAAAGAAAACCTTGACAGAACGGTTAAATTCATCGGTGTACCCGTGCTTGAAGCTTAATCATTGAAAGGAGAATTGTTATGAATCCTGACAAAGAAAACGATTTATCCGGTATATTCAAAGACTATGAAGCAATGGTAACCATAAGCAATCTGAATATCTACTCAACTTAATTCACCACTCGCATTTATGCTATTAATGAACTTTACAGAAGAGTTATGGGCAAAAAATCAGTTGAAGATTTACATCCCGTCGGTTCGGTAGGTTATTGTCGTGAATTAGACAAAAAGGATCCTGAATATCACCCCGGAGACAGATTCAGAGAATTTTACATGCGTGATGAAAGCTTTGAAAAAGGTGGCTTCAAATACGGAACTAAGGTGCGAATTGACACACACGACATAAGAAGAACAGGATTGGTTTGTGTGCAGATAGGAGAATATCCGCTTCTTGCTCTTGTACAAGAATCAGCAGATAAGGTTTTGTTTACTTTCCCTAACCCTTTTATTTCTTGTTTCTCTTGCTCAAAACAAAACCTCGATCAGACTGTTAAATTTATCGGCGTACCTGTATTTGATACTTAATTTCAAGTGCATATTCCTGAAAGGAGATTTTTTATGACCACTAACGCATCAGAGATTTTAGAATTTATTGAAATTTTATCGCCTGAAGATTCACCTATGCCGTTTCCGATTCTTGAACTCTTCTGCAGGAGTGCAGGTAAAGACTATGACGATAAAGCTATCCGTTCATTTATGGGAAACGAAAAATACTATCCGAATCTTGAAAATCCTGAATACGATGAAACCGCTCGTTTCAGAGAGATTTATGTTCACGATTCAAGCTTTGAAGAAGTGGATGTAATGGCAGGTAGCAAAATCCGTATTGATACAAGGAGAAAACCAAGAAAAGGCATCATCTGTGTACAAATCGGTGACTTTCAACCATTTCTCACCATCGCAAAGCAACACAAAGATGATATGATTTTCGGCTTCCTTAACAAAAATTTCGCTTGGTTCAGTTGCCCTGCAGATAAGGTGGATAGCATTGTGAAATTCATCGGTATGCCAACTGATGATTGATAGTTTGAACTGAACACAAAAACAACCCAATGGATTAGAATACCTCTGATCCATTGGGTTTTGTTTATAAACCTTTATTAAAGAGCCTAAGATAGTTACTCCAAAACTCCGTAAGCGTTCTATTTGTTTGCTCGGAGTGTAAATGTATTACCCCAATTTTTAAGCACATCTACAGAAGAAAATCCGGCTTTAATGAAAGCTTCTTTTTCATGTTCCACTGTCAAAGGAGTGTCATAATGATAAAACTCATCATCCTCAACACCTTGAAGTTTTTTCAAGCGAAGCAATTCGTCTCTATATGTTCGCTCATCTTCTTCTGATAAGGCAAAATAGTCTGTCAATATGAAATATCCATCCTCTTTTAATGCTTTATGAAGTTTTGCATAAAGCGGAATTTTTTCTTCCTTTGTAAAATGATGAAGGGATTCCACTGAAACAGCAGCATCATAAATTCCAACACCAAAAGGCAAATCGAAATATGAGCCTAAAACCAAATTAAGATTTTTATCAGTAAACTTTTTCTTTAATACATTAAGCATTGATTCCGTCAGATCTATTCCGGTAACAGACGCGGTGGGATTGATTTTAAAGTAATATTCCAATTCAAGTCCTGTACCACACCCCAGATCAAGGACACTGACATCATTTCTGACTGGCAGACATTCTGCAGTATACGGATAAAACTCTTCTGCAGATTCTATGCAAGTCATCATATGTTCATCGTAACCATCTATACGGTTATCAAAAAATTCATTCATTTTTTCAAGCATGTTTTATCCACTCCACAGACTGTTTCAATCCGTCAATAGTTTTTGTTTCTAAAACCACACGGCAATTTTGCTTTTTCGCAAGACCTAAATATTTTTCAATATCCATTTCACCTGTGCCGAGCGCAAGGTGATTTTTTTGTGACTTCGCATCATGCAGATGAATGTGGTGCAGACGATCTTTATGTTTCATAATAAATTCTTCATCTGCACCGCCGATACCGTGATTATGTCCGACATCAAAGGTTAACGCAAATGCATCACTTTTTAAAAGCAGTTCAATCGCTTCTTTTTGGAAGTCCTCATATCCGTCACAGTTTTCAATGCAGATTTTTATATCAGCATCACCAATAGCGTTTTCGCACATATCTCTGAAACCAACAATACTTTCAAGATATCGGTCTTTATATTCTGAAAACAGCAACACCTTTCTGTCTGGCAGGGTAAAATATACACCTTTTGCCATGTGCATATTCAGAACTCTGACATTAAGAAGTTTTGCAATCTTTATGGTATCTGCTACAGTCTTTTTGTAAGCGTCTGCAACATAGGCATTAAAATCACAGACATTCAGATTTTCATCAAGGTGAATTGTGTAATAAATGCCGTATTTATCGGCAACATTTTTAAACTGCTCTACATCAATTTTATCAAGCTGATATTGTGGAAGATTCATATTAAGTTCAACAAAATCAAGTCCTGAATCAGCACACAGTTTTGCACATTCTTCAAGAGTACTTGTTTCAATCAATGTAGGCATACCGTAATTATTTAATTTCATATTATCACCCATACAATTTCATAAACTCTTCAACCTGCCGTTTTGTTTTCAGAACGACAGTTTTATCTTTGTACTTCTTTGCTATTTCAGCATAATAGTTTCGTCTTTCTTTGTTTCTGCAACCGAAAAGCGTAAATTTTACAAACCACCAATTGAAATCATTTTTGTAGCCGTCTTTTTTGCGTGACTTTGTTCTTTTCAATGCACGGAAAAAGCAGACGAGTCGTGGTAGAAGGAGCAAGACTATTTTATCTGCATCTTCTAACCTTTCGTCAATCAACAGATATGTG
>JAZNIJ010000076.1:0-2311 GCA_045577455.1 Eubacteriales bacterium
CAATGAACTACGTGCATGAGCTGGACGAAAAGAAGTTTACCCATACACTCTGGGAAATGTGTACCGAATGTATTGTTGTTTTCCCTGACGGTGTAGGTGTACTTCCCTGGATGCTTTGCGGTACAAACGAAATCGGTGAGGCAACGGCAAAGAAAATGGAAGAATTCAGACTCGTTGTTTGGGGAATGCACGGAATTTACGGTGCAGGAAAAACAATGGACGAAACCTTCGGTCTCATAGAAACCGTTGAAAAGGCAGCCGAGATTTATATGCTCACTGCTCATCTTCCGAGAGTGAACACCATCAAAGATGAAGAAATGGTGGAGCTTGCGGAGTTCTTCGGTGTCAATTACAGAAAGGATTTTCTGAATATATAATCAACCCGACAAACAATTATTTGCGGAGGATGAATTTATGAATGTAAAGGAATATATCGAGAATAATTGGGATAATACAACCCGTTTATTTACAGAGGATGATGATACATTAATAGGCTTGCCGCATCCCTATACTGTGCCCTGTATAGAAGGGAAATTTCAGGAAATGTATTATTGGGATGTTTATTTCACAAATGTAGGTCTGATAAAATCGGGACGTTTGTCACAGGCAAAAAATAATGTGGATAATATGTGTTATCTGATAAATAAATTCGGATTTGTTCCTAACGGAAACCGCACTTATTATCTTTCCCGTTCACAACCACCTTTCCTTTCACAAATGGTTCGCTGCATTTACGAGCAGACGGGAGATATCAGGTGGCTTGATGAATGTTACAAGGCTCTTGAAAAAGAGTATAAATTCTGGGAAAATGAACGTCAGACGCCCTGCGGACTTAACCGATATTACGGAAGCTTTAACCGTGAGGAGCTGATGAGCTTTTGCGGACTTTTATGCAATCGCTTCAATATCGAAAAGCCTGATGATGAAAGCATTGCAGAGTGTTACGGTAAGGCTATGTATTCCTTTGCGGAAAGCGGTTGGGATTGCAACAGCCGTATGGGGCTTGACTGTTATAATTATGCTTGGGTGGATCTGAATTCTTTGCTGTTTGGTATGGAAAGTGATATGGCGTTTTTTTCTGCCGAGCTTAAAAACGGATGCGAGGCAATGTGGAATGAAAAAGCAAATAGCAGACGAGAGATGATGACAAAGCTTTTATGGGACGATAAATCGGGGGCTTTCTGTGATTATAATTTTGAAACAGGAAAACAAGCTGATATTATATCGGCCGCACAGTTTTATCCGTTATTTTCAGGTGTATGCACTAAAGAAGAGGCTGAACGCACGGTAGAATTATTATCTGAAATCGAAGCAGAGTTCGGTGTGGCTTGCTGTGAAAAAAGAGAGGATTTATATGGTCTGCAGTGGGATTACCCTAACGGATGGGCTTGCTTGCAATATGTTATTGTGCATGGGCTTTTGCGTTACGGCTATCGTAAGGAAGCACTTCGCATCGCTGAAAAATATAAGCGTTTAGTGGAAAAAGTCTTTGAAGAAACCGGAAAATTATGGGAAAAATATGATGTTACAACGGGCACTGTTTCACATAATAAAGAATATGAAACTCCTGCTATGATGGGGTGGACGGCCGGTGTTTATATTGATTTTTGTTCCTTGACGGGAGAATAAATTTAAGAAGAGATAACTGTAAACAAAGAAAACAATGATTTATAGGAGTATTAATATGAAGCCTATCAGCTTTTATCTTGTAACAGACACTCATTATTTTGAAAACAAATTGGGCGCCGGCGGAGAAGCCTTTGAAAAAAATATGGTAACTGAGCAGTACTTTGTAAAAGAAAGCCATGCAATTGTAAGCTCCACCTTTGATGAAATCATACAGGACAAAGAAACTGATATTGTTATTCTTCCAGGTGACCTTGTAAAAAATGGTGAAAAAGAAAGCCACAATGGTTTTATTAAAGAGCTTTATAGACTTAAAGAAAATGGCAAAAAGGTTTATGTTATAACAGCCAGTCACGATTATAACGACTCTGCCTATGTTTTAAAAGACGATGGTCGTATGCCTGTTGAAGGTACAGATTATAACGATTTGTGTGAAATGTATCGTGATTTTGGTTATGGTGATGCTATTGCATTTGATGAGCCGACACACTCTTATGTTGTAGAAATCAGTAGTGGTGTCAGAATGCTCGCAATTCATTGTGACAGTAAGGGCCAACCAAAAGGTACGATGGATGACAGACTTATGGCTTGGGCAAAAGAACAGCTTGATAAGGCAAGAAAAGACAACTGCTCTGTTTTTGCAATTTGTCACTATCCGATTATTCCACCTGTACCTGTTTTTGAG
>JAZNIJ010000077.1:0-13227 GCA_045577455.1 Eubacteriales bacterium
CGTCGGGACAATACTCATTTTTTTGAAATAAATATGCCTTAATATGGTCTATCAATGTATTAAATGTCTCTTTATCATCTGAATGACATATCAAACCTGAAGGTTTATCAACTATTATAACATTCTCATCTTCATAAACAACATTAAGACGAGGAGTTATTGTCCTGAATGAATCAACACTTGTTGTTACACCAAAGAATTCTTCGGGAATATAAAGAGAAATAACATCGCCCTCACACAAAACCGTTGAGTTTTCAGCTCGTTTTCCATTGATTTTTATATCTTTTTTACGGATATATTTATTCATTAAAGACGCAGGAAGGGTTTTGAATTTCTTTGTGAGAAATTTATCCAACCTTTGACCGCTGTCATTTTTATTTATAACAAGAGTTTTCATTATTAAAGGTCATTCCTTATAAGGTCTTCGAAAGATTCTCTTCTTACAACAACCTTTGTTTCACCATTGCAAATATTAACTATTGCAGGTCGTGGGAGTCGGTTATAATTCGATGCCATTGAATAGTTATAAGCACCTGTTACAAGCACAGCAAGGGTATCCCCTCTCTCACATTGTTGAAGAAGCATATCTTCACCAATAAGGTCTCCACTTTCACAACAGCGACCTGCTATGGTTGCACGAATTGTTGGTTCTTCATTTGCTTTGTTTGCTATCAAAGCTGTATATTTAGATTGATAAAGAGCATATCTTGGGTTATCAGGCATACCGCCATCTATTGAAACATAATTCTTATATCCTGTTATGCTTTTATAAGAACCAACAGTATAAAGTGTTATACCTGCATTTGCCACGATAGAACGACCCGGCTCAAAGCAAACAGTTGGAACATCAATTTCAGAACCAACAAAAGCTCCTTTAATTGTTTCTGATATATCGGAAAATACTGCATTATAATCCAACATCGGGTCATTTTCTGTATATCTAACGCCAAGACCGCCGCCAAGATTTAAGAATTCGGTTTTATATCCTGTTTCGGCATATATCTCTTTTATGAAAGCACACATAATTTTTGATGCATCAACAAATGGTTGGGAATCGAAAATCTGTGAACCGATATGGCAATGAAGTCCTTTCAATTCAACATTTGGAAGGGATAAAGCAAACTTAACAATTTCCATTGCCTGTCCCGTTTCAATTGCCTGACCAAATTTTGAATCTACAGAACCCGTAACAACCGCTTTATGTGTGTGGGGGTCAATACCCGGAGTTATACGAAGCAGAACATTTTGTTTTACATTTTTTTCGCCTGCAATACGGTTTATGCTTGTAAGCTCTTCAACATTATCAGCAACAAAATAACCAACGCCTTTATCAATAGCATCACTGATATCAAAATCGGTTTTGTTGTTACCGTGGAAATACATTTTTGATGTATCAAACCCTGCTTTATACGCAGTATAAAGCTCACCACCTGATACTACATCAATATACATTCCTTCGCTTCCGACGATTTCATAAATATTCTTATAAGAAAGAGATTTACTTGCAAACAAAACTCTGCCTTTGCCGCCAAAATACTTTTCAACATATGTTTTATAAAGTCTGCAATTTTCCCTTATTTTATTTTCATCTATAAGATAAAGAGGAGTTGAATATTTTTTACCAAGCTCCACAGTATCCATTCCTGCAAAAAACAAATGTCCGTTTTCGCCTATTGAAAGATTATCGTATAACATATAATACCTCCTGATTAAGCATTACCCAATGCTTTTTTAATTATGAGTTCCCATAAAGCATCTCTGCCAAGATTTTTTTCAGATGAAAACAAAATACATTCTGTTCCCTCTTTAAAACAATCTGATGAAACAAGTTTTGTTGCAGCTTTGTTAAGCTCAGTTTTATTTAATTTATCACATTTTGTTGCAACAACTAAATATGGCACTCCGAAATAATTAAGCCATTCTATCATTGCGGCATCATCTTTAGTAACACCAACTTTTGCATCCACAAGCTGTAAAACGAGCTTCAAGGCATCATTATTCTCGAAATAACCCTGAGTTAACGCAGACCACTTCTTTTTAGACTCATGAGAACGAGTTGCATATCCATATCCTGGCAAGTCCACAAGATTTACAGTTTTATCAACCTGATAATAGTTTACCGTTATTGTTTTACCAGGAGTTGCACTTGTTCTTGCAAGTTTTTTTCTTCCGAGAAGGCAATTAACCAAAGAGCTTTTGCCTACATTGGAACGACCCGAAAAAGCAACCTGAGGAACTCCCGTCTTTATAAGTTGAGAAGAGAGTCCTGCGGTTATTATTAGTTCTGTATTATGGAGGTTAATACCTCCCATATTCATTTCCATCTCTTATTCCACAAAAGCTGAAGATACAACTTCATCATAAGATGAAACATATCTGAATTCCAGCTTTTCCTTAATAAATTTTCCAAGTTTGGAGATATCTTTTTCATTTGCCTTTGGAAGGATAACAGTTTTCACACCTGCCTTATATGCAGCCATTGTTTTTTCCTTAAGGCCACCTATAGGAAGCACCTTACCCGTTAATGTAATTTCACCTGTCATTGCAACATCACGCTTAATTTTTCTTCCTGAAAGCTCAGAAAGAATAGCAGAAGTTATTGCAATGCCTGCAGATGGACCATCTTTTGGTACAGCTCCCTCGGGGAAATGGATATGGATATCCTTCTTTGAACCAAAGGATGAATCTATTCCATATTCATTGGAATGCTTTCTTATATAGCTGATTGCTGCCATTGCAGATTCTTTCATAACAGTTCCCAAAGAACCTGTAAGCTCAACCTTACCGCTACCATCCATTGAAATTGCTTCTATTCTGAGAAGCTCTCCGCCAACAGATGTCCACGCAAGACCGTTTACTATGCCCACATTATCTTCTGCATATATTGTATCACGCTCGAATGTTTCGGGGCCTAAAAGGTCTTTTACTGTTTTATCGTTTACTGTTATAGATTTTTTCTCACCAGTTACAATAATCTTTGCACATTTTCTGCATATAGAGGCAATTTCTCTTTCAAGGTTTCTCACCCCTGCTTCTCTTGTATAACAATCTATTATTTTCATAATAGCTGTGTCAGCAAATTTAACCTGACTTTTCTTTAAGCCATGGCGTTTTAACTGCTTTGGAACAAGATGATTTTTAGCAATTGCAAGTTTTTCAACCTCAGTATAAGATTCAAGCTCTATTACTTCCATTCTATCAAGGAGTGGCTTTGGAACTGTTGAAAGTGTGTTTGCAGTTGCAATGAAAAAGCATTTAGACAAATCAAAAGGCACTTCTATAAAATGGTCTCTGAAAGAATGGTTCTGTTCGCTATCTAAAACTTCAAGAAGTGCTGATGTTGGGTCTCCGTGGGCATCAGCAGTTAATTTATCAATTTCATCAAGAAGAATCAATGGATTATTAACTCCAGCTGACTTTATTGCGTTGATTATTCTGCCCGGCATAGAGCCAACATATGTTTTTCTATGTCCTCTTATTTCAGCTTCATCACGAATACCACCAAGAGATACCCTGACATATTTTCTATTCATTGCCTCAGCAATTGAGCTTACAATGGAAGTTTTACCAACACCAGGTGCACCAACAAGACAGATAATCTGACTTGCAGGGTCTTTGTTAAGTAGCTTCACAGAAAGGTATTCAAGGATTCTTTCCTTTACCTTTTCCATTCCAGTATGCTGTTCATCAAGTGTCTTTTTTGCTTTTTCTATATCAATAGTATCATCAGAAGCAACATTCCAAGGCATTTCAAGGCAAACATCAAGATAAGAGGAAAGCAAGCTGTTTTCCATAGAGCCAAATGGCATTTTTTTCAGCTTCGCAACATCCTTCAAAAGTTTGGATCTTACTTCGGATGGAATATCTGCGTTTTTTACCCTTGTGTAATAATCACCGTCATCCTCTTGAAGTTCATCTTCTTCGGCAAAACCCTCATTTAATTCGTTCTGAATAATACGAAGCTGTTCTCTGAGAAAATGATTCTTTTCAGCTTCTTTTATAGACGCCATTGTTTTAGAAGCAAGTTCGTTTTCCAGCTCAGCTTCAACTGCTTCTTTAACGATAAGCGCACAAAAGTTCTCGGCTCTTACGCTTGAATCAAATTCATCAAGAATCATTTGTCTGCTTTCAACGCTTGTGAAAAGAAGCGATGAAAGGTAATCTACCATATCACCCAAATCAGACATTTTTCTTGCTTCATCAATGCCTTCAGCATTTTTGATTGAGGTTATTGATGTGAATTCATCCAAAAAGCTCCATAATTTCTGAATCTGAAACAATTTTTCAGAATGAGAGAAATTATCGTTATCGGTTTTACAACGGGTAACTCTACAAAATGTAACTCCGTTTCTAACCTCATAATCATAAACCTTAGAACGATATTTACAATATACAACAAGCTGAAAATTTCCATTTTCCAATTTTTTGCATTTTTCTATGTAACCAACTACACCTGTTTTGCAAATATCATCTTTTTTCGGCTCTTGAACATTTATATCTTTTTGAGGAACCAAAAAGATTGTTCTTTCTGTTGCAATCGAAAGCATAAGAGCTTTAATTGAACGGGGTCTTCCAATTTCAAATGTTACTCTTGTACACGGAAGAAAGCAAAGTCCTCTTAAAACAATTGTTTCAAGCATATCGAATGCAACAGGATTGTAACTGTTTTCATTTTTCATATTAAAACTATTTTTTCCTTTTGGGTATATAATTATATTTATTTACCAAGCATTGCAGCTCCAATTATACCTGCATCATTTTTAAGAGTTGCAATAACGAGCTTGGCTCTGTCTTTGTTATATCTTGAATAATCTTCTTTATCTACATATGGCTGAATAAGGTTAATAAGAGTTTCTTTTTCGTTGGAAATACCGCCACCTATAATAAAGATTTCAGGTTGGAAAATATTGATAAGGTTAATAACGCCTACAGAAACATATTTGATATATTCATCAACAACATTCTTTGCTGTTTCGTCGCCTGCTCTCCATGCATCAAATGCAATGCGTCCGTTTACCTTGTTTATATCGCCATCGCAAAGCTCCCACATTTTGCTTGATTTGTTGCCTTCCATTGCTTTTTTTGTGAGCTTAACAAGACCTGTGGCAGATGCGTATGCTTCGTAACATCCTTTTCTTCCACAAGTGCAAAGCTCGCCATCAGCAACAATAACAGTATGACCAACTTCTGCACCTGAGAAGTTTGAACCAGAATAGATTTTACCATCGATGATGATACCACCACCAACACCTGTGCCGAGTGTTATCATAATTGCGTTCTGAGCGCCCTTAGCGCAGCCACACATTACTTCGCCTTTAGTTGCGGCGTTTGCATCGTTTTCAATGTAAACATTTTTAATTCCTGAAAAATGAGTGAATCTTGCTCTCATTGCATATTCTTTGAAAGGCAATGTACTTGCAAAAACGATGTTTCCTGTTTCATTATTTGATACGCCCGGAGTTGCAATACCGGCATATTCAATATCGTTAATTGTTATGCCCAAATCATTTATAAGTTTCAAAGAAAGATCTGAAATTGCTTTTGTTATTATATCAGCAAGAGCATTTCTTTCTTCGTTGGGAAGTGATTCATGGTTGTGCAAAGAATAAGGTGTAGGAACAGAACCCTTAATTAAAATTTTTCCGTTTTCATCACATACACCAACCGCAATATTTGTTCCACCTAAGTCTACTCCTAAATAATACATAATTCATCCTCCAAAATATATTTAGTATTTTACATTTATAAATTTTATTATTTTTTTTCTTGTTCATACATTGCTGCAATTTTATTTGCAAGCTCTAAAGGAGTGTTATACCCCATTTTTTTCTGTCTGTTATTCATTGCAGCAATTTCAATTATAACAGCTAAATTTCTACCCGGCTTTACAGGGATAGTTATAGATGGAATCTTTATACCAAGAATTTCCATGAATTCCTCATCAAGCCCCATTCTTTCGTACAGCTTCCCCTGTTCCCAAATTTCAAGATTTATTGCCATATCAATCTTTTCACTGAGCTTTATTGAACCCATACCAAAAAGACGCCTTACATCAACAACTCCTATACCTCTAAGCTCAATATAGTGTCTTATCAACTCAGGAGCTGAACCAACAAGAGCTCTTGCTGATGTTTTTTTAATTTCAACAGAATCATCTGCAATAAGACGATGGCCACGCTTTATCAGTTCTATGGCGGTTTCGCTCTTTCCTATTCCACTATCTCCTAAAATCAAAACGCCTTCACCGTATACTTCAACAAAAACTCCATGAGTTGTTATTCTTTCGGCAAGGGAAACAGACAAAGACCCAATTAAAGCAGCCATCAAGGGAGATGTAAACTTTTCGGTTGAATATAAGGGAATCCTATGCTTTTCTGCCATTTCCTTCATTTCAGGGAAAATAACAAGTCCACTTGTTACAATGACAGCAGGCATTTTGTATGAAAAAAACTTATCAAGAGTTTTTGTTCTGTCTTCTGAAGATAAGTTTTCAAGGTAACTATGCTCCATGTACCCTATAAGCTGTAATCTTGATGGTTCAAAGTTTTCATAAAAGCCAGCAAGCGGTAAACCAGGACGGCTTATATCAGCACGCTCAACAAAACAATCATCCATATTTTCGGGAACCCATACAGGGTCAAGCTCAAATTCAGTTTCAATAGACTTCAGAGGTATTGTATATTTTTCTTCTTTCATTTCATGCTCTCCTCAATAATCTCTCCGCCAAAAGCAATATTATCACCGTCATAAAAAACAGCAGACTGACCTGCTGTAACAAGGTCATCCCCTTCTGCAAGCTCAACTGTTGCTATTTGGGAATCAATTCTCACATTCGCCTTACGGAGCTTTGAACGATATCTTGTTTTAACATAAAACTCCCTCTCGCCCGAAAACATCTCTACAGACTGAAAGTTAAGGTTATTAACCTTAAAGCTGTGAACAGTAAGCTCCTCACGACTCCCAAGGGTGATTACATTTTCTTTAACATCTATATTAGTAACATAAGCAGGATATCCTAAAGCAACTCCCAAGCCCTTTCTCTGTCCCCTTGTATAGTTAATAATTCCATTGTGTTCTCCAACTATATTTCCAAAGGAATCTTTAAAAAAACCTCTAGGTGAAGTTACTTTTTTTTCCCTTAAAAAATCTCTGTAATCGGTTGGAATAAAGCATATATCCTGACTTTCTTTGTATCCGCTTTCTGATGGTGGCAAAATATTTTCCTTTATTATATCACCAAGAGGGAAAATCAATTTAGAAAGATGCTTCATCTCCAGCTTCCACAAAAAATAACTTTGGTCTTTCTTTTCGTCCACACCTCGTTTTATAAAGAAGCGGTCATTCGCTTTCGATATTTTGGCGTAATGTCCTGTTGCGATATATGGTATGCCGAGTTTAACACTTTCGTTATATAAGTAATCTATTTTCACAAAACGATTACACTCAACACATGGATTTGGGGTTTTTCCTTCCCTATAGCTGTTAATAAAAGGAGAAACTACAAAGTTTTTAAATGCTTCTTCTGCATTTTTGACAATCAATTGTATACCGAGCTTATCAGCAACATCAGCAACAGAATAGATGCTCTTATTAAGCATATTTATATACATTCCAACAACATTATAGCCGTTTTTCTTTAAAAGTGCGGCTGCATATTCACTGTCAACACCGCCTGAAATCCCAAGTAAAACCGTTTTATCCATTCTATTTTCCATTTTGTCCTACATAAAAGCAGATAAATCTATTCTGATACACCAGAATGTACAAACCTGATTTATTTTTTCTTTCGTATGGATTTTGTTACAACAACCTCCCTCAAATAAACTGCTGTTGGAATTGAAAAAGCAACAAGCAGAATAAAAAACATAAGAACAAGAGGTGTTGACTGATAGTTTCCAAGTAATTTATGAAGACCTATAAGAGAAGAAAGCTTTTCAAAAAATCCAAAAAATGAAAACTCAGAAACGAGAGCACTCATTGTTTCTTTTGAATTCTCAACCGTGAAATTAAGACATGAAACGCAATTATACACAAACATTGCAACAGAGGTTAAAAAAAGCATAAGGTGAACAGAAAATAATGTTGCAACTGTACGCATTCTTGTTTTAGAAGCGATATTTTTTTCAGAAGCATATCCGTTTGATGTTGTTCGGAAATATGCCCTGCATTTATAATAATCAACAAGGTCTGTCCCAGACCTCTTTTTTGATTCAATATATTGAGAGTTAATCGGACTATCAGCAGGATGATCAAAAACCTCAACCGTATATTTACAACTCATATCAGGATCATATTTAAAATAGTATCTGTAAAAGCTCTTTTTTACAAGATGCATCCCTTTTTGAGCCATTGAATTAAGCCATTCTTCTTCGTTTGTATAAGACAAAAAGAATCTATCAACAAATTTAGTTTTGTTTTGCGATGCATATATCTTACTCACTTTATATCCTCCAAGAAAGATGATGACAACATATCCCAAGATACTTTTATAAGTATATATCAAAACTTCTCAAATGTCAACGGAATTTTCAAAAATACCTTATAAAAAAAGAAAAAATTCACTTACAAAATGCAAATTTTACAGTAAGTGAATTTTTTTCTGTTTTTAAATTCAGCTTTAGTCTTATACTTAAATCAATCTATTGTCATATCCAGCTTAAAACGCATAATTTTCTTTAATGTGTTTTTAGGGAACTCATCTTTTCTAACTTTAAGAATACTGATTTTTTTATATGAAACTGCAGTTTTGTTATATTCATCGATATATTTTTTGAAATGATTCTTTAAATCATTGATTCCATTTTTCTTACAGTAATCATAATCGGGATAAATCTCTGCAACAATTGCATTTGATGCAATGCCCTTTCTGCTCTGACCTTCATAAACAACAATTTCAAGAACACCCGGAACAGTCATAAGCTCATTTTCAATTTCTTCAGGATAAACATTTTTTCCGTTTGACAGAATGATAAGATTCTTTTTTCTGCCGGTGATATACAAAACATTATTACTGTCCAGCTTGCCATAGTCACCCGTTCTGAAATATCCGTTTTTATCAAAGGCGGCTTTGGTTGCAGCACGGTCTTTATAATAACCAAGCATTACATTTGAACCCTTAACAAGAATTTCGCCCTCGCCGTCTTCGTTAGGATTATCAATTTTAACAGTATCAATTCCGAGAACAGGTCCAACGCTTCCGCCAACCTTTCTTCTGCTTCTGTTTACAGAAACTATGGGTGCGCACTCAGTTATACCATATCCATTGAGCGTTGAGATGCCGATATCATCAAAGAAATCAACTATTTCCTGTGAAATTGGTGCACCTCCGGTGATAACCATTCTCAGCTCTCCACCAAAAGCATCTCTCACAGATTCAAATAATTTTTTTCTTAAATCCACACCTGTTTTTCTAAGAATCTTACTAACCTTTATAGTCTTTTTAAGAATATCTTCCTTTCCTTGTTTTTTTACTGTTGACAAAATTTTACGATAAAAAGTTTCAAGGAAAAGTGGAACAAGGATAAGATGACCCGGCTTCTGTTCCTTGAGCTCTTTTGAAACATATCGCAAGCCAGCAGAAATATAAACTTCACAGCCAATCATTGCATGCCCTAAAAGCATTACAGATGAACCATAAGTATGATGAGGCGGAAGAACGCCAATAGTTTTAGAGGAAAAATCAACATACTGAACAACCTCAGAAAGATCAGAAAGAATTGCTCTCTGATTAAGCATTACACCTTTTCCTTTGCCTGTTGTTCCGGATGTAAAAACAAGAAGCGCCAAGGCATTGGGATCTATCTCAGCATTGAAATAAGCATCAGGAGACTTTAAAAACTTCATCTGACCGCTTGCTTTCAAAGTTAAAAGATTTCTTTCATTCTCTTTCGCCTGAAGGTATACTATAGGTGCTAAAAGCTCAACATTATCCGCAATTGCTTTTCCCTTTTCTGCCAAATCTTCATCGCAAAACAAGAAAGAAGCATCTGCTTTAGAGGCGGTATCTGCCAAATCTTCAGCGTTCCATTCTCCATCAAGAGGAACGAGAACACCACCAACCGCAAGAACAGCAAAATATGTTATTGCCCATTGATAAGAAAACTTACCCATAATAACACAATGTTTTCCTGTGCATCCCATTGAGATAAGCTCACTTCCCAATGCTCTGACATCGTCTCTGAGCTGATTAAACGACCTTCTTACAATATCACTCTTATTAGGATTCGGCTTATATGAATATGCGCATTTATCGATATACTCAACAGCCACAAATTCCAAGAGCTCCCGAACATCTGTAAACTCTTTTTTCTGATGTAATATTTCTTTTTTCATTAAAATATTCCTTTCTGAAACCAATTTTCTCGGAAAAAGAAAACTTCAAAACATAGCACACTGTGTGCTGTGTAAAACAAAGCGGAAATTTTCCGCATATACTGAAATATATTTATTAACTAAGCCATTATACAATTCTGTTTTTTCAAACCATCGAGCAATAAACCAAAACAGTATTTAAAGTTTCTTATTGCATCTTCCTTTGGGATATTTCGGCTTACGGCATCTGCATTATATCCTCTGCAAAAACACCATATTGCATAGCTTAATCCCTTAGAATCGACATCTTTTATCAGTTTTTTTGCTTTAGCATACTCAATTAAACGAACTATTTCGTTAATCCACCATGTATAATTACTACTTGAAACTGAATCATTTTGGAATATATAGTTATTAAATCGTTTTTTATGGTCATATGATATACTTAAAGTATTTGCAACGATATCAGTAACATGATCAAAAAAATCTTTTCTTTCGTCAATAGCAGCTGCCAAACTTTCTCTTATTTTAACAACAGTCTCTCTATATAATATTTCCAGAACTTCATTTACATTATGAAATCTATTATAAAAAACTCTATTTGTTATACCAAGCTCTTTAAGAATTTTCCTTACGGTAACCGCAGAACCACCATACTCGGTTGCAATATCTTTTGCAGTCATAAGAATCTTTTCAGACATTTCATCATATATCATTTCGTGTTTTGTATTCAATAAAATCCCCCCAAATGCAATGATATACGAAAGAAGTTTATCATCAATCAAGGATTAAATCAATAGAAAAATTGAAAACATTTTTGGATTAAAATTCATATTTCAAGTCAACAAAAATAAAATTCATTGCAAAATAAGAAATTTTAAGAACAAAAAAACAAAATTTCATCATCAATTATCTGATATTTTAGAAAACTGATATTGAATTTTGGAAAATTTCATTGACAAGATGAATGTTATATGATATATTCACATTATTAAGTGAAAAAATGTTTGTAATATATAATCTAAGAAAAAACTAATTTTTAATTTATACTTTTCTTTTTAGGGGCTGTTATCTGATTTATCACATAATACAGCTATTTGATTTTTTGAAATTATACAGGTTTATTATGGAAGCTATTAAAGAATTTATTAACTCATTGCGAGGTGCAGAACCTTTGGCTCTCACCATTAAATTAACATTATCCGTTATCTTTGGCGGAATTATTGGTATTGAGCGTGGCAGGAAAAGAAGACCCGCGGGATACAGAACACATATAATAGTTTGTCTGGGTGCAACAATGGCAATGTGCATCAGTAGATATTTTTTTGAGATTCTCCAAATAAGTGTTGATGTTTCTCGTCTTGGGGCACAAGTGATAAACGGCATAGGTTTCCTTGGTGCAGGAACAATTATTGTTACATCGCATCAACAAACTAAGGGCTTAACAACAGCTGCAGGGCTTTGGGCATGTGCTTGTATGGGTATTTGTATTGGTGCCGGATTTTATGAATGTGCCATCATTGGTTGTATTATGGTATGGCTCACTATCTCTTTTTTTACAGGAGTTGAAAAAATACTCATTTCAAGTAGCCAAAATATGAACATAACGGTTATTATGTCTGAAACATCCGTCCTCACAGATATTGTTAAAACTGTGCAAGAAATGGATATAAAGGTTTATGATTCTGAAATTACAAATCTTAAAAATTTAAAAAATGAGTCTCCAAGTGTTCTTATTGAAATGAGATTGCCAAGAAGAAAACAACACAGCGATGTAATTGCGTCTATTGCGAATATCAAAGGCGTTATCTCCATAGAAGAAGCATAATCAGAGGTTACATATGAATATATCCGAATTTATAAAAGCAGCAAGAGAGACATCCCTTATGGGAGTTTGTATACGATTTATTTTTGCCTTAATTTTAGGCGGCTTAATAGGACTTGAAAGAGAATACAAAAGACGAGGTGCCGGATTCCGCACCCACACTCTCGTATGTATGGGAGCAATGATGACAACTGCAACAGGTCTGTATTTATACAAGCAAGGACTTGCAACAGACCCGTCAAGAATAGGTGCTCAAGTTATTTCAGGTATGGGTTTCATTGGTGCAGGAACTATAATTGTTACTGCAAGAAGACAGGTTAAGGGACTTACGACAGCCGCAGGTCTTTGGACTTGTGCTATAATTGGTCTTGCCATCGGTGCAGGATATTATGAAGCAGCTTTGATTGGAACTCTTCTTATCATTCTTGCAGAGCTGATTCTTGTTAAATTTGAACATTTTATTATTTCAACAGCAAAGCTGATGAATGTTTATGTTGAATTTGAGTACCCAAAGGTTCTTGATGATATTCTTGCTCATTTCAGCGACAAAGCTGCAACAATCACTGATATTGAGTTTAACCGAATCAATACAGGTGATAACGAAAAATGCAATGTTGTTTTCACTATCCGTTTTTACAAACGACAATCCCATGAGAATATAATGTCTCAAATATCAGAAATTCCCGGTGTTATCACCGTTGAGGAGCTTTAAAAAATTAACCGTAGCTTCAATTTAACAGCTACGGTTTTTTGTATTATAAAAATGTTCAAAGAAAAACTCAACTATATACTTTCCAATTATTTTTATCGATGTACAATATATCATTTTGTGTTCTTCTTTTCAGTGTACACCAATTAGTTTTTTTGCAAGTGATATAAATAATCATTTTTTATCAACGGCATTGCCCAATTCTTCTTTGGAATAAGAAAATCCGTAAGTGTTCAGCAGGAAATCAAATAGCGATAACAACCGTTCTTCAATCTTATCTGGGGTTGGTTTAAATAGGTTGGAAATCCACTTAAACATATCAAAACCACCTTTCTATACTTCAATTATATCATAAAATCTTGCATCTTTCAATGATATATAG